>JBJSXI010000001.1:0-11099 GCA_046086305.1 Ilumatobacteraceae bacterium
GGCGGACACCGAGCGCGAGGCGGGTGCCGACGACGCGGCGGACGGCATCGACGATCTCGAGCAGCAGGCGGGTGCGGCCCTCCAGCGACCCGCCGTAGTCGTCGGTGCGATGGTTGGTCGCGGGCGACAGGAAGCCGCGCACGATCGACGAGTGGCTGCATTGCAGTTCGATGCCGTCGAACCCACCCTCGGCGCAGTGCTCGGCGACGAGCGCGTAGCCGGCGATGACCTCGTCGATCTCGGCCGCGGTGATGGCCTTGGGAACTTCACGGAACAGTGGATCGGCCACGGCCGACGGCGCCCACACCGGCAGCCGCGAGTACATCGACGATGCCTGCCCACCGTTGTGGTTGATCTGGGCGAAGATCGGCACGCCGTGGCGGTGCACTGCGTCGGTGATCCGGCGGTAGCCGGGAATGACATCGCGGTGGAAGCCGTGGATCAGCTTCTCGTACGGCCAGTCGGTGGGATGGGTGCTGTGCTCCTCGGTGATGATCAGGCCCGCGCCACCGGCGGCGCGAGCCGCGTAGTACGCCGCGTGCTGCTCGGTCGGCCGCCCGTCGCGCGCGTAGTTGGTGAGGTGGGCGCTGAAGACGATCCGGTTGCGCGCCGTGACGGGTCCGAGGGGCAGCGGCGTCCACAGGTACCGGTAGGTCACGGTCGTCATTGTGACGGACGCGACGGGAAGATGGGCAACCGTGGGCGCGCGCATCGCGCGGGCGATGTCGATCGTGGCCTAACGTTGCCGCGTGGAGGTGCTCGTCGCGACGACTGTCGCCGCCCTGCCGTCGGCCCCGGTGCCTGTGGGCGGCCCGGCGTGACGACGCCCCGACGGTCGACGCGTACCTCCGCCTTCGGTGTCGGCCGGCGTGAGGGCCACGACTCGTCGGCCTTCTACGAGCGGTTCCCCGCACCGGAGACCTCCGACGACGACGTGATCGCCGAACCGGCCTTCGTCGACCAGATCGTCGTCGGTGACGCCCGCGAGATGCGCGATGTCGCCGATGCGTCGATCGCCCTCGTCGTCACCTCGCCGCCCTATTTCGCCGGCAAGGCCTACGAGGAGGTGCTCGGCGAGGGCCATGTGCCGGGCAGTTACGTCGATTATCTGACGATGCTGCGTGAGGTGTTCGCCGAGTGTCGGCGAGTGTTGCAGCCGGGTGGGCGCATCGCCGTGAACGTCGCCAACCTCGGGCGTCGGCCGTACCGGTCGCTCGCCGCCGATGTCGTCGGCATCCTGCAAGACGATCTCCGTCTGCTCCTGCGCGGCGAGGTGGTGTGGGTGAAGCAGCGCGGTGCGGCGGGGAACTGCGCGTGGGGGAGTTTCCAGCGTCCGGCCAACCCGGTGCTACGCGATCTGAGCGAGCGGGTGATCATCGCCTCGAAGGGTCGCTTCGATCGCGTACCCGATCTCGCCGAGCGTGTTCGTCGCGGGCTGCCCCACGTCAGCACGTTGAGCCGCGACGAGTTCATGGAGGCGACACTCGACGTGTGGGAGATCCCGCCGGAGAGTGCGGCGCGCGTCGGTCATCCGGCGCCGTTCCCGGTCGCGCTGCCCGAGCGGCTGATCCACCTGCACACCTACGAGGGTGAGGTGGTGCTCGATCCGTTCATGGGCTCTGGTTCGACAGCTGCGGCCGCCGTGCGCACGGGTCGTCACTATGTTGGCTACGACATGGATGCCGCATATGTCGCGGCGGCGCGCGAGCGGGTGGCTGCCGAGACATACCGGCCCGATGTGCGCCTCGGCGCCGACGACGCGGATCCACTCATCGCCGGGTGGGCGGCACGCGACCTCGCCGTGGCCCGGCTCGAGGCGGCCGGCTATCACTCGATCGTCGATGCAGCCAAGGTGGTCCCGGGGGTCGAGGTCACCCTCGCGGCGGTCGATCATCGCGGTCGTGCGTGGTGGTTCGAGGTGGTGGGTGGGCGAACATCGAACCGACCTGGCGCGCAACGCATCGAACTGCTGTGGCGCGCCGTCGCCAAGGCCGCAGTGGCCCGTGCCACGGACCCGACGGTGCGCTTCGGTGTGCTCACCGTGGGCCTGCCCACATCGGCGGGTGGTGGTCGCGCGCTCGACGCGGTCACCGGGGCGCGCCACCCGGTGCGCCTCGTGGTCGATCTCCTCGCACCTGACGCGGTCGAGCAGTTGCGACGCGGTCGCCCGTCGGGCGATGCCGATCGGTGAGCCGATCAGTGGTGTGAGCGGTAGAGGTCGGGGCGTCCTGCGACGATCCGGGCCACGGCCGCGACGATGAGCGCCGGTCCGAGTGCATGGCGACCGAACTGTTCGACGCTCAGCACGACGCCGGTGAGGCCCGCTGACGCGGCCGCGGCGAAGGTGACCGCCGATCCGGTCGTCGCCATGACGATCCGCTCGGCACCGGCGACACCGAGCCAGGTGGCGATGGCGGCGCCAGCGGTGCCACCGATGACGAACAGGGGAGCGACCTCACCGCCGACGAACCCGGTACCGAGCGCGACGACGGTGAACAGCAACTTCAGCAGCGGGGTGGAGATCGCTGTATCGGCACCACCGAAGGCGGTATCGAGCAGCGGGAGCGACAGACCGAGGTAGTCGCGTCCGACAAGCGCGATGCCGACGAGGGTGAGCAGTCCGCCCACCACACCGCGCAGCGGAGGTGAAGGAACGCGGTGCGCCACGACGGCGCGCACGCGATGCAGTCCGCCGACGAACAGTCGGGCCAACAGTCCGCACACGATCCCGCACACGACGAGGGCGACGACGGTGGTACCCGACCAGTCGACCGGCGCGACCGTGGGTCGCTCGGCGATCGGTGAGCCGAGGGCGGCGACGACACCGTTGCCGACCAGCGCGGCGATCACGGCGAGCGGCAGGGTGCGCCAGCGATGGGTGCGCACCAGTTGGAGGCCGAACACCACCCCGGTCACGGGCACCCCGTACGCGGCGCCCCACCCTGCGGCGAGCGACGCGGCGAGCAGGGTGCGCCGTTGACGCGCGCCGAGTCCGCTGTGTCGGGCGATCGTGTCGGTGATCGAGCCGGTGATCTGTAGTGCGCCACCCTCACGACCGACCGAGGCGCCGACGGCGTGGCCGACGACGGCGCCGCCGAAGACGAGCGGTGTCATCCGCGCCGGTGCGCCGTGGGTGAACACCCCGGCCTGCTCGACGACGGCCGGGGTGCCTCCCTTGGCCCGCCCACCCCACGAGTGGTACGTGCCGGCGACCATGAAGCCGGCCACGGGGAGGAGCCACACGAGGCCGGGTTGGTCGAGGCGCAGCTCGGTCGCTGCGTCGAGGGCGACGAGGAATGCCCAGACGACGACCGCCGACGCCGCGCTCCCGACGACGGTGACGAAGAGCACGCGCAGTCGGGTCGACACCGACGGCACGTTACCGGCAGGGGTCGTCACACCTCGTCCGTAGGATGACGGTGTCATGCGCACTGCACTGCCGGGGGAACCGCTCGATCTGTCGGTGCTCAATCCCGACCAGCTCGACGCAGTGGTCCATCGGGCGGGTCCGCTGCTGGTCGTCGCCGGTGCGGGGTCGGGTAAGACGCGGGTGCTCACCCACCGCATCGCCCACCTCGTGGCCGAGGGTGTGCCGCCGTCGTCGATCCTCGCGATCACCTTCACCAACAAGGCGGCCGACGAGATGAAGCGCCGCGTCGCCGCGCTCGTCGGCCCGGCGGTCAAGGCGATGTGGGTGTGTACCTTCCACTCGGCATGTGTGCGGATCCTGCGTTCGCACGCCGACCTGCTCGGCTACCCGCGCACGTTCAGCATCTACGACCAGAGTGATGCGCAGCGTCTCGCCGGCTATGTGGTGCGCGATCTGGGTCTCGATGCCAAGCGCTTCCCGGCCCGTGCGGCGCAGGGTCGTATCAGCCTGTGGAAGAACGAGCTCGTGCGACCCGATCAGGCGCTCGTCGCGGCCGACAACATCTTCGAGCGCAAGTACGCCGACATCTACGTCGAATACCAGGCCCGCCTGCACAAGGCCGGGGCGGTCGACTTCGACGATCTGCTCGTGCTGACGGTCGAGTTGTTCCGCTCACACCCCGATGTGCTCGGCCACTATCAGCAGCGGTTCCGTCATGTGCTGATCGACGAGTACCAGGACACGAACATGGCGCAGAACGAGATCGCCCTGATGCTCGCCGCGGCGCACGAGCAGATCACCATCGTCGGCGACGGCGACCAGTCGGTGTACGGCTGGCGGGGCGCCGACGTGCGCAACATCTCGCAGTTCGAGGACGCGTTCGACCACGTCACCACGATCATCCTCGATCAGAACTATCGCAGTACGCAGACGATCCTCGATGCGGCCAATGCGGTCATCGCCAACAACCCCGGTCGCACCGACAAGCAATTGTGGAGCGAGCGGGGTCGGGGTGAGCCGATCGTGCGCTACCAGGCGTCTGATGAGTCCGACGAAGCATCGTGGGTCGTGCGCACGCTCGCATCACTGCACCGCGACCAGCACCTGCTGTGGAATGACATGGCGGTCTTCTACCGCACGAATGCGCAGAGTCGCGTCGTCGAGGAAGCGCTGATGCGCGCCGGTGTGCCCTACAAGGTGGTCGGCGGCACCCGGTTCTACGACCGGCGCGAGGTGAAGGACGCGATGGCCTACCTGCGCGCCGTGGTGAACCCGGCCGACGAGGTGAGCGTGAAGCGGGTGCTCAACGTCCCCAAGCGCGGCATTGGCGATGGCAGCCTCACCAAACTCGATGCGCTCGCCTCGGCCGAGGGCATCACGTTCATCGAGGCGCTGCGACGTGCCGACGAGGCCGGACTCACGGGCGCCGCAGCACGCGGTGTCGCCTCGTTCGTACGGCTGATCGACGAGATGGGCGCGCTGCTGGTCGGCGCAGACGACGACGAACCGTCGATCACCCCGGGCGACCTCCTTCACGAGGTGCTCGATGCGAGTGGCTATCTGGCCGAGCTCGAGTCCACCGAGGGGGTCGAGGCTGCGGGACGGCTCGAGAACCTCGGCGAACTCGTCGGTTCGGCGCGCGAGTTCACCCGGATCGACGAGTTCCTCGAACAGGTGAGCCTCGTGGCCGACACCGACAAACTCGATGGCGACGACCGTGTGGTGCTGATGACACTGCACAGCGCGAAGGGGCTCGAGTTCCCGGCGGTGTTCGTCGTCGGGATGGAGGAGGGTGTGTTCCCGCACAGCCGTGCGCTCACCGAACCGAGCGAGATGGAAGAGGAGCGCCGGCTGGCCTATGTGGGTATCACCCGGGCTCAGCAGCGCCTGCACCTCGTGCATGCGTGGAGCCGTCAGCTGTTCGGCACCACCAGCTACAACCCGCCGTCACGGTTCCTCGACGAGATTCCCGCCCATCTCATCGAGACCTCGGGTTCGGCGGTCGTCCGTACCTCATACGCAGTGCGTGCCGAGCGTGCAGAACGTGTCGACCGCAGCGAGTCGACGGGATCGACGCGCCGGCCGGTCGTCACCGGGTTCGATCCCGACGACGAACATCGCGAGCGCGTCGTCGACGCGGCGATCGCCGCAGGTCGCCGCGGTGCCATCGATCTGGGTCTGCGGGTCGGTGACGATGTCGAGCATGCGACCTTCGGCGAGGGTGTGGTCATCGAGCTGCGTGGCGAAGGTGAGCGGGCCGAGGCCACGATCCGCTTCCCGGGTGTCGGGGTGAAGCATCTGGCGCTCGCCTGGGCGCCGCTGCGGCGCTGTCGCTGACGGGTCGGCCACGGCTCGCGTGGTTCAATGTGGTCATGAAGGCCGCCATCCTCTTCGAGTCGCTCACCGGGAATACACGTCGGGCAGGTGAGTTGATCGCCGCCGGTCTGCAGCAGGAGGGATGGGGGATCACCGGGGTGAGCCCCGTCCGTCGTCCGGAGATGCAGTCGATCCAGGACGCCGACATGGTGGTCGTGGGCACCTGGGTGCACGGGTTGTTCGTCGTCGGTCAGGCACCGTGGGGGCTGGGCGCGATCCAGCACCTCCCGGCGATGCGCGGCAAGCGGGCCGCCACGTTCTGCACCTTCGCCCTCAACCCGGGGCGCACACTCGACCGCCTGGGAGAGGCGGTGCGCTCGGTCGGTGCCGATGTCGTCGGTGGCGTGGCACTGCACCGGTCACGACTCGAGGCCCACGCCGAGGAGTTCGTCGGCCGTCTCGTCGCCGGTGTGACCACGGCGACCTGATCACGTCAGGAGCGGGTCGCGCTCGGGTCGGTCACACGGCCGACGAACACGGCCGTGCCGGTGAGCCGGTCGCGCAGCCAGAACCGGAACGGGCGATCGAACACCACGGTCACCGGCTCGTCGATCGGCGCCGAGGTGCCGACCATCACGACAGCCGTGGCCGCCGCCGCCTCCGAGCCGTCTTCGTCGGTCGTGATGTTCGCCTCGTGGACGACGTCGCTGATCATCAACTGCTCGTCGGTGGTCATGCCCGAGAAGTCGGCACTGGGTGTGAAGGCCAGATCGATGCCGAGGTCGCGCAGCACCGTGGCGAGCGAGAGCGATGATCCGATGTCGAAGCGCGGCAGCCCGAGATCGACGCGACGGGGTGCGAGCCCGGTCACGATCTCGTCGAGGTCGAGCGCGTCGAGTGCGGCGAGGTCGGGTGCCGAGCCGGCGGCCACGAGGAGCGACAGCCCGTCGAACACGTAGGGCACATCGACGGCCACCCATCCATCACCTGCGGCGTAGCCGTACTCGTGCAGGCGGTGCATCATCGGCACGCGCACCTCGCCGGTCGGCGCCGTGAACGCCTCGTCTGTGGTGAGCGACTCGTCGAAGCGCTCAGCCCAGTTCGCGCGCAGGTGGACGGCGTTGACGAGTGTGAGCCGCGTGTCGGTGGTGATCGTGCCTTCGACGAGCAGTTCGGGAATCCGCTGTTGCGTCGCCTCGTCGACCCAGTCGTTGATCGCCGTGCGCGCCGCTTCGGGCGCGGTGCGGTAGTCGACCAGCTCGAGGCCTGCGCCGTACTCGGCGGCGAGGAGATCGAGGAAGGCCGGTCCGAATGTCAGCCCGGCCTGGCCCCACAGCGAGTTGACGATCGACAGCTCGACCACGCTGGTTCCGGTACCGCCCTCCTCGGTGTTGTCGACCGAGCCGTTCAGCGACTCGAGGTGGGCGTCGAGCGCGTTCATCGAGCGGTGGATGGAGGCGACATCTGCCGACGAGCCGATGCGCAGACCGGCGGCGAGCTCGTCGAGTGTCGTGCCCCGTGCACCCGCCGCGGTCATCGTGAGAGCGATCGAGATGCTGACCGGGGAGATGACGAGGTTGTCGTCGCCGCTGCGGTCGGCCAGCGCTCGGTACAGGTCGGCACCGAAGTCGTTGATCGCTGCGGCTGCCGCAGCGGGATCGCGATCGACGGTGATCCGCTCGACATCGCTGCGCAGCGATTCGCGGTCGGTGCCGCTCGCCTGCTCAGGTGTGTCGTCACCACATGCGGCGGCGAGTTGGGCGACGAGTGGGAGGGACGACAGGGTGAGGAAGCGTCGGCGGTCCATGCCGGTGAGACGGTCGTCAGCCCGATGTGGTTCCCTCGGCGTCGTCGGCGACGAGGTCGAGGGTGAGCACGCCGTCGGCGCTGACGATCGGTCGAACGCCGAGCGGCGGGAGGGCGAGCTCGCTGACATCGAGTGTCCGACCGTCGCAGTCGGTGAAGCCGCGAGTGCCGCGGACGACCTCGACGGGACAGGCCGCCGTGCGGTCGGCAGGGTGGGCGAGGTAGATCGCCCACCCGAGGGCAGGATCGGGGCCGGTGTGGTCGAGCACGATGTTGCGGTCGTCGCCGATCAGGTCGGCGAGCACGATCGGTCCGTCGTCGGCGATCACCTCGGAGATGGTGTCGACACGCCCGAGCTCTTGATAGGTGGGCACGAGCAGATCAGAGGCTCGGTCACTGTTGTCGGCGATGAGCGCAGCGACACCCCACATGCCCGCACCGAGCACGGCGAAGAAGCCGATCCCGCCGAGCACCGGGACGACGGCTCTGGCGAGGGGGGTGCGCAGGCGAGCCACGGCGACCAGTGTGCCCGGACATTGCACGTTCGAGTGGAATTGAGCCCGTGGACGGGATGGTCGTAGGGTCACGGCCGTGAAGCGGCCGTATCGCGTGGTGGTGGCCAAACCGGGCCTCGACGGGCACGACCGCGGCGCGAAGACCATCACCCGCGCGCTGCGCGACCACGGGTTCGAGGTCATCTACACCGGCCTGCACCAGACGCCCGAGCAGATCGCCGAAACGGCCCTGCAGGAGGATGTCGACGCCGTCGGCCTGTCGCTGCTGAGTGGCGCCCACCTCACCCTGTTCCCCAAGGTGATGGCCGAACTGCGCGCTCGGGGCCTCGAGTCGGTGCTCGTCTTCGGCGGGGGCGTCATCCCCGACGCAGACGCACGCGCCCTGCGCGAGCAGGGTGTGGCCGAGGTGTTCGGCCCGGGGAGTTCGCTCAAGGGCATCAGCGCATGGCTGGAGACGACACTCGACGCACGAGAGGAAGAGGCCTGATGGACCTGTTCGAGTACCAGGGCAAGCAGTACTTCGCCCGTTATGCCATCCCGGTGAGTCCCGGTGATGTGGCAACGACCGTCGACGAGGCGGTTGCTGCCGCCGATGTCGCGGGATACCCCGTGGTCATCAAGGCCCAGGTGAAGGTGGGTGGTCGCGGCAAGGCCGGCGGCATCAAGTTGGCGGCCACCCCTGCCGAGGTGCGCGAGCACGCGACGAACATCCTCGGGATGGACATCAAGGGGCACGTGGTCCGTCGGGTGTGGGTCGAGCACGCCAGCGACATCGTCGAGGAGTACTACGCGTCGTATTCACTCGATCGAGCCGCGAAGAAGCATCTGCTGATGCTGAGTGCGCAGGGTGGTGTCGAGATCGAGGCCGTGGCGGCAACCGATCCCGATGCGATCGTGATGCTGCACATCGATCCCGTCGACGGCATCTCGCTGGCAACGGCGCGCGACGCTGCCGTTCGGGCGAGGATCAACCCTGCGGCGGTCGACGGGGTGGCCGACATGCTCGTGAAGCTGTACGACTGCTTCGTGCGCGGCGACTGCGATCTCGCCGAGATCAACCCGCTCATCCTGCGACCCGATGGTGGTGTGCACGCGCTCGACGCCAAGGTCACCCTCGACGGTAATGCGGCGTTCCGTCACCCCGAGTGGGACGAGTTCCGGGCCACCGAGGAGATGGACGAACGCGAGCAGCTCGCGCGCACCCACGACCTGCAGTACATCGGTCTCGACGGCAGTGTCGGCATCATCGCCAATGGTGCCGGACTGGCGATGAGCACACTCGACGTGGTCAACCAGGTGGGTGGACGGGCTGCCAACTTCCTCGACATCGGGGGAGGGGCGAACGCCGACATGATGGCGGCGGCGCTCGAAGTGATCAACTCGGATCACAATGTGAAGAGCATCCTCGTCAACATCTTCGGTGGCATCACACGCGGTGAAGAGGTTGCCAAGGGCATCGTCGAGGCGATGTCGAGGGTCGATCTCCGTGCGCCGATCGTCATCCGTCTCGACGGGACGAATGCCGAGCAGGGCCGCGAGATCCTCGCCGGTGCGGGTATCCCGAGTTCGAAGTTGATCTCTGAGCCGACGATGCTCGACGCCGCACGAACCGCGGTCGACATCGCCAACGCCACGACTGCGAGTGTGAACTGACATGGCCATCTTCGTCGATGCGAACACCAAGGTGATCGTGCAGGGACTCACCGGTGGACAGGGCCGCTATCACGGTCTGCGCAACCGCGCCTACGGCACCAAGGTCGTCGCCGGTGTCACACCCGGCAAGGGCGGCACCGACGTCGAGGGGGTGCCCGTGTTCGACTCGGTCGCCGAGGCGGTCGCGGCTACCGGTGCCGACGCGTCGTTCATCGCCGTCCCCCCGAAGGCGGCCAGTTCGGCGATCCTCGAGGCGGCTGCGGCAGGTATCGCGTTCGTCGTCTGCATCACCGAGGGCATCCCGGCCCAGGATGAGGCACGCACCTACAACACCCTGGTGCGCCAGTACCCCGGCACGCGGCTGCTCGGGCCGAACTGCCCCGGCATCATCAGCCCGGGCAAGTGCAACATCGGCATCACGGCCGGTGAGATCGCCGAGCTGCCGTCGGTGGCGGGACCCAACGTCGGGATCGTCAGCCGCTCGGGCACCCTCACCTATCAGGCGCTCTACGAACTCAAGCAGCGTGGCATCGGCGTGAGCACGTGTGTCGGTATCGGCGGCGATCCAGTGCCGGGGACGAACTTCATCGACTGTCTGCGCGAGTTCGAGGCCGACCCCGAGACCCACGCGATCATCATGATCGGCGAGATCGGCGGTTCGGCCGAGGAGGAAGCGGCCGAGTTCATCCGCACCTCGGTGCGCAAGCCGATGAGTGCGTACATCGCCGGGGTCACTGCGCCCGAGGGCAAGAAGATGGGCCACGCGGGCGCGATCACGAGCGGGGGCAAGGGCACCGCGAAGGGGAAGATGGACGCGCTGCGGGCGAGTGGGGTGAAGGTCGGTCAGAACCCCACCGAGGCCGGCGAGTTGATGGCCGAGATCGTCGCGTCGCTGCGCGGCTGAATGGTCGCCGCGCGCAGGGCAGCGCGGTCTGGGCAGCGCGGTCTGGGCAGCTCGCTCAGGGCAGGCAGCCGACGTGTGCGAGGGCCAGACGGATCAGCCGGTCGTGGCCGCCCGTCATCTCGCGCCGCACCGTCTCGCTCGTTGCTTCCTCGGGGGTGAACCAGCGCAGGTCGAGTGCCTCCTGGGTCGGCTGGCAGTCGCCCGCGACGGGCACGACGAATGCGAGGCTCACGGCGTGGTGTCGCGGATCGTGAAAGCCGCTCACGTCGGGGTCGGGGAAGTACTCGACGACCGTGAACGGCGCGACCTCGGCGGGAATCCGCGGTAGTGCCACCGGGCCGAGATCCTTCTCGAGATGACGGAGCAGTGCATCGCGGATCCGTTCGCCATAGAGCACCCGACCGGTGACGACCATTCGGCTGATCGTGCCGTCGGCCGCCTGACGCAGGAGCATGCCCACCTTGGTGACCCGACCGAGCTCGTCGACGCGCACGGGCACGGCGTCGACGTAGACGAGCGGCACATTGGCCCTGAT
>JBJSXI010000002.1:0-10092 GCA_046086305.1 Ilumatobacteraceae bacterium
CAACGACCAACCCGATGCCGTGCGGGCGGGCTCCGGCGGCCGCGTGCCCGTCGTGGTGGCCGAGACGACCAGCGGTGTCGTCGTTCTGCTCGGGCCCGACGAGTTGGACGAGTGTCACGGATCGGTCGACCAACTCATGGACCGCATCAGCCAGGCTGCCGCCACACATGGACTTGCGTGGTAGGCGCGCCGACGACGGTCTGGTCGAGGCGCTGATGCAGCGCGCCCCTCGTGGAAGTGGACCAGAGCACGGGGATTTGTGGGCGAGGGGGGACTTGAACCCCCACATCCTTTCGAATACTGGCACCTGAAGCCAGCGCGTCTGCCATTCCGCCACTCGCCCGAGTGGAGAAGGGAGGTTACCGCGCCTCGATCGTTGCCCCCAACCCGCACCCAGGGTCGAACGCCCCGTCGCAGACCCGGCCAGTAGCCTTCCCGAAGATGGGTCTGCAGGGCTTCGAGCAGCGCATGGAGCGCCTGGTCGCGGGTGTGTTCACGCGTGGTGCGGGTTCTCGCGTGCTGCCGGTCGAGCTCGGCCGTCGACTCCTGCGCGAGATCGAGGAGCAGCGCACCATCGATGCACGGGGGCGCCGGGTCGTGCCGAACGCCTTCTCCTTCTGGCTCAGTGCCGCCGACCATGCCGGGTTTGTCGAGTTCGAATCCCGACTCACGGCCGAACTCTGCGAGACGGCCCGTCAGTACGCCCTGTCGGAGGGGTTCGTCTTCGTCGGACCGGTGACGGTCGAACTGCACGTCGACGCCGATCTACGGCCCGGTCGTTTCGAGGTCGACGGCAAGGTGGTGGAGCCCGCAGTGACACCCGGTGGGGGTGCGTTGATCCTGCCGAACGGTGATCGCGTGCCGATCGGCAAGCGAGTGGTCTCGATCGGCCGGAAGGAGGACTGCACGATCTGCCTCCCGAGTGCGAACGTCAGTCGCCAGCACTGCGAGGTGCGCGCCGCAGGAAGCCTGTTCGTCGTGGTTGATCTCGGTAGCACCAATGGCACGAAGGTGAACGGCGTGCGGGTCGCGGTCGAACGCATCCTCGAGGACTCCGACATCATCTCCGTCGGTGGCATCAACATCCGGTTCGAGGCGTCGTGAGCGAAGCCCAGCTCAGCATCCTCAACTACGCCCTGCTCGCGCTCGTGTACCTGTTCTTCGGACGTGTGCTGTGGACGGTCTGGAGTGAACTGCGCGGCCCGAGACTCGCAGGGCAGGCAGCACGCTCCGCCGCCGCCGGTGCGACGACGGCGGCCGCGGGGAGAATGCCCCGATCGTCTCGTGACGTTCCGACGCGTCTCGTGGTCGTCGAGCCCCGCGTGCGCAGGGGATCGAAGTTCGTGATCGAAGGTGAGGTGACGATCGGCCGGTCGTCGCAGTGCACCATCGTCCTCCCCGACGACCAGTTCGCATCTCAGCAGCACACGAGGGTCTGGGCCGACAGTGGTGAGGCATGGGTCGAGGATCTCGGCAGCACCAATGGCACTGCGCTCAACGGCGCACGACTCACCGGCCCCGCACGCCTTCGCCTCGGCGACCGGATCCAGGTGGGGAACACGCTCTTCGAGGCGGATCGGTGACCACGGCGTCAGGCGGTCCGTCACTGCCCGTGCTGGTCGCAGCCGGTGCCACCGACACAGGGATGGTGCGCGACGCGAACGAGGACGCCTACAGCATCGACGGTGTCGCAGCGATCGTGGCTGATGGGATGGGTGGACACGCGGCAGGTGAGGTTGCGAGCGAGATCGCTGTCTCCACACTGTCCGAGCGGCTGCGCGACGGTGTGAACAGTGTCGAGTTGCTCGTCGCGGCGGTCGTCGAGGCCAATGCGGCGATCTTCCAGGCAGCCCACAGTCGGTCGGATCAGCGGGGGATGGGCACGACGGTCGTTGCGCTCACCACGTTGGTCAGCGGTGACGGACCCGCGCAGTTGGCACTTGCCAACGTCGGCGACAGTCGGATCTACCGGATGCGCGAACACCAACTCGAGCGGATCTCCACCGACCACAGCTACGTCCAAGAGCTGGTCAATACGGGCCACATCTCCGAGGACGAGGCCCGCACCCATCCGCGTCGCAACATCGTCACACGTGCGCTCGGCATCGAGCCGACCGTCAAGGTCGACACGTGGATCCTCACAGCAGTGCGCGGGGATCGGTTCGTGCTGTGCAGCGATGGCCTCGTTGACGAGGTCGCCGACAACGAGATTCGCCAGCTCCTCATCGGCCACGACGAGCCCGACGCAGCCGCAGCGGCGCTCGTCGCTGCCGCCAACCGGAATGGTGGCCACGACAACGTGACCGTTGTGGTCATCGATGTCGCCGACGGCGAATCGGCAGAGCCTGCAGAGGCGCCAACGATTCCTGCCACCGACTGGATGGCGCGGTCGCTCATCGTCGCCGACGAACTTCCCGATGCAGACCGTCGTCCGACACTGCCCATCGAGGTCGGACCAGGAGAGCCCGTCGTCGAGACGAGCCGGAATCGTCTCGGTGCCGTGCTGTTCGGCTCTCTACTCGCTGCGATCATCGGCGTCACGGCAGGCCTGGTGGTCGCGCTCCGCGAGGACGACGCACCCGGGCCGACAACCACGTCGACGTCCGTCTCGACGACCACGACCTCGAGTCCGACGAGTACCTCGGTGTCACCGACGACGACTCGACCGTCGACGACAGTGACGACGACGTCACCCTGATCGATGGCCCGACTGCGCACCATCGGCGACGTGCGTCGGAGCGCCGAGTTCGGGCTCGTGGCGATGGGTGCTGGTATCACCGGTATCGGCTATGTGCTCGCGGCGCTGGGCAAGAACTCGCAGATGCCGGCGACGATCATCCCGTTCCTCGTCGCGCTGCTTGCGCTGTTGCTCGCTGCCCATGTCGCCGTGCGACTTCTCGCCCGCGGCGCCGACAGCACCCTGCTTCCCCTCGCTGTGCTGCTGAACGGCCTCGGATACGTGATGATCGCCCGACTGAGCGAACGTCGGGCAGCGCTGCAGACGACGTGGACACTCCTCGCCGTGGTCGCCTTCGTGCTGACGCTGCTCGTGGTGCAGCGGGCGGCCGACCTGGCTCGCTACAAGTGGACCTTCCTCGCTGCAGGCGCAGGACTGCTGGTCCTCCCGATGGTGCCCGGCATCGGGGCGAGTGTCGGCGGTGCACGAATCTGGGTGAGTGTCGGCCCGGTGAACATCCAGCCCGCCGAGTTCGCCAAGGTGGCGTTGGCGTTGTTCTTCGCCGGGTACCTGTCGGAGAGCCGTCAGGCAATTGCCATCTCGACGCGTCGGATCGGACCGCTGCACATTCCTGATCCGCGCCATGTGCTGCCGATCACCGTGTCGTGGGCGTTCGCCGTGGCAGTGATGGTGGCGCAGAAGGATCTCGGGTCGGCGCTGCTCTTCTTCACGCTGTTCACCGTGATGATGTGGGTGGCCACCGAGCGGGCGTTCTTCCTCGTCCTCGGATTTGGGCTGTTCGCCGTGGCGGCAGTCGTCGCGCATCGACTCTTCTCGGTCGTGCAGATACGTGTCGACAACTGGCTCGATCCGTGGTCGAGGTACGAGGGACGCGGCTACCAGTCGGCGCAGGCGATGTTCGCCTTCGCCAACGGTGGCACGGGTGGCACCGGTCTTGGGATGGGGAGCCCGAACAAGATCCCTGCCGCCAGTACCGACTACATCTTCGCGGCGATCGGCGAGGAACTCGGCCTGGTCGGTGCCACGGCGATCATCATCGCGTTCCTCTTGTTCATCGGCGCAGGGATGCGCGTCGCGGTTCGTGCCGGTCACGACTTCGAGACGCTGCTCGCCACCGGTCTGACGACGATCCTCGGGATGCAGGCGTTCATCATCATGGCTGGCGTGCTGCGAGTCGTTCCGCTCACCGGCATCACCCTGCCGTTTGTCAGTTACGGCGGGAGCAGTCTTCTCTCGAACTACATCCTCCTCGCGCTGCTCATCAGGGTCAGCGACTCGACGGCGCGACGCGCGGGCGAGGTCGACGATGCATTGACGTTGTCCGAGAGGTGGCAGGCGCGGGGAAAGCGTCGAGAGTTGCGCCGTCGGATCCGGGCCGAGGTGGTGCCGTCATGATCCGCCAGATTCGCGGGCTCGTCGCAGGACTCTTGTTGCTCTACGTCGTCGTGTTCATTGCGTTGAACACGATCCAGGTGTCGCGCAAGGAGGCGCTCGACGAACATCCCTCGAACAACCGCCAGACCATCCGCGACTTCAACCGTCCACGCGGGCCGATCGTCACGGCGGATGGGGTCGTGGTCGCCGAGAGCGTCGCGACAGGTGGCGGTGAGTTCGCGTTCCAGCGGCGCTATCCGACCGGTGACCTGTTTGCCCACATCACCGGCTACTACACGTACTCGTTCGGCAGTTCGCAGCTCGAGAAGACGATGGACGATGTCCTGATGGGTGACACGGCTGCACAGACCGTGGGTGGTGTCTTCGGTGGGGCCGACAACAGCGGCACGGTCGTGCTGACCTTGCGTCACGACCTGCAGCGCGTGGTTGCCGAGGCACTCGGTGATCGCGAAGGCTCCGTGGTGGTGATGGACCCCTCCACCGGTGCGGTGCTCGCGATGGTGAGTCATCCGCGTTTCGATCCCAATGCCGTCGCGGTTCCCGATGGAGACGAAGCCGAGAACGCGTTCGCTGCGTTCAACGAGCAGCCGGGTAAGCCCCTCCTCGCGAACGCGTATCAGGAGCGCTACATGCCGGGCTCGGCGTTCAAGGTGCTGACGACGGGCATCGCCCTCGAGCGCGGTGTCATCGGTCTCGACACCGAGTGGCCGGTCGAGTCGTCCTGGCTGCCACCGCAGACGGATGATCCGATCGAGAACTACGGCGCACGTGAGTGCGGTGGGTCGATGTCCGAGGTGTTCTGGCGGAGCTGCAACATCCCGTTCGCCAAGATCGCCGTCACGCTCGGTCCCGATGCGATGGTGC
The DNA here is from genome assembly GCA_046086305.1 of Ilumatobacteraceae bacterium. Lineage (GTDB taxonomy): Bacteria > Actinomycetota > Acidimicrobiia > Acidimicrobiales > Ilumatobacteraceae > UBA668. Next base: position 4,958 of record JBJSXI010000002.1, read on the forward strand.
AGGGAGTACGTGAGTGGGGTGTCGGCGAGCAGATCCCCTTCGACCTGCCCGCACCTGCGACGAGCAACTTCGAGAATGCCGGACGTGAGCCGATCGATTTCGCTCAGAACATCCCACTGCTCGCAATCGGTGGATTCGGTCAGGCGAACGATCTGATGACGCCGTTGCACATGTGCATGGTCGCGTCAGCAGTTGCGAATGGTGGGCGCATGATGAGTCCGTATGTCACTGCGAGTACGAAGGCGCACAACGGCAGACTGCTCACCACGACACGGCCCACGGTGTGGAAGACACCGATCTCTCCGAGCACGGCAGCGGTGCTGACGGGGTTGATGGTCGGTGTTGTGAACAACGGTACGGGCCAGCCGATGCAGTTGGCAGGCGGGATCCAGGCAGCAGCCAAGACCGGCACGGCACAGCTCAACGCACGAGGTGAACCGCAGCGTTCACACGCCTGGATCATCGGATTCGCGCCAGCGGCGGCACCGCAGTACGCGGTTGCCGTCGTCTTGAAGGGCACCAACGATGAGATCAGTGCCGGCACCGGCGGCCGCCTCGCCGGGCCGATCGCCAAGCAGATCCTCGACTACCTCCTCGGCGGGTGAGCCTGAACCCCCGACAGCCCTCGGTATCCTCAGAGGGATTGCGCCGAGAAAGGCAGCTGTGAACGGCAACACCGAGCGGATCGTTCTCAACGAGCGCTACGAACTCCAGAGGCGCATCGGACGCGGCGGGATGGCCGACGTCTTTCTGGCTCGCGACCTCCTGCTCGGTCGCCCAGTGGCCATCAAGGCCCTCTTCCCCGAGTTCGCGGTCGATCCGAACTTCGTCGAGCGGTTCCGCCGCGAGGCCCAGAGTGCAGCGAGCCTGAACCACCCGAACATCGTCAGCGTGTACGACTGGGGGAAGTACCAGAACACCTACTTCATGGCGATGGAGTACGTCGAAGGTCGCACACTTGCCGACTACCTCCGTGTCAGCAAGCGGATCGATCCTGCCAAGGTCGTCGAGATCGTGGTCGAGGTGGCTGCAGCCCTGTCGTTCGCTCATCGCAACGGCGTGGTTCATCGCGACATCAAGCCGGCGAACATCCTGGTCGGGTCGAACGGCCAGGTGAAGGTGGCCGACTTCGGAATTGCCCGGGCCCTCAACGCACCGACGGAGAGCAACCTCACCCAAGACGGATCGGTCATGGGGACGGCGACGTACTTCTCTCCAGAGCAGGCGCAGGGAGGCCAGCCCGATCCGCGCAGTGATCTGTACTCGCTCGGCGTGGTGATGTACGAACTCGTCTCCGGACGCCCGCCGTTCGAGGGCGACAACCCGGTGAGCATCGCCTACAAGCAGGTGCACGAGCGGCCGCAGCCGCTCAACCAGGTCGTGTCAGGTGTGCCACGCGACCTCGAGGCGATCATCGCCCGCCTGCTCGCCAAGCGTCCCGATCTTCGGTATCCGAGTGCGGATGCCCTGCGTGACGACCTTCGTCGATTCCGTCGTGGCGAGCCGGTGCGCGCCCTCGACCAGATGCCCGATGTGCCGGCTCCGCCGGCCGGAGCGCCGGCTGCCCCTGCGGCCGTACCGCCCACCCTTCCCGATCGCCGGGTCGTCGTTGCCCCTGTCGATGACGTAACCCCACCCGAGGGTGTCGGGGGCGGCTCGACCACGGTGCTGCCGCGCACGGCGATGATGCCGGAATCAGGATGGGAGCGCCGGCCACCGCGTCGATCACGGTCCGCTTCCCCGATGGCGATGTATCTCGGCATCGCCGCCGCAGCGCTGGTCGCGCTCGTCGTCGGTGTGGTCGTCCTCGCCAATGTCCTCGGTGGTGGCGAGGGTTCTGGCGAGGTGATCGTGCCCAACGTCGTCGGACTGTCACTCGAGGAGGGCACCGAGGAGCTTCGCGCGGCCGGGCTGCTCGTCAACCCGGTGCGCCAACCGACCGACGACTTCCCCGAGGGCTTGATCGTGTCGACTGATCCGCCTGCGGGTACCACGGCGGCGACGAACGATCTGATCACCGTCTACTACAACCCGGCGAACGAACCGTTCCCCCTGCCGAACGTGTCGGGTCTGAGCCAGACGGAGGCGACGGCGAACCTCACAGGAATCGGGTTGGTCGTCGATCCGACCGTGCTGGTCGAGCAGTCCGAGACCGTCCCCGAGGGTGAGGTGATTCGCACCGACCCGCCGGCCGGGACCGACATCCGACAGGGTGACTCGGTGCAACTGGTGGTGTCGGGTGGCCTCGGCGACGTGGCAATACCGTCGGTCGCCGGATTGCCGGTCGCTGATGCACGGGCATTGCTCGAGCGGCCCGAGTTCGGATTCCTCGTCACCGTGATCGAAGAGCGCAGCGACGCGTACGGTCCGGGTACGGCCATCGGCACGCTGCCCGCAGCGGGTGAACTCCTCGCCAAGGGGTCCGACATCGTGCTGCGCGTGTCGAGCGGGCCGATCCAGATCCCGGTGCCCTCGTTGACGGGTCTCACCGAGGCGCAGGCACGCAAGGTGCTCTTCGACCTCGGCCTGCTCGCATCGGTCGAGTACGTGGTCGTCGGGGCCGGCTCGCCCGAGATCGGCAAGGTCGTCTCGCAGAACATCGATGCGGGGATCCTCGTCGACCCGGACACCGTCATTCGCATCAGGGTCGGTCAGGCGCCGCCGGCCACCACCACGACAACGACCACCACGACGATCGCTGAACCAACTCCCTGATCGAGTCAGCGGGCAGCAGCGAGCACGTTGCGCAACAGCTCGTGCCCGGCGGTCGTCAGGATGCTCTCCGGGTGGAACTGCACACCCTCGACGGGAAGGTCGCGGTGCCGAACCCCCATGATCACCCCGTCGCCGGTGGTCGCAGTGACCTCGAGACAATCCGGCACGGTTGCCGGATCGAGCACGAGGCTGTGATAGCGGGTCGCGACGAGTGGTGAGGGCAGCCCGGCGAAGACGCCGGCACCGTGGTGCTCGATCGGCGACGTCTTGCCGTGCATGAGCGTCGGTGCCCGAACCACGGCGGCGCCATACACGTGGCCGATGGCCTGGTGTCCGAGACACACGCCGAACACCGGTGTACCGGCGGCGGCGAAGGCGGGGATCGCGGCGCAGATGATGCCGGCCTCCTCGGGTCGCCCCGGTCCGGGTGACAGCACGACCAGATCAGGTGCACGCTTGAGTGCCTGTTCGACGGTCAACTGATCGTTCCGGACGACCTCGGGTTCGGCACCGAGTTCGCCCAGATACTGCACGAGGTTGTAGACGAAGCTGTCGTAGCTGTCGATCACGAGCACACGCGGCACCACGACAGCCTGCCCGGTCGGAGAGAGACGTGTCGAATGCTCTGCGACCTCTACACTCGAGGCCCGTGGCACCTCCCAAACGCAAGACGTCCGGTCGAGTGACCCCGAAGGGCGGTCGTCCCACCGGGGCGATGGCCAAGGAGGCGCCGCACCACGAGGCCTCGGCGTCGGGCTCGTCGCGCTACACCCCGCCCACACCGCGTGAGTTCTACGAGAGCCCGCGGTGGGTGCCGATCCTCATGCTGAGCCTCATCGGTCTCGGCGGCGTGGCGATCATGCTGCGCTACACGGTGCCGGCCTGGGAGAACACCAACATCCCGGTCGTCGTCGGTCTCGGACTGCTGCTCGGGGGCCTGTTCACCGCCACCAAGTGGCACTGATCCCCCCGGCCGCGGTGGCTCGTTGTCCACAGGCTGTGGAGAACGGTCACTCGTAGAGCGGGGCCACCTCGACCATGTCCTCGAGGCAGTGGCGCGGCGGCGGCGGATCCTCGTCGGGGGCAAGTGTCAGCTTGATCTCGAGGCCGCAGACCGTGCACCGATACCGCACGTTGATCTTGCGCATCTCACCCGCCGGAGGCGGTGGCGGCAGCGGCCGGGTGAACCCGCGGAGCATCCCGATACCGGTTTTCCACACCACCCAGCCGAGGAGGACCCCTCCGCCGACCCAGACCACCGTCGAGAACTCGGGCACGGCGTGAGGCTACCGAGCGGCGTCGAACGGTGGCTCAGCCGAGGCGTTCGATGATGGTGGCGTTGGCCATCCCGCCGCCCTCGCACATCGTCTGCAGCCCATAACGCCCGCCGGTGCGCTCGAGCTCGTTGAGCAGCGTGGTCATCAGCCGTGCTCCTGATGCGCCGAGCGGGTGACCGAGGGCGATCGCGCCGCCGTTCACGTTCACCCGGTTCATGTCGGGGTGGAACTCCTTCTCCCATGCCAGCACCACCGAGGCGAACGCTTCGTTGATCTCGACGAGATCCATGTCCTCGATCGTCAGGCCGGTCTTGGCCAGCACGCGATGGGTTGCAGGGATCGGCGCCGTCAGCATGAGTCGCGGATCATCGGCCGCAAGCGCGAAGCCGACGAAGCGCGCCCGCGGGCGCAGCCCGAGTTGTGCGGCACGTTCCTCGCTCATGATGAGCAGCGAGGCTGCGCCGTCGGTGATCTGCGACGAGTTGCCGGCGGTGACTCGTCCGCCTTCCTCTTCGCTGCGGAACGACGGCTTCAGCTTGGCGAGCGACTCCATCGTGGTCTCACGCAGACCTTCGTCGACGGCAACCATCGAGCCGTCTGCACCGAGGAGGGGGAGGATCTCCGACTGGAACCGTCCCTCGGCCGTGGCACGCGCGGCGTACTGCTGCGACCGGGCACCGAATCCGTCGAGGTCGTCGCGGCTGAGGCCCCACTTGTCGGCGATCAGCTCGGCCGAGATCCCCTGTGGAACGAGGCCGCCGGCGCTCGCGTACCGTGCGCTCACGGCCGGGCCGAACGGGAATCCGTACTTGCCGTCGGCCATCGAGGCTCCCATCGGCACGCGGGTCATCACCTCGACGCCACCGGCGACGACGACGTCGTAGGCGCCGGCGATCACACCCTGCGCCGCGAAGTGGGCAGCCTGCTGGCTCGACCCGCACTGACGATCGACCGTGGTGCCGGGGACCGACTCGGGAAGACCCGCAGCAAGAACGATGTTTCGCGCGACGTTGAACGCCTGCTCGCCGATCTGCATGACGCAACCCGTGATCACGTCTTCGACGAGCGCGGGATCGATCTTGCTGCGATCGACGACGGCTTTGACGACCTCGGAGGCGAGATCGACGGCGTGCCATTCCTTCA
>JBJSXI010000003.1:0-12543 GCA_046086305.1 Ilumatobacteraceae bacterium
TGCAGCAGCTCACCCACCTCGGGGCGATCGGCCCGTTCGACATCTTCGGGCTGACCACCATCCTCGGTGTCGGCATCGTCGGCTTCGTCGCCATCGTCGGCTTCACCCGCCACACCCGCCACCAGCGACTCACGATGCGCCGCACCCTGCTCGGAGTGGGCGCGTTCATGGTGGTGGGCCTCGCCGGACTCGTCGGCGCCACCCTCTTCGCCGAGGACGACCTGCGCACCGGCAACCGCGCCGCGCGCTCGGGCCTCGATGCGTTCCGCAACGGTGAACTGTTCGCCGCCGCCGACCTGTTCGACGTGGCCGCCCGCTCGCTGTCGAACGCGGAGCGCGCCCTCGCGATGCCGTGGGCCCAACCGAGCCGCCTCGTGCCCGTCGCCGCCCAACACCGCACCGCGATGGCCGACCTGTCGGATGCCGGCGCCGACGCCGCCTCACGCATCGCCGCCGTGCTGCGCATCGCCGACTACGACGCACTCTCACCATCGGGTGGACGCATCGACCTCGATGCCGTGCGCGCCCTGCAGGCGCCGCTGCGCGCCCTCGAGGCCGCACTCGGCCGACTCGACCGCGGCCTCACCGCCGCCGACAGCGACTGGCTGTTCCCGTCGATCGGTGATCGTCTCGCCCGACTGCGCCGCGACGTGAGCCGCCAGTACACCGCCGCCGGCAACGCCACCGCCGCGGTGGAACAGGCACCCGCGATGCTCGGCGCCGACGGACCACGCCGCTACTTCATCGCCTTCACCACACCCGCCGAGGCGCGCGGCAGTGGCGGCTTCATGGGCAACTTCGCCGAACTCACCGCCGACGCCGGACGCCTCAGCCTCAGCGACTTCGGCCGCACCCTCGAGTTGAACGCCGCCGGCGGCCGGCGCACCCTCACCCCACCCGACGACACCTACCTCGCCAACTACGGCTCGTTCATCTACGCCGACCAGCGCACCCTCACCATCGGGCCACAGGCATGGTCGAACATCACCACCTCGCCGCACTTCCCGTCGGTCGCCCGCACGATCGACGAGCTGTACCCCACGAGCGGCGGCGGACCGATCGACGGGGTGTTCATGCTCGACGTGCTCACCGTGTCGCGGCTGATGGAGTTGACCGGACCGGTCGACCTCGACGACGGCACCACCATCGCCGCCGACGGTGCGGTGCGCTACCTGCTCGCCGAGCAGTACCGCACCACCGACACCGCCGAACGCGTCGACGCACTCGAGACCATCGCCCGCACCACCGTCGAACGACTGCTCGACCTCGACCTGCCCGGCCCGGCGCGTCTCGGCGAACTGCTCGGCCCGATGGCCCGCCAGGGACGACTCGCCGCCTGGGCCGAACGTTCGGACGAACAAGACGTGTTCCGCCGACTCGGCACCGCCGGCGAACTGCCCACCGTGGTGAACATCGGCGAGGGATCGTTCGCACCCGGATCGTTCGGCGACGGACTGAGCGTCACCCTCACCAACGCCACCGGCAACAAACTCGACCACTACCTCGACGGCGCCGTCGACTACGAGGTCGACATCGACCGCGACAACGGCATCGTCGACGGCACCATCACCCTCACCCTCACGAGCACCGCCCCCACCACCGGCTGGCCCGACGGGGTGATCGGCAACGACCTCGGCCTGCCACCCGGCACCAACCGCACCTACGTGACGATCTACACCGCACTGCAGGTGGTGTCGATGCGCATCGACGGCACCGACACACCGTTCACCCCTGGCAGCGAACAGGGCTGGCAGCGCGCCTCCACCCCCATCGACCTCGCCGCCGGCGACTCGGTGCGCATCGTGCTGACCGTGCAGGGCTTCATCGCCCCCGACGACGACTACCGGGTGACGGTGCGCAGCCAACCCACCGTGCGACCCTTCCCGTTCGACGTCATCGTCGACCGTCGACAACTGCGCGGCAGCCCGGTGATCGAGGCCGGCTACACGCAACTGTCCATCCGCTGACGACGCGCTCGCGGTCGGCGACACGCCATCAACGACGCACGAGCAGGTCGACGCGCAGCACCACGGCCAGCACCGGCACCGACACCACCACCGCCACACACGCGGCGACGATCGCCCCACCCGCCGACACCCCGAGCCCACCCGTGCGCGCCACCACGAGCGCGGCAGCCGTGCCGACACCCGCCGCGAGCACACCCACGCGCACCGCTCGACCCGGCGGCGCGAGCGCCGACGCGATCGCCATCAACACCCACGGCCACCACGCGAACACCGCCCCCACCAACGCACCGTCGCGATAGCGGCCACCCGACATCGCGCCCCACGCCACCGCCGCAGCGACCGCACCCCACCACGGCATGCAGCGATGCGCACCCAACTCGAGCGCTCCGAGCACCGCGACGGCGAGACCCACCCACACCAGCTGACTCGTCTCGGGCACACAGCTGTACGCCACACCGAGTGTCAGGCCGAGCAGGCCGGCTGTCGCGCCCGGCACACCGAGCAACGCCGGCATGCGCACCATGGGTGCAGTGTGACACCGACTGTTGACATCCGCCACCACCGACAGCCCGGCGGCGACCGATGATCAAGACGACCTATCGGAGCCGGCACCACACAGCCTCTACGCTGCAACCGGCGTGGCGAACTCGATCAACATCCTGTGCGTCTGCACGTTCAACCGCACACGGTCGGTGCTGATGGAAGCACTGCTCACCGACCACCTGCGTGCGCTCGACGTCGACGCGGTCGTCGGCAGTGCGGGCACCCGCGCCGCCGGCGGCTGGGTGATGCCCACCGCCGTCGACCTGCTCGCCGAACGTGGTCTCACGGTGGACCCCGAACGCGGCGCGCCGCTCGACGAGGCGGGCGTGCGCCGGGCCGACCTCGTCGTCACTGCCGAACAGGAACATGTCGTCGACATCGCCGGCCGCTGGCCGGGCACCTTCGACCGCACCTTCACCCTGCCCGAACTGGTCGGCCGCACCGTCACCTACGGGCGCCGCAACCAGGAGTCGGTCGAGGCGTGGCTGGTCCGCGTGAACACCCGCCGCTCCACCGGCCTCGCCTACCTGGAGGACCTCACCATCGGCGCGATCGACGATCCCACCGGACTCGACCGGCGCACCTGGAAGACCGTGTTCACCCACATCGACCAACTCACCCGCCAACTCGCCGAGGCCGTCGCGACATGAGCCCCGCGACCTCGACCTCGCGCCGCCTCGTGAAGCGCACGAGCCTCACCGTCGATCGCCTCGCCGCGCTCGTCGGCCGCGGCCACCACCGCCACCCGCACGCGACCACCCTGCTCGTGTACCACCGTGTCGGCGCGCACAGCGACAGCGATGTCGACCTGCCCGTCGACGAGTTCCGTCGCCAGCTCGCGTACCTCGCCGAGTACACCGAGGTGGTCGACCTCGATACTGCGGTCGCCGCGCTCACGGCACCCGACAGCACACCGAGCAACGGCGCCACGAACGGCGCCACGAACGGCTCATCGACCAGCACGTCCACCAACGCCCGCCCGCGCGTCGTGCTCACCTTCGACGACGGCACCGCCGACTTCACCGACGATGCCGTGCCCGCCCTGGTGGAGGCCAACCTTCCCGCCACGCTGTACGTGGCCACGCACTTCATCGACACCGGCGACGAGTTCCCGTGGCACGCACCGCCCACCACGTGGGCCGCGCTCGCCGACGCCGTCGCCACCGGACTCGTCACCATCGGCTCGCACACGCACCGCCACCACCTGCTCGACCGCATCGACCCCGCCGACGCGGCCACCGACCTCGACCGCTCGATCGAGTCGATCACCACCCACCTCGGTCGCCCACCCGCACACTTCGCCTACCCGAAGGCCGTCCCCGCATCACCGGCCGTCGAGGTGGCCGTGCGCCGACGGTTCCGCACCGCGGCACTCGCCGCCAACCGGGTGAACGTGCCCGGCCACACCGACCTGCACCGCCTGTGGCGCACCCCGATCCAGCGCAGCGACGACCCGCAGTGCTTCGCCGCGAAGGCCGCCGGCGGCATGCGCCTCGAGGGCGCACTGCGTGTGGCGGCGGCGCGGGTGAAGTACGCGGCCGAGTCGCAGTGAGCGACGCGCACGCCGACGGCGCCGCGCCCACGGGCGCACCCGACACACGACCCCGACTGCTGCACCTCACCACCACCGACATGAGCCTCGACTGGCTCCTCGGCCCCCAGCTGTGCGCCTTCGCCGACGCCGGCTACGAGGTGATCGGCGCATCAGCCCCCGGACCACACGTCGACCACCTCACCGCGGCGGGCATCCGCCACATCGCGGTGCCGTCGCTCACCCGCGCCGCGGATCCCCTCGCCGATGTGCGCGCGCTGATCGCACTATGGCGACTGTGCCGACGCGAACGACCCGACATCGTGCACACCCACAACCCCAAACCCGGTGTACTCGGGCGCATCGCCGCCCGCCTCGCCGGTGTGCCGCTGGTGGTGAACACCCAGCACGGCCTGTGGGCCCAGCCCACCGATCGACGGCGGCGCCGCTGGCCCGTCTACACGATCGAACGCATCGCCGCGACGTGCAGTCATGCCGAACTCGTGCAGAACCCCGAAGACCTCGCCACCCTCGTCGACCGACTGCACGTCCCCGCCCGCCGTGTGCACCTGCTCGGCAACGGCATCGACCTCGCTCGCTTCACCCGCACACCCGCCATCACCGACGCGGCACAGCACCTGCGCGCCGAATGGATTGCCGACGCCCCCGCCGACACACCCGTGATCGGTGTCGTCGGACGTCTCGTCGCCGAGAAGGGCATCCCCGAGGTGCTCGCCGCCGCCCACCTGCTGCACGAACGCGGCATCGCCGTGCGAGTGGTGGTGATCGGCCCCGCCGACCCCGACAAACCCGACGCACTCGACCCCGCACTCGTGCGCCAGGCCACCGTGGAAGGTGTGCGCTTCGTCGGCCAACGCACCGACATGCCGGCGTGCTACGCGGCGATGGACGTGTTCGTCACCGCCAGCCGTCGCGAAGGATTCCCGCGCGCCGCGATGGAGGCCGCGGCGATGGGTCTGCCGATCGTCGCCACCGACATCCGCGGCAACCGACAGGTGGTGATCGACGGTGAGACCGGTGCACTCGTGCCGCTCGACGATCCGACGGCACTCGCCGCAGCGATCGAACGACTCGTCACCGCACGCGACCGCTGGCCCGACCTGCAACGCGCCGCACGCCAGCTCGCCGAGAGCACCTTCGACCAGCAATGGGTGATCGAACGCACCCTCGCCGTGTACCGCACCCTCGGCGCTCGGCGCACCCGCCGGCGCGACCGTCAGCGCGCTCAGCCGCGCCGGTAACGGCGCACTGCGAGCGGCCCGGTCGAGAGTCAGGGACGATCGGCCGGTAGCGGATGCATCGCCGCCGCGTGGCCGGGATGCGCAACACCGCTGCGACGCAACACCATCGGCACCGTGCGCAGCACGATCGCCAGATCGCCGCGCAGGCTGCGCGTGCGCACGTACTCGACATCGAGCGCGAGACGCTCGGGCCAGTCGACATCGTTGCGACCGCTCACCTGGGCCAGACCGGTGATCCCCGGCTTCACCTCGAACCTGCGGTACTCGTCGCCACGGAACCGATCCCAGTACTCCACCGGCAACGGCCGCGGCCCGACGAACGTGATGTCGCCGCGCAGCAGGTTCCACAGCGAGGGCAACTCATCGAGGCTCGTCGCCCGCAGCAGCCGACCCAACCGGGTGAGCCGCTCGGCATCGAACTCGGGCCCGCCACGACCCGGCACCGCGACGCGCATCGTGCGGAACTTCAACAACTCGAACGGTCGACCCCCGAGGCCGAGGCGCCGTTGACGGAACAGCACACCCCGACCGAGTGTGACCCGCACTGCGATCGCCACGATCACCATCACCGGCGACAGCACCACCAGCAGCGCGGCCGCAACGACGACCGCCGCCACCCGGCGCACCGCGTTCGTCGTGACCCTACGGACGAACGACGCCACTGTCGCCCCCCTCGTTGCGCACCACACGCGCCGGCACACCCACCACGGTTGCGCCCGGCGCCACATCCTCGGTCACCACCGCACCCGCACCGACCACCGCACCGTCACCGACGCGCCGCCCCGGCAGCACCACGGCGCCCGCCCCGACGAACGCCTGCACACCGATCGACACATCGCCGGCGAGCACCGCACCAGGGCCGACATGGGCGAACGCACCGATGACCGCATCGTGATCGACGCTCGCGCGCGTGTTGACGATCGCACCCTCGCCGATCGACGCCGCCGCGTTCACCGCCGCACCCGCCAGCACCACCGCACCGGCACCGACGTGCGCCGACGACGACACCATCGCGAACCGACTCACCGCGGCGACCACCGGCACCCCGCACGTCAGCGCACGCGCCGTCGCCGCCGCGCGCGCCTCATTGTCGCCCACCGCCACGAACACCGCCTCCGCCCCGCTCCGCCGCACCACCGCGGCGAGCTCGTCGTCGGTGCCGAGCACCTCGAGACGCTCACCACCCGCCGTCAGACCCTCGACGGCCGTGCCGTCACGACTGACCACGCCGACGATCACATGCCCGGCATCGACCACCGCCTCGACACACACCCGGGCGTGCCCGCCGGCTCCCACCACGAGCACCCTCACCGGGCGCACGTTACCCGGGTGGGGTCGCCGAGTGACGACCCCACCCGAGTGCGTGACTCAGGCCCGCAGGCCCTTTCCGACCATCGAGATGACCGCGTCCTTCAGCGGGATCGCGCCGTAGATGATCGCGCCGTTGGCGACGATGTTCATCCACCGATCCTCCATCAGCACGCCCCAGCCGCTCGCCGGCCACACCTCGATGACCCAGATCATCAGGATGCTGATGCCGAGCCCCCAGTGCGCCCCGATGATCGGGAGCTTGGTGATGGTGTCGCGGACCTTGACGAGGTCGAGCACTGAATCGATGACAGCGATGACTGCGCCGAGCAGCACGGTCATCAGCAGGATCGCTCCGAGTGTGTACATGGAACCCCCATTCCCGGACGGGCCCCCACGGCCCGCCACGGGACGAACCGTAGGTTTCACGAACGCACGAATCGGGGATACCCCGCCGAAATCGGTGTGAGCGGTCCGGTCACACCTCGGGCCAGCCTGAGCGTCTCTGCGGCACCGCACCCGCAACGGCGTCCAAGGAGCCCCATGATCCCCGCCCTCCACCTCGACCGCAGTGTCATCACCATCCGCCACGACGAGGTCGTCCACACCCTCCTCGAGCTCACCGCCCCCGAGGCACCACCGCACGACCGAGCCCCGCTCGACGTCGTTCTCGTCGTCGACCGGTCGGGCTCGATGTCGGGCCGGCCGCTCTTCGCCGTGTGCGAGGCCGTCGCCGGGATGATCCGCCTCGCCGCACCCACCGACCGCATCGCCGTCGTCACCTTCGACAACCACGTCGACGTCGTACTCCCCCTCGAGCACCACGACCCCGATGCCGCCGCGCGCACCGTGCGAGCCATCGCATCGGGCGGCTCGACGAACCTGTCCGGCGGCTGGCTGAAGGCCGCCGAACTGCTCGTCGATGGTCTGCGACCCGACGCGATCGGGCGCATCGTGTTGCTCACCGACGGCCACGCCAACAGCGGTGTCACCGAACCCGATGCGCTCGCCACCCTGGTGCGCGGCGCCGTGGCCCAGCGGATCACCACCTCGTTCATCGGGTTCGGCGACGGCCACGACGAGCAGTTGCTCTCCGCCCTGGCCGATGCCGCACAGGGCAACGACTACTGGTGCGCCGACAGCGACGCCGCCGCCGCCGTGTTCCGCCGCGAGTTCGACGGACTGGCCACCGTGGTCGCCCAGAACCTGTCGGTGCACCTCGAGCACACCGATGCCGTCGCCACGGTGCGTGTGCTGAACGACTTCCCGTGCACCATCGGCGACCGGTCGGTGCAGATCGACCTCGGCGACGCCTACGGCGGCGAGACCCGCCGCGTGGTGGCCGAGATGCACCTGCGGCCCCAACACGACCACGGCCCGATCGACGTGGCGACCCTCACCGTGCGATGGGCGGCTGTTGTCGGCGCACCGGCGCTGCACAGCGTCGTCGTCCCGGTGGTCGTGTCGGTGGGCACCGAACACGAGGTACGCGACGCCACCACCGACCCGCGAGTGGTGGAACAGCTCACCCTGCTGAACGCAGCGCGTGCCGAGCGCGAGGCCCGCGAGGCCGCCGAACGCGGCGACTTCGGCACGGCCGCCCGGTTGATGCACGAGGGTGTCGAGGCACTGACGAGCATCGGGATGCTCCCCGACGCCGCCGAGATGTACGAGTCGGCCCTCACCCTCGAGCGCCACGAGTGGACGGCCATGGACGCCAAGCGGGCCCAGGCCCGGTCGCGCAGCAAGTCGCAGGGCCGGATGAAGCACTTCGAGACCCGACCCGACGACCAGTCCGACGACCCGTCCGGTGGCACCTCGGGGCCCGACACGCCGCCCGCCGAGCCGCCCCAGGGGACCATGCCGTGAGCCACACGGGCCGTCGCTGCCGGCCGCGCCAGCGGGTGTGGCGAGGTGGTCACACATGTCACACCCCTGCGCGAGGATGCATCCCGGCGATCACCCTCGCAGACGAGCACAGGCAGGAGCACGTTGAGATGAAGGGAACACACACCACCACCCCCAAGGGCGCCAGCACGGCGAGATACCTCCCGCTGCGCCCCAGCGGCGATGACCCCGACACGCAGTACGCAGTCGTCCTGTTCCGTCATGTCGTCCGGCTCCATGCGCGTCGTCGACCCCACGACGCCGACGACGTCGCAGCAACGGTCGTCGAGGAATTCCTCAACCACGATCCCGAGACCCGCCTCAGCATCATGGCCGAGCACCCCGATGCGGCCAAGTACGCGCAGCTCGTCACCTTTCGCGCCGGCATCGATCACGATCGTCGCCAGCGCGTGCAGCGCTGCGAAGGGGTGCGACTGACCCCGCTCGCCGACGGCGGCCTCACCACGGGACGCACCTGGACCTCGGGAGATGCCGCACCCAGTGGCGGCGCCGCACTGTTCGAACGCGTCATCGACGACGACATCCCCATCGACGACGAGGTCACCCATCGCCTCGCCGTGTCGCGCCTCGCCGACGAGATCCTGTGCGACCTCGACGACGACGACCGTCGACTGCTCACCCGCATCGACGGCCTCGGCCACGCGGTGAACGACGTGGCCGCCGAGATCGGTGTGCGTCGCGAAACCCTGTCGCGGCGCGTCAACCGGCTACGCGCCGTCGTGCGCGACAAGGCCGCCGCGAACGCCGGTGCGGCGCTCGCCGATGTCATCACACGGGCACCCGTGCCGTGACGGCCCACCACGCCGTGGTCCGCCTGCGCTATCGGCCCGCCAGCGACGTCGTCGGTGGCGAGGTCGAACTGGGCGCGCTCGCCGACACCGCCGTCATCGTCGAGTCGCCCGACGCCGATACGCACCTCGAGTGGCGTCAGTCGCGCGAGGGCGAGCACCCCGTACTCGCGTCATTCCAGATCGTCCACGTGTCGTCGGTCCTCGACACCGACACCCTGCGCCGACTCCCACCCGAGGTGGCATCACTCGTCCGGCAACTCGTGAGGTCGGGCCGCGGCGCACTGCGCGACGGCGCATCGGCGCTCGAGCAGGTGCAGGCGCGAGCCGACACCGAGGCCACCCTCACCCTCGGTCAACTGCGACGACCCGCCACGGCACCGAGTGCCGTGCCCACCGCCATCGAGGTCGACACCGGCCTCGCACTCTTGGTCACCGCCGCCGTGCACCGCCTCGCCACCGTTCTCGCTGCGCTCCCCCACCTCGACGAACTCGGCCGCCGCGACCAGCTCGTGCACCTGCTGCGCGAACTCGCCGATGTGCTGCGCGCCAACCCCGGCACCACCTCACCCGGCACATCGGCCGCCGCACGAGCCGCCGTGCGTGGCGGTGTGCCGCTCACCGACGGCGAACGACGACAGCTGCGCGCGGCGCTCGCCGCCCTCGACCACCCGAACACGTGGCGTAGCAGCCTCGACGACATCGTCTCGCTCACCGACACCCTCGCCCCCGGGGTCGACCGCTGAGTCCCGACGACGAACGCCGCACACGCCTCCTCGACCTGCTCACCGCGCGCGCCGACCGGGTGGCCGATGGCGAACTCACCGAAGCCGCCCCACTCGAGTTCATCGTCAACGGTGAGGCACTCAGCGCACGGCTGTACCCGCGCTACAACCGCACCGTGCTCCTCGCGATCGACGCCTACGTCGACGATGTGGTCGAGCACCCGCTGATCACCCGCTGGGTCGCCACACGCAGCGGCGTGATGCCCTTCGCCACCCTGCACATCGACCGCCCCGAGCCGGGTACCGACGGACCCACCGTGCTGCTCGCGTCGTACGTCGCCGTGGCCGACGCCGTCGACGGCAATGTGCTCGACGAGGTGCTCGACGGCATCACGTTCATGACACGACGGGCACGTCGGCGGATCGCCGAGATCCTCGCCGAGATCGACGAGATGGCCGACGACGTTCCCGCCGACGACCCGGCACCGCACACCACGGCCACCGAGTCGACACGTCGACGCACCGACGACACCGACGACGACGACGGCGCCAACGTCGTCACCCACCGATCCCGCACCCGCGCTCAGGCCGACGTGCTCGCCGAGTTGAACGCACTGATCGGCCTCGACCAGGTGAAGCGCGAGGTGGCCGCCCTCGCCCACGCCCAGACGGTGGGCGAACTCCGTCGGGCCGCCGGACTCACCGTGTACAGCCCGTCGCCGCATCTCGTGTTCGTCGGCAACCCCGGCACCGGCAAGACCACCGTCGCCCGCCTCGTCGGCGAGTTGTACGCATCGATCGGACTGCTGCCCTCGGGTCACGTCGTCGAGACCGATCGTGCCGGCCTCGTCGCCGGCTACGTCGGGCAGACCGCGTTGAAGACCCGGCGGGTCTGCGAGCAGGCACTCGGCGGCGTGCTCTTCATCGACGAGGCCTACTCGCTCGACGGCGGCGACCGCGACTACGGCAGCGAGGCCGTCGAGGCGTTGATCACCTTCATGGAGAACCACCGCAACGAGTTCGCCGTGGTGGTGGCCGGCTACCCCGACGAGATGCGCCGCTTCGTCGACTCGAACCCCGGACTGCGCAGCCGCTTCGACCTCACCATCCCGTTCGCCGACTTCACCTCCGCACAGCTGCTGCACATGTTCTGCACCCTGGCGACGACCAACGACTACGAGCTCACCGACGACGCACTCACCCGCGTGCGCGCCGTCATCGACGCATGGCCGCGCCACCGCGGGTTCGGCAACGGGCGCGAGGTGCGCAAGTTGTTCAGCGACGTCACCCGCCGCCACGCCACCCTCCTCGCCGGCGATCCGTCGAACCACGCCCTTCACCTCATCCCTGCGGCGGCAGTGCCCGCCCCGGCGAAGGCGACCCTCCCGCCGCGTCAGAACCACGGGTACCTCTGAACGCGCGGGCGGGCTGCACCCGCCCACCCCTCCGCCCTACCTGATCGGTCATCTCGACCACCTCACGTCACGCGGCCCGACCCTCGTGACGTACCTGCCGGTAACAGCCAGCACACCGGCCCCGGAGGTTCGATCTTGTCCGACAGCGCGCGACGCACATCGTTCTGGGTGCGCCTCTTCGCCCACGCCCGCTCCAACGACGAGTGGGTGCGGGTTCCACGTCTGTACACCCGGGCCACTGCTGCCCAGTTGGCCTCCGACATCAACAACGCCCACCGCCGCCGCCCTGACGTACTGCGCGTACGCGGCGTGCTCCCCGGCGAACGCTGGGAGGCCCGGTGGGAGCCCTCGAGCGAGGGACCACTCGGCGACTACAGCGTGTGGGTGCGGCGAATGGACTCGCCGCTCGACTGACCCGTCGACCCATCGGTCACGCGGCGACGGCCTGCGTGCGTTCAACGTCTCCCCGACCACACACACCGACCCCCGAGGAGACCAGATGACCGAACTGCCGACGACCCGACACCTCTCCCGCCCCGCCCGCCAACGCGCCCTCGGCGCCCTCCTCGGCAGCGCCGTCGCCGACGCACTCGGCGCACCGTTCGAGTTCGGATCCGCCGGCGCCTATCGGGCGACGTTCCCCGAACCCGTCGTCGGCGGCACCGGTGAGATGACCGGCGGCGGTTCGTTCGGATGGTCGGCCGGCGAGTTCACCGACGACACACAGATGGCCCTCGCGCTCGCCGAGTCGATCATCACCCTTCGCCGCATCGACCCCGCCGACCTGTGGACCCGCTGGCGGGCGTGGGCCACCCACGCCTCCGACGTCGGAGTGATCACTCGACGCGCGCTCAGCCACGCGACACACGACGATGCGGCCGCCGACGCTCACCGCGAACTCGGCCGCAGTGCCGGCAACGGCGCACTGATGCGCGTCACCCCCGTCGGCCTCGCCGGCGCAGTGCTCGACGACACAGGTGCAACGACCATCACGATGCGCGCCGCCGTCGCGCAGGCGGCGCTGACCCACCACGAACCTGCAGCAGGGTGGGGTGCGGGGATAGCCGCCGAGCTGAGCCGCCGAGCAGTACCCGGC
>JBJSXI010000004.1:0-11609 GCA_046086305.1 Ilumatobacteraceae bacterium
CGGGACCACCCGGGCGCGGGCCACCGGGACCGCCCGGACCACCCGGCCGTGCCGTATAGCCGCCGGGCCGCGGGCCACCCGTAGGGCGCGGTCCACCGGGGGGCGGAGGGATCGCCTTCCCGCTGCTCGACATCGGTCGCGCCGAACCCGGCGGCGGCGGGATCGGCCGGCCGCTCGACGACATCGGACGCGCCGGCGGCGTCGCCGCCGGACGATCTCCATCGGGCCGGCTGGCATCGGGGCGGCCAGTTTCCGGACGAGGTGCCTCGGGACGGGCGGCGGGACGGGGTGGTGCTGGCGGCGCAGGCGGCGCCTCACCCGGCCGCGGCGAGGCGATCCGTGGCGCCGCTCCCGGCGCAGGGCGACCGCTCGAGATCCGTGTCGACTCGGCGCTGCGCGAGGGCTCGGCAGCGGCGGGCGGCGCCGACGCTGCAGGCGCGATCGGCGCCGGTGCGACGGGGGTCGGGGTGTCGGGGATCTGGCGGGTCGGCTCGGCAGGCACCTCGACGACCTCGACCACCGGGGTGACGGGCGCGGCCTCGGCGGCGGGCGCCGACGCAGCCTTCTTCGCCGGCGCCTTCTTGGCTGGGGCTTTCTTCGCCGGTGCCTTCTTCGCGGGTGCGGCGGGCGCTGCGTCGTCTGGCGTGGCGGCAGCCTTCTTGGCGGCCTTGCGAACCGGCTTGGGCTCCTCGGGCTGCTCGGCGCGCACGAGACCCTCGCGCTCGGCGCGACGACGCAGACGATCGGCCTGCGCCTCGATGAGCGTGCTCGAGTGCGTCTTCACACCCACGCCCATCGATTCGCAGAGCGTCATCATCTCCGCATTCGTCATTCCGAGCTCCTTGGCGAGCTCGTGCACCCTGATGTTCTTCGCCAAACCCTTGTCAGCCTTTCATCGGCACCGAGCGGCGGGGTGGTCCCCGGCGGTCGGCCATTCTTCCATCCGGGCCGCCGGTCGGCGGCCCGCCTTCGTCATCTCGCCACCGGCAGCGCCCGGTGTCAACGCCCTGTCGACCAGCGCGACGAGTCCGTCGAGACCGCCGGCCGGCACCCGACACCGCCACGCACGATCGAACGCGCGCCGTGTCGTCGCATCCCGGACACAGGCGACCGAGCAGATCCATGCCCCCCGGCCGGGTGCGACCCTGCTGACCACGGCGCCGTCGGGACCGAGGACGCAGCGGACCATCGTCTGCTGCGGCCGGGCCGAACGGCATCCGACGCATGTGCGCGTGGGGGACGTGTCAGGCATCGGCAGCGGGTGCCTCTCCTGCGGGGCTCGTGGCGTCGTCGGCCACCTCGGTCGATGCGGCCGCAGCCTCGTACTGCTGACGGGTCATGACCGATCCGTCAGCAGCGTGCCACTCCATCTCGCCGGTCTCGGCGTTCTGGATCCACTCACCCTCTTCGTAATCGGTGTCGTCGTACACGTCGACGGGCTGCGTCTCACCACGGATGTCGATCCGCACGCCGGTGAGGCGTGCCGCGAGGCGGGCGTTCTGCCCCTCCTTGCCGATCGCCAGACTCAGCTGGTGGTCGGGCACGATGACGTCGGCCTGTGTGGCGTCGTCGCTGATGATGACCTCTTTGACCTTCGCCGGCGAGAGCGCCTTGGCGACGAAATCGGCCAGATCGTCGCTGAAGGGCACGATGTTGATCTTCTCGCCGCGCAGTTCGTTGACGACCATGCGCACCCGACCGCCGCGCGCACCGACGCAGGCGCCGACCGGGTCGACATTGTGGTCGTTGCTCCACACGGCGACCTTCGTACGGTGACCTGGTTCGCGGGCGCAGGCCTTGATCTCGACGATCCCGTCGGCGATCTCGGGCACCTCGAGTTCGAACAGCCGCTTGATGAGACCCGGATGGGTGCGGCTGACGACGATCTGGGGACCCTTGACCGTCTTGCGCACCTCGACGATGTAGGCCTTCACCCGGTCACCGGGGACAGGTCGCTCGTAGGGCACCTGCTCGGCCTTGGGCAACAGGCTCTCCACCCGTCCGAGATCGAGCAGCGTGTAGCGGTCGTCGGCCTGCTGGATGATGCCCGTGACGATGTCGCCCTCGCGGTTCGCGTACTCCTCGAACTTGCGGTCGCGCTCGGCCTCACGGATGCGCTGGCCCATCACCTGGCGGAACGTCTGCGCAGCGATCCGACCGAGTTCCTCGCGCTTGGGGGTGTCGTCGCGCTCGTTGACCCAGTTCCCGTCCTCGTCGACGTCGTAGGCGAGGAACGTGAATTCGAACGTGTCGGGGTTCACCTCGACCACGACCTCGTCGGCGGCGCCGGGACGGCGCTTGTAGGCCGTGGCGAGGGCGTCGACGAGGACGTGGAGCAGGGTGTCGACGGAGATGTTCTTCTCGGTGGCGAGCATCCGAATGGCTTCGCTCATGTCGAGGTTGCTCATCGCGTGTCCCTTTCTCGGGTGGTCGTGCGCGAGGCGCCGGCGCTGCGGCTGCCCGGCTTGGGCGACGGGCCCCACACGAACACGGTGCGGGCCCGGTCGATCTGGTGGTACGGCACGGTCCGCTCGGTCGCGCCGTCGGGATCCGCCACATCGAGACGGATGGTCGCCGTGTCATCGTCGGCGGCCGTGAGGACGCCCTGCACGCGCCGGGCTTCACCCGAGGCGTCGCGCAGACGCAGGCTGACCGTCTTGCCGACCTCGCGAAGGAAGTGGGCCGGGGTGCGCAGGTGGCGCTCGAGCCCGGGGCTGGTGACCTCGAGGGTGTAGCGGCCGGGCACCGGGTCGTGGTGATCGAGGTCGCGCGACACGAGTCGGGTGGCCAGCGCGATGGTGTCGAGATCGACGCCGCCCTCACTGCCCGGAGGGGTGTCGATGGTGACGCGCAGCGTGCCGCCGCGGAACTCGAGGTCGTACAGGTCGAGGCCGAGGTCGGCGACGATCGGCGTGACGAGGCGGCGCACCCGTTCGATGGTGTCGTCGGCGGTCATCGTCGTCACCTCCCCTCCCTGTCTGTCGTGCCGGTGGGCCCGGCCTGTCCGGTTCGTCGATCCGACGCCCGAGAGTGAAGAAGGCGTGGGCCCGGGAGGACCCACGCCTTCGGTTCGTCGAACGTCAAAGGACCCCCCGAGTATAACGGCCGACCGCTAGCGTTTCCCCGGGCCGGACCCGGTCCCGGATCGAGGTGAGACGTGCTGCGAATGTCGACGCTGTTCCTGCGCACCCTGCGCGAGGACCCCGCCGATGCTGAGGTCACCAGCCATCGCCTCCTCGTGCGGGGTGGCTACATCCGGCGCGCCGCACCGGGTGGGTTCACCTGGCTGCCCCTCGGCTGGATCGTGTACCGCAATGACGAGCGGATCGTCCGCGAGGAGATGGACCGCGAGGGCTTCCAGGAGGTCCACTTCCCCGCGCTGTTGCCCAAGGACCCCTATGAGGCGACCGGACGTTGGGTCGACTACGGCGACAACCTGTTCCGGCTGAAGGATCGCCGCGGCGCCGACCTCCTGCTCGCGCCGACCCACGAGGAGATGTTCACCCTCCTCGTCAAGGACCTCTACAGCAGCTATCGCGACCTGCCGCTCGTCCTCTACCAGATCCAGACGAAGTACCGCGACGAGGCGCGCCCGCGGGCCGGCCTGCTGCGCGGACGCGAGTTCTCGATGAAGGACTCGTACAGCTTCGACATCGACGACGACGGTCTCGCCGAGAGCTACCGACGCCACCGCGAGGCGTACCAGCGCACGTTCGATCGTCTCGGGCTGCCGTACGTGATCGTCTCGGCGATGAGCGGCGCGATGGGTGGCTCGGCGAGCGAGGAGTTCCTCGCACCACTCGCCGTCGGCGAGGACACCTATGTGCACTGCACGGCGTGTGAGTACGCGGCGAACACCGAGGCGGTGCAGGTGAGCCCGCCGACGCCCGACGCCACCGGCGAACCGGCACCGGCGACGGTGGTCGACACACCCGCCACCCCGACCATCGCCACACTCGTCGAGTTGTTCAACACCCGGCCCGACCTGCAGCGCGCCGATCGCCCGTGGACCGCCGCCGACACGTTGAAGAACCTCATCGTCCGGTTGCGTCACCCCGACGGGTCGATCACACCGCTCGCTGTCGGCGTCCCCGGTGACCGCGACGTCGACATGAAGCGGCTCGAGGCCCAGGTCGCCCCCGCCGAGAGCGAGCCGTTCACCGACGACGACTTCGCTGCGGCGCCGCACCTCGCCAAGGGCTACATCGGACCCGGTGCCCTCGGCCTCGGCAAGCCAGCCGGGGTGCGCTACCTCGTCGATCCGCGGATCGTCGCCGGAACCGAGTGGATCACCGGTGCCGACGAGCCCGGCCGACACGTCATGCACCTCGTGTGCGGGCGCGACTTCGAACCCGATGGTGTCATCGAGGCCGCCGAGGTACACGACGGCGATCCGTGTCCGCTGTGCGGTGCGGCGCTCGAGATCGCTCGCGGCATCGAGATCGGGCACATCTTCCAACTCGGCCGCAAGTACGCCGAGGCGCTCGGCCTCACCGTGCTCGACGAACACGGCCAGACACGCGTGGTCACCATGGGCTCGTACGGCATCGGCGTCTCGCGCGCCGTGGCGGCGATCGCCGAGTTCAACTGCGACGAACGCGGCCTCGTGTGGCCGCGCGAGGTCGCCCCCGCCGATGTCCACCTCGTCGCTACGGGCAAACCCACCGACCCGCAGTTGCCCGCCGCGGAAGCCCTCGCCGCCGAGTGCGAGCGAGCGGGACTGCGCGTGCTGTTCGACGACCGCACCGGTGTGTCGCCCGGTGTGAAGTTCAACGATGCCGAACTCCTCGGGATCCCGACCATCGTCGTCGTCGGACGCGGGCTGGCGAATGGTGTCGTCGAGGTGCGCGACCGTCGCAGCGGCGAACAACGCAACATCCCCCTCGACGAGGTCGTCGCAACGCTGCGCGGCTGACGGCCCGGCTGGCCGGCCGGGGGCGGTCAGACCCGCTCGGCGTCGTGCGCCGCGAGTGCCGTCGCAAGACGACCGACAGCCTCGCCGAGACGGTCGGGAGCCAGGGTCGAATACGAGAACCGCGCTCGCGAGTCGGGCGTCTGATCGATGGTGAACGCCGAGCCCGGGACGAACGCAACGCCGGCCGCGACGGCGTGTCGCAGCAGCACCGACGTATCGGGGACGTTGGCCACCTCGGACCACAGGAACATCCCGCCATCCGGGCGGTGGAACCGCACCCGTGATCCGAGTGTCGACTCGAGCGCATCGGCGAGCGCAGTGCACCGGTCGCGATACAGCGGCACGATGCGCTGCGTCTGCTCGTCGAGCCATCCCGGGCGAGACACGACATGGGCCAACAGCAACTGGGCGAACGTCGATGTGTGGAGGTCGGCTGCCTGCTTGGCCCGTGACACCCACGACATCACTTCGGCGGGTCCGACCATCCATCCGACGCGCAGACCGGGGGCCACGATCTTGGAGAACGTGCCGAGGTGCACGACACGAGTGCTGAACGCAGCGACCGGCGGCAGCGGTTCGCCGGCGAAGCGGATCGCTCCGTACGGATCGTCCTCGACGACGACGAGTTCGTACTGGTCGGCGAGCCGGGCGAGCAGTCGGCGCCGCTCGAGCGACATCGTTGCGCCCGACGGGTTGTGGAAGTTCGGGACCACATAGACGAGTGCCGGGCGCAGACCGTCGGCGAGGCGCTGCTCGAGCAGTTCGACCTGCATCCCGTGCTCGTCGCCGGGCACGACCTCGAACTTGGGTTCGAACAACTCGAGCGCCTGCACCGCACCGAGGTACGCGGGTGATTCGGTGACGACGACCGCACCTCGGTCGACGAGGACCTTGGCGAGCAGGTCGAGCCCCTGTTGCGAACCGTGGGTGACGACGATCTCGCCGTCTGCGGCGACGGATCTGCCGACCTGTGCACTGTGGTGCGCAGCGATCCACGTGCGCAGCTCGGGCACCCCGTCGGTGGCCGAGTACTGCACGACCCGCGGGCCGAACTCGCCGAGCAGCCGGTCGGCCTCGCGGCGCAGGTCGCCCAAGGGAAAGCTGTCGGGAGTCGGCAGACCTCCGGCGAGCGACAGCATGTCGGGCTGATCGGTGACCTTCAGCAGGTCGCGAATCGCCGATGAGCGCAGGCGCGCAGTGCGGGTGGCGAAGGAGAAGCTCATGAGGCGACCGTCAGCGTGATGGTTGGGGCCATGATCCGGGCTCACCGTTCATCCCCGAGTTGGGTCGGGCCGCGGCGAGAAGTTCGGCGACGAGCGGTCCGAGGGCCGTCGGATCGTCGAGGGGCGTAGTACGCGGACCGCGCACCCATCCCTCGGCCACGGCGAGAACCTCACCGCTCGCCTCGAACACCCGGCCCGTCACATCGGCCGACTCATCGCTCGCCAGCCAGGTGACGATCGGGGCGATCCACCGCGGCGACCGGGCATCGCGTTCGGCGTCGGACTCCGGTGCCCGGCCGAGCCCCTCGGTCATCCGAGTGAGCGCAACGGGACCGACGGCGTTCACGGTGACGCCGAGGCGCGCCAGTTCGAGCGCGGCGATGGTGGTGAACGCGGCGATTCCCGCCTTGGCGGCGCCGTAGTTCGTCTGACCGGGATTGCCGTAGATGCCGCTCACCGACGTCGTGTTGATGATCCGGCCGCTCACGTGGTGTCCGGCCTTGTGCCGCTCGCGCCAATACGCCGCGGCCCAGCGCGACGGCGCGAAAGTGCCCTTCAGATGCACATCGATGACTGCGTCCCACTCGTCCTCGGTCATGTTGACGAGGAAACGGTCGCGCAGGATGCCGGCATTGTTGACGAGCACATGGAGATCGCCGAACGTCTCGACCGCCGCATTCACGAGGCGCTCTGCCCCCTCCCACGACGCGACGCTCTCACCATTGGCCACGGCCTCGCCCCCGAGGGCACGGATCTCGGCGACGACCTGCTCGGCGGGCGAGAGATCGTGACCCGTGCCGTCGACATCGCCACCGAGGTCGTTGACCACGACCTTCGCACCGTGTGCGGCGAGCGAGAGGGCATGCTCGCGCCCGATCCCCCGTCCCGCACCGGTGACGATCGCCACCCTGCCCTCGCACAACCTGCTCATCGACACCCCATCGTTCGGTGACACGCCGGTCTGATGATCATAAGGTGGGGGCGATGTGCGACGGCCATCGGACCCGCCGTGAACTGCTCACCTCGGTGAGCGCCGCCGGCGCGGCACTCGGCGCAGCTGCCATTGCTGCACGCTCGGCCGGCCGGTCGGCGGCACCGCGCCTCGTGCCCGAGCCCGGCGCCACCGTGGTGCCAGCTGTCACGGTGATGCCCGGGCTGTCGATCATGCCCCGCGCCGCATGGGGTGCCGACCTCCCGCCGAAGGCCATCTTCCCCACCGAGACCTCCAAATTCCTCCTCGTGCACCACAGCGGCGCATCACACGGCACGACCGCGACGCGCGATGTCATCCGCAGCATCTACACCTGGCACACCGGTGCGGAGAAGCGATGGGCCGACGTCTGCTACCACTTCTTCATCGGTCGCAACGGCGATGTGTGGGAGGGTCGCGCAGGCTCGCTCACCCGACCCGTCGTCGCCGACGCGACCGGCGGGAACCAGGGCTTCGCCCAGCTGGTCTGCCTCCTCGGCGACTTCACGAGTGTGCTGCCCACGGCAGCCGCCCTCTCCTCACTGTCGAAGGTCTTCGCGTGGCTCGCCGGCCGCGACCTCATCGACGTGACACCCGGCGCGACGACCACGTTCGTGTCACGAGGTTCGAACCGCTGGCCTGCGGGCACCGTCGTGACGACACCCACGATCGCCACTCACCGCGACATGTCGTACACCACGTGCCCCGGCGACCTACTCGCGGCACGCGTCGGCGACGTTCGCACCACCTCGTCCCAGCAGTTCACCGCCTGGCGACAAGTGATCCGACCCGCCGTGCGGGTGACGCCCCCTCAGGGCTGACATCCGCCCGTAGCCTCGCAGCCGTGAGTGCACGGGACGAGCGCCGAACGGCCGACCTGCTCGTCATCGGCGCCGGACCTGCCGGCACGGCGGCGGCCATCGTTGCGGCGCGGTGCGGACGGTCGGTCGTCGTCATCGACAAAGCGACGTTCCCGCGCGACAAGTGCTGCGGTGACGGACTGACCACCCTCGCGTTGCGCGAACTCGTCCCGCTCGGACTTCGACCGACGATGGTGCCGTCGTGGCAGAACGTCGAGGCCGCGTGGCTGCGCTCGCCGTCGGGCCGCGAGGTGTGCCTGCCGATGCCGTCAGGAGGTGTCTTTGCCGCGACGACACCACGTGCCGAGCTCGACGCGGCGCTCGTCGATCTCGCGCGCGAGGCAGGGGCCGATGTCCGTGAGGCGGTCTCGGTCCGCACGATCGAGGAAGGTGATGACCGACTGTGCGTCGGCGTCGACACCGCCGAGGGACCCGACACGATCCAGGCCCGCCACGTGATCGCCGCCGACGGGATGTGGTCACCGACGCGCCGCCTGCTCGAGGTCGGCGAGTCCGGGTATCGAGGGGAATGGCATGCGGCGCGCCAGTACGCGCGTCATGTCACCGGGCCGGCTGCGCAGCGGCTCTACGTGTGGTTCGAGGCCGACCTCCTCCCGGGCTACGCGTGGAGTTTCCCGCTGCCCGGTGGTCGGGTGAATCTCGGCTTCGGTGTGCCTCGCGACGACGTGCGACACGGTGCCGAACTGGCTGCCCTGTGGACCTCACTGTGGTCGAGGCCGCACATCGCAGCCGCGCTCGGCGAGACCGTCGAACTCGAGGGACGCTCGACGGCGTGGCCGATCCCCGCCGGCATCGACCGCGCCGTGCTGTCACACGGACGGGTCCTGTTCGTCGGCGACGCGGCACGGGCGACCGACGTGATGACCGGCGAGGGGATCGGCCAGGCCGTGCTCACCGGACGTCTCGCTGCGGAGGCCGTGTGCAACGGCGGCGATCACGACGCAGTCGCCCGTCACTACGAACGCGCCGTGCGGCGCGAGTTGTTCGCCGACCACCGAATGTCGGCGGTCCTCGGCGCCATGCTCTCCCGGCCACTGCTCGCCCGCGGCGCCGTGCGCCTCGCTGGGTCCACGGCGTGGACGCGGCGCAACTTCGTGCGCTGGATGTTCGAGGACGAGCCGCGCGCCGTCGTGTTCACACCCCGACGGTGGCACCGCCGGTTCCTCCGCCGGCCCGCACCGGTTCTCTGAGCGACCCGTTCCCCGAGCGCACCGGCGCGGTACGGTCGGTGCATGGGCCTGCGCACACGCCTCACCGACCTGCTCGGGATCGACCATCCGGTCATGCTCGCCGGGATGGGCGGGGTCAGCTATCACCGTCTCGTTGCCGCGGTCAGCGCAGCGGGTGGTCTTGGCACCCTCGGGGCGAGCACCATGTCGGCAGAGGAGTTGCCGCTCGAGATGGCCGCCGTGCGGGCCGCCACCGACCGGCCCTTCGGCGTCGATCTGCTGACCGCACTTCCCGGCCAGGTCGAGCAAGGTATCCGCAGCATCGTCGACGGTGGGGCGAGCGTCTTCGTCGCCGGTCTCGGGGTGCCGCGAGAGGTGATCGATCTGCTCCACGACTACCAGATCCTCGTCGGCAGTATGTGCGGCAAGGTCCGCCATGCGGTGAGCGCCGTTGCCAGCGGTGTCGACTTCGTGGTCGCCCAGGGCACCGAGGGCGGTGGCCACACGGGCACCGTCGCCACGATGGCCCTCGTGCCACAGGTCGTCGACGCCGTCGCCGGCCGGGTTCCGGTGGTCGCTGCAGGAGGACTGTTCGACGGACGCGGTCTTGCCGCCGCACTCGCGCTCGGCGCCGACGGTGTGTGGATCGGGACGCGCTTCATCGCGACACCCGAAGCGCGCGCCGTGCGCGGGTACAAGGAGACCCTTCTCCAACTCCCCGAGGACGGCACGGTGATCAGCCGCGCATACACGGGCAAGACGTGCCGTGTGGTCCGTAACCGGTGGACCGAGCGGTTCGACGCGTCGCCCGACGAACTACTCCCCTTCCCGGCGCAGGCGGCAGCGTCGATGCGCGCCGGTGTGAACCATCTCGGCGCGCCCGATGGCACCGAGGTCGACGTCGAGCGTGAGTTCATGCCCTGCGGGCAAGGCGTCGGCGCGATCGACGAGCTCGTGCCCGCCGGCGATCTCGTCCGACGGATGGTCGCCGAGGCAGAACAGGTCATCGAGCGCGTGGCGGCAACGCGATGAGCTCGACGGTCGACATCGGGCGCTTCGTCGACGAGATCTGGCGGCGCGACATCGTCCCCACACTGCGCGACTACGTCGCGATCCCGTGCGTCTCGGTGGCATTCGATCCGGAATGGCGCGCGCACGGACACCTCGACCACGCCGTCGCGCTGGTGGCCGACTGGTGCCGGGCACGGCGGATCGACGGTCTCACCGTCGACGTTGTCGAACTGCCGGGTCGCACGCCCGTCGTGCTGTGCGAGGTCGCTGCGTCGAACGGGGTCGCGGCCGACGAGACGGTGCTGCTCTACGGACACTGCGACAAGCAGCCCGAGATGGTCGGCTGGCGACCGGGCCTCGGTCCGTGGGACCCGGTGATCGAGGGTGATCGCCTCTACGGTCGTGGCGGCGCCGACGACGGCTATGCGGTCTTCGCCTCACTCACTGCGATCGAGGCCGCGCAGGCCGCCGGTGTGCCGCACGCCCGGTGCGTCATCCTCATCGAGGCGAGCGAGGAGAGCGGTAGCCCCGATCTTCCCGCCTACCTGACGGCACTTGCCGGGCGGATCGGCACTCCGAGTCTGGTGCTGTGCCTCGACTCGGGGTGCCTCGACTACGAGCGCCTCTGGGTCACCACATCGCTACGCGGCATGGTCTCGGGAACCCTGCGCGTCGAGATCCTCACCGAAGGCGTGCACTCGGGAGAGGCCAGCGGTGTGGTGCCGTCGACGTTCCGCATCACGCGCGCGCTCCTCGACCGCATCGAGGACGCAACGACGGGTCGACTTCGACTGCCCGAGTTGCATGTCGACATCCCGGCCGACCGACTCGCCCAGGCTCGCCACACGTCGACCGAGTTCCGTGTCGCCGATCACTACCCGTTCGTGGCCGGCGCCCAGCCGGTCAGCGACGATCCGCTCGCGCAACTTCTCGGTCGTACGTGGGAGCCGACCCTGTGCGTCACCGGCGCCGACGACCTGCCACCCGTCGCCACGGCGGGCAACGTCCTGCGTCCGCGGACGTCGCTGCAGTTGAGCGTGCGGCTGCCACCCACGTGCGACCACGTGCAGGCGCGCGCTGCGATCGTCGAGGCGATCACGTCCGACCCCCCGTACGGTGCGATCGTCCGCATCGAGGATGCGCAGTCCGCACCGGGTTGGAACGCACCTCCGTTCGCGCCGTGGCTCGAGCATGCGCTCGACCGGGCGAGCCGCGCGGCATTCGGCGTCCCGCATGCGGCCGTCGGTAGGGGGGCTCGATCCCGTTCATGGGCATGCTCGGCGAGATGTTCCCCGAGGCCCAGTTCGTCATCACCGGTGTGCTCGGACCCGGCTCGAACGCGCATGGTCCGAACGAGTTCCTGCACCTTCCGACCGGCATGCGGCTGACGCAGTGCCTGACCGAGATCCTCGGCGCACACGCGGCACGCCACTGATGTTC
>JBJSXI010000005.1:0-7606 GCA_046086305.1 Ilumatobacteraceae bacterium
CGTCGGGCCGCAGCCTACGGACCGCACGATGAGACTCGGTCGACATCGGCGAGCGAGCCGGTCGCGACCCTGATCAGACGCTGAGGTCGAGGAACGGTGTGCCGAGCATGTCGAGATCGAGGTCGAGTCCGAGGCCGGGTGAGGCTGCACCCGGTTGCAGGAATGACCCATCGCGTGCCGATGGCCCGGTGACATGACGCAGGGTGACCCAACTGTCGAAGTCGACAGAGTGGACACGACGCTCGGCCGGCGTCGATGCATTGACATGGGCGAACGTCATGTCGGCGAGATTGCAGCCGCTCGCATCCTCAACGGTGACACCGATCTTCAACTCGACCGCACAGTCGCGGATCACGCGGGCAGGTGTGAGCCCACCGACGCGGGTGAGTTTGATCGTGATCCCATCGGCCACTCCGGCGCGATGCGCGTCGAGCAGCGCCGAGAGCGACGTGATGGACTCGTCCATCACCATCGGTCCCGACCATGACGAGCGAAGTTGCGCGCACTCGGCGATGGTCGCGCAGGGCTGCTCGAGGACGACATCGGCGCCATCTGCACCGAGCGCACGCACGAAGCGACGTGCCGCAGCGAGCGAGAACCCGCAGTTGGCGTCGGCGAAGATGACGACGTCCGGGCCAACCGTGTCGCGTACCGCCAGCACACGAGCGGCGTCGACGACGGGGTCGTCGCCCACCTTCACCTGCAGGCGCCGGTAGCCCTGGGCGAGTCGTTCACCCGCCTTGGCGCGTACCGCATCGGGCGTTGCGCCCTGCACAGGCCGATACAGCGGTGTCGGCTCGGGGCCATCGCCGCCGAGACGGCTCCACAGCGGCACACCGTCGAGTCGGGCAGCGAGATCCCACACCGCGATGTCGATCGGCGACTTGCAGTACGGGTGCCCAGTGAGCGCCGACGACATCCGCCGGTGCACCGATTCGGGACGGCGCGGATCAGCGCCGAGAATCGCAGGCGCAAGGACCTTGATCCCGGCCCGATGGCCGCCGGGGAACTGCGCATCGAACGTGACGCCTACCGTTCCCGATTCACCGATACCTACCGTGCCGTCCTCGGCGGTCACCCGCACGACGACCGCATCCATCCCCGATGTGACGCGGTCGCCCGCCATCCGGTACGACCCCTCGACATACGGCAAGAACACGGACCAGGCAGTGACTCGATCGATCCTCACGGGTGCCGAGTCTGCCAGCCGAACGCGATGGCGACGGCGCCGGGGTTCGCCACGTCTGGCTCGGACCGACTCGTTCGGTCAGGCGACCTTCGTCGCTGAGACGTCGACCCCTCGAGGTTCAGCGGCCGGCGCCAGATGCCGGACCGATGGTGACGGCGTGTGCGCCGGCCCCGACAGGACATCGTCGAGCGCGGCCCACAGTTCGGTTCGGACACGGTCGGCATCCGGCGCGGCGAGCAGATTGGTCACGATCACACCCTCGATCATGTCGCCGAGGACCGCCGGCCACGGCCTGCCCTTCACCTGCACCGACACCACGACCCCACGCACATGGCGGCGGACCGAACGCTGCACACCGGCAAGCCGCGGCGGGCACCGGAAACTCGGTGCCACCAGACCACGCCGACGCGCCTCACGCACGAGAGTGCGAGCAGCGTGGGCGAAGTCGAGGGCGGTCTGGTTGGCGGGCATGGCCTCATCCTCGCAAGGGGGTGTCACACCCATGCCCCGTGGCTGGAGGTGCACCCGTGGGCGCGCCAACCGGCGAACTCGGCACTGTCTCGCGCCCGTGGGGTGGAGGGAGGTCACGGACGGCAGGGTTTCGCGCCCAACGCCTATGGTCGGGAGGGTGGGAGGCGACGCGGGGCACGACGCAGCGGGGCACGACGCGGGGCACGAGGCCGGCCGTGCGGCGGCGGTCGGGCTGACCCCCGCCCAGCAGCGCACCCTGGCCGTGCTGCGACGCGACCCCGAGCCCGTCGTGTTCGACCAGCAGTGGATCGACGACCTCACCTCGACCGCCCGCGACGCGCTCGCCGCACTGTCGGCGCGCCTCGGCGGGGCGCAGCTGTGGGTGAGCAAGGGGATGCTCACCAATGTGCACGGCTGTGAGGTGCAGTACCTCGAGCCCGACGAGTTCACCTGGCGCCCCTCCACCGCCGCCGGCTTCGTCGCCCACCTGGCCATCGAACTGGCACTCAACTGGCCGGGGGATCCGGTGCCCGGCGAGGTCGTCGACGCGGCGATCGCCCGACTCGCCGACCAACCCGACACGCGCGGCGCCTACGTGGCGGGCCTCACGCCCGCCGATCATGCCGACCTGCGCGGACGCGCCGTCGACCGCACGACGAAGTTCCTCCAGGAGTTCCCTCCCATTCCAGGCTCCGCCCATCCGGTTCTCGAGTCGTCCATCCGATGGAGTCCCCCCGGCACGATCACCCTCGCCGGCAAGGTCGACCTCGTGCTCGGTCGGCCACAGGGCACCGAGAGCCGCCAGGTGCTCATCGACCTGAAGACGGGCGGGCGGTCGTTCCACCACCGCGACGACCTGCGCTTCTACGCACTCGTCCAGACCCTGCGCACCGGCGTGCCGCCCCGCCGCCTCGTCACCTACTACTTCGACGAAGCGGCCTGCGATCCCGAGGATGTCACGACCTCGGTGCTCGAGGCGGCGCTCGCCCGCACCCTCGCCGGCATCGAACGTCATGTCGAACTGCACGCCGAGGCCCGCCCCCCCGTGCTCAGGGTCGGCGCATCGTGCCGGTGGTGTCCGATCGCCGCCGACTGCACCGAGGGATCGGCGTACCTGCGCGCCCTCGCCGGCGACGACGACACCGCCCCATGACGGCTGCCGCACCGGCACGGCCAATATCATCATCGTCGCCATGACCCCCGGCGACCTCCGCATCCTCATCGCCGCCGGCGCACTCGGTGTCGCCGGCATCGGCGGCGTCGCCCTCATCGGACGCGACACCCCGAGCGAGGCGGCGACCGCGAGCACCCTCTCGCCGACGAGCGTGGCCATCGCCCCGACCGATGCATCGGTGGTCACCGACCCGCCCGCCACCGATGTCAGCCCCGGACTGGTCGCCGACGAGGCCGCCGGAGGTGACGACGAGGACGGCTGCGTGATGACCGAGCCGAGTGTGCGCGTCGGCAGTTCCGGTGCGACGGTGAAGTGCCTGCAGGAGGCGCTCGTCGCAGCGGGATACCTCACCGGACCTGTCACCGGCTCGTTCGACGCGGCCACCGAACGAGCAGTACTCGCCCTGCAGGAGCGCGAAGGCCTCTTCGTCGACGGTGTCGCCGGTCGCGAGACCGGCATCGAACTCGGCATCTGGCCCGACGAGGAGTCGCAGGTCGTTCGCACACCTCCCCCGCCGCCCGGCGCCGAGGACCTCATGGGCTACGAGTTGTCGTCGGTGGCGAGTGCCGGTGACGACGCCCCGCCGCTCCCTGCGAACTCGGGATCCGGACGACGCCTCGTCTACTCACGTGTCGGCCAGCGCGTGTGGGCGGTCGGCGACGACGGGCAGATCATCCGGTCCTGGCTCGTGTCGGGCAGCAAGTACTCCAACGAGGTGCCCGGCACCCACGAGGTCTACAGCCGCTCAGAGATGTCGACGGCATGGAATGGCAAGGCCTATCTCCCGCTGATGGTGCGATGGCTGAAGACCGAGCGCGGCGCACTCGGCTTCCACAGCATTCCCCTGCACGTCGACGACAACTCGCCCTATCAGACCGAAGATGAGCTCGGCCAGCGCCTGTCGGGTGGCTGCCAGCGTCAGGCCCCGCTCGACGCGAAGTTCGTCTGGGCGTTCGCCACGGTGGGCACGCCGGTCGTCGTCATCTGACCGCCGACCCCGCTCAGCGACCGTCGAGGCCGAGCTGCCAGCTGAAGAAGGTGAGGACGTCGGCGCCCTCGTCGATGCGCATCCGTGCCGGCTTGCCGACACCGTGTCCCGCCCGGCCGGCCTGCCACAGCAGCACCGGCGCCGCACCGTCACTCGCGGCGACCATCGCCGCCGCCATCTTCCGTGCATGACATGGGTCGACACGTGTGTCGCCCTCGGCGGTCGTGAACAGCACCGCCGGATGCGACAGCGGCGTCGACGATTCGAGCGCAGCGACGACACGGTGGTACGGCGAGTAGGCGTGCAGCCAGGAGAACTCGTCGGGTACCTCCGGGTCGCCGTACTCGTCGGTCCACAGTCGGGCGATGAGGAACTGCGGGAACCGCACCATGTCGAGGAGTGGCACCGCACACCACACGGCCTGCGCCAGATCGGGGCGCTGAGTGATCGCCGCACCCATCAGCAATCCGCCGTTGCTCCCACCGTGCAGCGCCAGCAGGCGCCGACTGGTGAGTCCCTCGGCGACGACCCAGTCGGCCGCAGCGTGGAAGTCGTCGAACACGTGCTGCGTGTGTTCGCGCAGCCCCGCTCGATGCCACGCGTCGCCGTACTCGGTACCGCCGCGCAGTCCGGCCACGCAGTACACACCGCCGGCCGCGCACCACGCCGCCAGGTTGGGCATCCACACCGGCGACTCGGCGATCGCGAAGCCGCCGTATCCGGTGAGCACGAGCGGTGTCGACGGTGACGGGACGATGTCCTCGCGATGGGCGACGAACATCGGCACCATCGTGCCGTCGAGCGACGGATAGTGCACCTGAGTGACGCGCAGTGCCGGCAGCACCGGAGGGTCGATCGACTCGCTCCAACGCTCCGGATGCGCGCCATCGATGCGCAACAGATCGACCGGCGCACCGAACGTGCCGCGAGCGACGAACGCGCCCGCGCCGCCGACGTCGAGACCGACGACCGAGGCAACACCGAGATCGATCGTCTTCGTCGGGAGCAGCGTGCCACCGAGTGCCCGATAACGCTCGACGCGCTCGACCGCCACGGTGCTCGCAACCACGTAGACATCGGCACCGTGGACCGCAGAGGATCCGAGGACCGTGTCGTTGCGCTCGGCGACGACCGTCGTCCATGTCGTCGGATCGTCAGGATCGATGCGCACGACGCGTCCGTTCGGCGCGTCGCGAGTGGTCACGCCGACGAGCGCGCCATCGACGACGTGCAGCGCGGTCTGGGCCTCGATGCCCTCGGAGATCGCGCGCCACTCCCCTGAGGCGAGATCGAGCACATGGACGTCGACGCGACGCCACCCGACCATGACGTGCACCACCAGCCAACGGCCATCGTCGGAGATCGAGACATCCGGCCACGATTCATCGGTCGGCAGTCGATCGAACACGACCGCGTCGTCGACCTGCGCGTCACCGATGCGGTGGAAGCGGACATGCCGGTGGTACTCGTCGCCCTCCGGGTATCGCGTGTACCAGAAGCCGTCACCCTCGCGCCGCCACGCGACCGATGCGGCCCGGGTGTCGGGGATCCGTTCGTCGAGCACCACACCGCGGTCGACGTCGACGAGGTGGAGCACACTTTGTTCGGTGCCACCCTCGCTGAGGCCGTAGGCGACGAGGCGCCCGTCGGGTGACGGATGGAACCAGTCGATCGCCATGGCCCCGTCGACCGCGAGGTCGGCCGGGTCGACGAGCGAACGTCCCGGTCCGCCGGGGGCATCGCGCACGACGAGACCGAACTGATCGGCGCCCGCAGAACGTTCGAGGCTGAACACACGCTGGCCGGCCACTGCGACCGCAAGGGTGGTGGGCAGGCCCGTCAGCGCGACGAGGCGATCGTGCCACTCGTCTCTCACCGGACGGGCATCGAGCGCCTCACGTGTGCGGGTGTTGTGGGCAGCGACCCAGGTCGCCACCTCGGGCGACGTGCCGTCCTCGAGCCAGCGGAACGGGTCGGCGACACGGACGCCGTGCAGCAGGTCGGCGGCGTCGTCGCGACGCGCCGACGGCGGAGCCGACAGGTCAGCCACGCCCCATGTTCGGACGCTTGCCGTGGTTGGCCTTGCTGCGGCGCATCCGCGCCTTGCGCTTCTTGGTCTTCTTCGACATGGGAGACGATGCTACCGGTGCCGGTCGACGGCCCCCACCGGGGTCACCGGGTGGCGCTGCGTCGGCGGAGGGTCCCGAGCAGCGCCGTCCCGGCGACGAGCGTGGCCACCGCCGCCTGGGCGATCCCCCCGTCGAGGGGACCACCCGTCACCGGCACGGCGACAGGGCCGCCATCGGACGCAGTGGGAACCGGTGGATCGGTCAGCGTGGTGGTGTCGGTCCCGCCCTCGTCGAGATCGTCATCGCGATCGTCGTCGAGATCGTCGGGCGGCCCGATGTCGACCGATGCACGCATCACCGCCGCCGGTCCGGCGACGGCGAGGAGTTGGGCCCCGTCGACGCTCGTCCGCGCCGGCACACCACGGAGCCCGATCACCTCACCTGGCGCCTCGGCGGTCGCAACGACGGTGCCCGCGGCGCCATCCCCGAGATCGAGGGTGGCCGTACCATCCTCACCCGTCGCCGCGACGAGCGGCTCGTCGGTGCCGCTCACGAGTACCTCGACGCGGTGACCGGCCACCGGCACCGTGCCCGCCGACACCTCGACCACCACGTGTCGACCATCTGCCGCCGTCGACGCAACGACCGTCCAGTCACCCGCATAGGTCTGCGCCTCGGTGTGCAGTGCGATCGCCATCGTCTGGAGATCGACCCGCCCGGTCGATGCAGCGATCGTCTCGAGCGACGGCACGAGTGGCGTCGTCGCGGTCGCCGAGCGGTGCGCACCGGCCGGATCGAGCGCGTAGTGGTGGAACACCATCCACAGTGCGGCGGCAACGAGATCGTCGGTCGTCTGCCCGTAGCGCCACATGAGGTATGCGGCGCGCCGTCCACCCGGATCGTTCGGCAGCGGGAGCACCTCACTCGCCGCCGGAGCGTCGGCGAGTGGGTGGTCGCCGCGATGATCGACACACCAGCCGAGGCGGAGATCGCCGTGCGCGTCGGTGACCAACCACTGCCCCGCCCACACCGGGCTCGTGGACGCAGTAGGCCCGTCGTGGTGGAAGTCGAGCACGAGACCCGCGCATCGCATGTCACCCTCGACGTCGCGACTGCCGTCGAGAGGCGTGTACTCGACACAGTGCGCCGGCGGTGACGCCGACTCGGCGGTGTGTCGCCACACGAGTGAACTTCCGATGATGGTGCCCGCCACGGCGAACACGACGGCGATGAGGCTGCGTCCGGTCATGTCCCGAGTGACCACGCCCATCGGGGCGGATGGGCAACCGGGAGCCGCGGCCCGACGGCGGTAGCCTTCGCCCTCCCCATGGAACGATTCGGACTCGTCGGCCTCCCGAACGCGGGCAAGAGCTCGCTCTACAACGCGCTCACCGGCGGTGGTGCCCTCGCAGCGCCCTACGCGTTCGCGACGAAGGACCCCAACGTCGGCGTCGCGAAGGTCCCCGACGAACGCCTCGACCGACTCGCCGCGATGTCCAAGTCGCGCAATGTCGTCCACGCAGCGGTGCAGGTGGTCGACATCGGCGGTCTGGTCGAGGGCGCCTCGAAGGGTGAGGGCCTCGGCAACAAGTTCCTCGCCAACATCCGCGAGGTCGACGCGATCGTGTTCGTCCTGCGCGCCTTCGTCGACGACGATGTGCCCGGTCCGAGTGATCCGATCGAGCACCTGCGCGTCGTCGAGATCGAACTCGCCC
>JBJSXI010000006.1:0-5599 GCA_046086305.1 Ilumatobacteraceae bacterium
CTCGTTCATCGTCTTCGCCCTGCTCATGCGCTTCGTGCTGTTCCCGCGGTTGAAGAAGGGGATGGACGCCCGGTACCGCGGCATCCGCGAGGCCCACGAGTCGGCCGACGCCGAGCGTGCGGCGGCGCGCGCCGAGGTGGCCGCGTACGAGGCACAGGTCGCGGCGATCCGCGCCGAGGCCGCGCGCACCGTCGACGCTGCTCGGGCAACGCTCGAGGCCGAGCGTGCGACGCGCCTGACCGAGGTGAACGCGAAACTCGCCGAGCGTCGTGCCGCTGCGGCGGCCGAGGCAGATGCGGCCCGAGCCGCGGTGCGCGACCAACTCGTCGCTGCGGTGAGCGAAGTCGCAGGACGCGCGGGCGAACTGGCGATCGGCCGGCGGCCGTCGCAGGCAGTGGTGAGCCGAGTGGTGGGCGAGGTGATGTCGCGATGAATGTTCTGGGGTTCACCGCGTCCCTCATCGCCGCCGAGTTCGACCTCGATGCCGACGGCAATGTCGTCACCAAGAGCCCGTGGCTGCCCGAGTTCGCCGAGATCCTGTGGGGCGGTCTCGCCTCGCTCATCGTCTTCGCGATGATCGTCAAGTTCGGTGGGCCGGCGATCGCCAAGGGGATGGCTGCCCGGACGGCGCGTATCCAGGCCGAACTCGATGCGGCTGCGGCCGACTCGGCCTCGGCCGCCAGCGAGGCGGCTGCGATCCGCACTGCCAAGGGTGACATCGAGGCCGAGCGGCGCCGCATCCTCGCCGAGGCCGAGCAGCAGGCGGCCGCCGTGCTCGCCGAGGGTCGCACGCGCCTTGCCGCCGAGGTGGCCGATCTCGAGGCCCGCGCCAGCGCCGAGATCGCCGCTGCCGGGACGCGAGCCGGCGACGAGTTGCGGGCCGAGATCGCCCGCCTCTCGACAGCTGCCGTCGACCACATCGTCTCGGGTTCGCTCGACGACGCCACACATCAAGAACTCATCGAGGGATTCATCACACGAGTGGGGGTGTCGAGATGAGTGATCAACGCATCGACGGGTACGCGCGAGCGTTGTTCGAGGTCGCACGCGCCGAGGGGACCCTCGACGTGGTCGAGGACGAGCTGTTCCGCTTCGCGCGCAGTTTCGAGAGCAGCGACTCGCTCCGTACCGCACTCACCGACGAGCAGATCCCCGTCGCCAAGCGGATGGCGATCGTCGAGGACCTCCTCGGCGCCAAGGCATCGATGACGGCCACGCAGTTGATCGCGATGGTCGTCGGTGCAGGCCGCGGCCGAGACCTGCCGGCGATCGTCGACCGTCTCGTCGCCCGGGCGAGCAGCGAGAAGGATCTCGCCGTCGCCGAGGTTCGCTCGGCCGTGCCGCTCAGCGCCGATCAACAGCGCCGCCTCGGCGAGGCGTTGGCCACGGCGACCGGATCGAAGGTCAACGTGAAGGTCGTCGTCGACCCGAGCGTCATCGGCGGCATCGTCGCCACCGTCGGCGACACCGTCATCGACGGCAGCGTCCGTACCCGTCTCGAACAGTTGAAGTCCCGCCTCTAGGAGCACCAGAACATGGCCGAACTCACATTGAGCGCCTCCGACATCGCGTCGGCGCTGAAGAAGAACCTGGAGGGCTTCGAACCGTCCTACGAGGCCCGCACCGTCGGACGCGTCACCGAGGTCGGTGACGGCATCGCGCGCGTGAGCGGACTGCCCGACTGCGCCGTGAACGAGTTGCTCGAGTTCGAGGACGGCACGGTCGGCCTCGCACTCAACCTCGAGGAGGAGGCCATCGGTGCCGTCGTGCTGGGCAACGCCGAGGGCATCGAGGAGGGTCAGACGGTCAAGGCGACCGGGCGGATCCTGTCGGTGCCCGTGGGCGATGCCCTGCTCGGTCGCGTCGTGAACGCACTCGGCCAGCCGATCGACGGCAAGGGCGACATCGTCGGCGGCATTCCGCGCCGTGTGGAGATCCAGGCCCCCGGCATCCTCGGTCGCAAGCCCGTGCACGAGCCGCTGCAGACAGGGATCAAGGCGATCGACGCGATGACCCCGATCGGCCGCGGGCAGCGCGAACTGATCATCGGCGACCGCAAGACCGGCAAGACGACGGTGGCGATCGACACGATCATCAACCAGCGCGGTCTCGGCGTGAAGTGCATCTATGTGGCAATCGGCCAGAAGGGGTCGACGGTCGCCCAGACCGTCGAAGTGCTGCGCCAGTTCGGGGCACTCGACTACACGGTGGTCGTCGCTGCGCCGGCGAGCGATCCCGCCCCCTTCAAGTACCTCGCGCCGTACGCCGGCTGCGCGGTCGGTCAGCACTGGATGGAGAACGGCGAGCATGCGCTCGTCGTCTACGACGACCTGTCCAAGCAGGCCGAGGCGTATCGCCAGATGTCGCTGCTCCTGCGTCGTCCTCCGGGCCGTGAGGCGTACCCGGGCGACGTGTTCTACCTGCACAGTCGTCTGCTCGAGCGGGCCGCCAAGTTGAGTGACGAGAAGGGCGCCGGTTCGCTGACCGCACTGCCCGTCATCGAGACCAAGGCGGGCGACGTGTCGGCCTACATCCCGACCAACGTGATCTCGATCACCGACGGTCAGGTCTTCCTGCAGGACAACCTCTTCAAGTCGGGTGTGCGTCCGGCCGTCGACGTGGGCATCTCGGTGAGCCGCGTTGGCGGTGCGGCGCAGATCAAGTCGATGAAGGCGGTGGCCGGAACCCTGAAGCTCGACCTCGCACAGTTCCGTGAGCTCGAGGCGTTCGCCACCTTCGGGTCCGAGCTCGATGCCGTGTCGAAGGCACAGCTCGAGCGCGGTTACCGCCTGGTCGAACTGCTCAAGCAGTCGCTGAACAGCCCGATGCCGGTGCAGGAGCAGGTCGTCAGCATCTTCGCCGGAACTCGTGGCTATCTCGACGACATCCCGGTCGACGATGTCCGCCGGTTCGAGCAGGAGTTGATCGACCACATGCGCAGCCGTCACGGTGCGTTGCTCGACGCGATCAAGACCGGCGGTGTCCCCGACGATCTCGCCAACGTGGTGGCCTCGTTCAAGGCCCAGTTCGTCGCAGCGTCGGCGGCGGCGCGAGCGGCTGACCCGACCAAGACGTCCGCCTCCGAACTCGGCGAGGCCGAGAGCGCCAAGACGCTGGCGACGGAGTAGTCATGGCCGGTGGTCAGGAGCGAATCCTCCGGGGACGCATTCGAAGCGTCCAGGCGACGAAGAAGATCACGCGCGCCATGGAGCTCATCGCTGCCTCTCGCATCGTCAAGGCCCAACAGCGGGTCGCCGCTGCAGTGCCCTACAGCGAGTCGATCACCGACGTGGTGAAGGACCTGGCGGCAGCCGGTGGCTCGTCGCAGTCGCCGCTGTTGGCACCGCGACCCGAGATCCGCACCACGGCCTATGTGGTCATCACCGCCGACCGTGGTCTGTGCGGCGGCTACAACGCGGGTGTGCAGCGCGCTGCAGAGGGTGAGATCAAGGCCGGTGTGCTGCAGGGCAGCGACTACGCCGTCGTCACCGTCGGCCGCAAGGCCGAGGGATACTTCCGCTTCCGCGGGTACCGGATCGCTCAGTCCTTCGGCGGGTTCAGCGACAACCCGTCGTACGCCGACGCCAAGCAGATCGGCGAGTACGTCGTCGGTGCCTACCTGCGCGGCGAGTTCGACCGGGTGGAGCTCGTCTACACCCGGTTCATCTCGGCCGGGTCGCAGGAAGTCGTGCAGCGTCCATTGGTCCCGCTCGACCGCAAGGTCGTCGAAGGCGGTGACGGCAAGGCGCCGGTCGAGTCTGGTGCGCCGGCCGACTACGAGTTCGAACCCGATCCGGCGACGATCCTCGAGTCACTTCTTCCCCGGTATGTCGAAGCCCGTGTGTATGCCGCCCTGCTCAACGCGGCGGCGAGCGAGCACGCCTTCCGCCAGCGGGCGATGAAGAGCGCGACCGACAACGCCGAAGAACTCATCAAGAACCTCACCCGCATCATGAACCGCGCCCGTCAGGACAGCATCACCACCGAGATCATGGAGATCGTCGGTGGCGCCGAGGCGCTGGCCAACTAGGACGAACGAGTAAAGGACACGAACCCCATGACCATCACCGAGACCGCACTCAAGGACGGCCGGGTCGTCGGCATCGCCGGCCCCGTGATCGATGTCGAGTTCCCCCGTGGCGCACTGCCCGAGATCAACACCGCACTCGAGTTCACCGTCAACGTCGACGGGACCGAGATCAAGGTGCTCGCCGAGGTCGCCCAGCAGCTCGGGGACAGCCGCGTCCGCGCCGTGTGCATGAAGCCGACCGACGGTCTGACGCGTGGCACCGCAGTGCGCAACACCGGCCACGGCATCCAGGTGCCGGTCGGCGACAAGGTCCTCGGCCATGTATGGAACGTGTGGGGTGAGGCACTCGACGCCGAGCCCGGGTACGCCGATGGACTCGAGCGGTGGGACATCCACCGCGACGCACCGTCGTTCGACACCCTCGAGCCCAGGGCGCGCATGTTCGAGACGGGCATCAAGGTCATCGACCTGCTCACGCCGTACCTGCAGGGCGGCAAGATCGGTCTGTTCGGTGGTGCAGGTGTGGGCAAGACCGTGCTCATCACCGAGATGATCCGTCGTGTCGCCCAGAACCACGGTGGTGTGTCGGTGTTCGCCGGTGTCGGCGAGCGCACCCGTGAGGGGACCGACCTGCGCCTCGAGATGCAGGAATCGGGTGTGTACGAGAAGGCGGCGCTCGTGTTCGGCCAGATGGACGAACCGCCGGGGGTCCGTCTGCGTGTCGCGCTGTCGGCGCTGACGATGGCCGAGTACTTCCGCGACGTGCAGAACCAGGACGTGCTGCTGTTCGTCGACAACATCTTCCGCTTCGTGCAGGCCGGCTCGGAAGTGTCGACGCTGCTCGGACGTATGCCTTCGGCCGTGGGCTACCAGCCCACGTTGGCCGACGAGATGGGTCAGTTGCAGGAGCGGATCACCTCGACCCGCGGCCGGTCGATCACCTCGCTGCAGGCCGTGTACGTGCCTGCCGACGACTACACCGACCCGGCACCGTTCACCACGTTCACCCACCTCGACGCGACGACCGAGTTGAGCCGTCAGGTGGCCGCACTCGGTATCTACCCGGCGGTGGACCCGTTGGCGTCGACCTCCACCATCCTCACCCCCGAAGTGGTGGGCGAGCGTCACTACAACGTGGCGCGTGCGGTGCAGGAAAACCTCCAGCGCTACAAGGAACTGCAGGACATCATCGCGATTCTCGGTCTCGACGAATTGTCGGAAGAAGACCGTCTCACGGTGTCGCGTGCGCGCAAGATTCAGCGTTTCTTGTCGCAGCCGTTCTTCGTGGCCAAGGTGTTCACCGGTATCGAAGGTGAATTCGTGCCCGTCGACGAGACGGTGTCGTCGTTCGAAGCGATTCTGCGCGGCGAACTCGACAACGTGCCCGAGCAGGCGTTCCTCAACGTGGGTGGCATCGAGCAGGTGCTGGCCAAGGCGAAGGCGCTGCAGGAGAACGCGTAATGGCCGAGACCGCCACGATGCGTGTGTAGGTGGTGTCACCCGAGCGCATGTTGTTCTCGGGTGAAGCCAACCAGGTGATCACCCGCACGTTGGGTGGTGGCGAGATCG
>JBJSXI010000007.1:0-42921 GCA_046086305.1 Ilumatobacteraceae bacterium
CGACGAGGTCGACCACGTGAGCACCGGCGGCGGCGCATCACTCGAACTGCTCGAACTCGGCGACCTGCCGGGACTCGAGGCACTCAGGAAGGCACCCAACGCATGAGCCGCACACCGCTGATCTCGGCGAACTGGAAGATGAACCTCAACCACTTCGAGGCGATCCAGACGGTCCAGAAGTTGGCCTATCTCGTCGGGAAGGACGACCTCGAGTCGGTCGAGGTGAGCATCCACCCGCCGTTCACCGACATCCGCAGCGTCCAGACGGTCATCGATGCCGATCGGCTCGGCTTCGCCCTCGGTGCGCAGCACTGCCACTGGGACGATCGCGGCGCGTACACGGGCGAGATCTCGCCTGCGTTCCTCACCAAGTTCGGCGTCCAGTACGTGATCTGCGGCCACAGCGAGCGACGTGAACTGTTCGCCGAGACCGACGAGATGGTGCAGCGCAAGATCGCGGCAGTCCTGCGTCACGCGATGGTGCCGATCCTGTGCGTGGGGGAGACCCTGTCCGAGCGCGAGGCGGGCGTCACCGAGGACAAGGTGCTCGGTCAGATCCGGGCCGCTTTCGAGGGCTGCCGACCCGAGCAGGTCGCCACGTCGGTGGTCGCCTACGAGCCGATCTGGGCCATCGGTACGGGCCGGACAGCCACTGCCGCCGACGCCCAGGCGGTGTGCGCCGCGATCCGGGCGACCATCGGCGAGCGGTTCGGCCGCGACGCGGCCGAGGGGGTGCGGATCCAGTACGGGGGCAGCGTCAAGGCGGCCAACATCGCCGAGTTGATGGCCTGTGCCGACATCGACGGGGCGCTCGTCGGTGGGGCGAGCCTCGACCCCGACGAGTTCGCCCGGATCTGCAAACTCGGCGCCTGACCGCCGGAGCGAACAGGCGTTCCCCGTTGATCGAATGCCTGCGCCCGAACGGGTGGCGCCGCAAGGTGGTAGCCTCAGGGCGCCATGTCGATCGGGGAGGACGGCATCGGCAGTGAGCGGCGCGGCACGACCGGTCGATTCACACCCACACTCCCTCCAAGTTGATCAGGAGGATCACACGTGACGACCAAGAGACGTGGCACACGGCTTGCGGCGCTCGCTGTCGGACTGGCGCTCGTCGCCGGTGCGTGCAGCAGTGACGACAGCTCGAGCGACACCACCGGTGGCAACACCACCCAGCCGACCGATACGACCGCACCGCCGGCCGAGAAGGTCGTGACCTACGCGGCCGAGCAGGAGTACACCTCCTACAACAACGGCACCTCGGATCAGGGACTCTTTGCGAACAGCCTCGTGCTGAACATGACCCTTCCCGGCCCGTTCCTCGGCCTGCCCGACTTCACCTTCGAGGTGTGGAGCGAGATGATGTCGGCGGTCAACGTCGTCAGCACCGACCCGCAGGTCATCGAGTATGTGGTGAAGCCCGAGGCCGTGTGGTCCGACGGTGAGCCGATCGACTGCGACGACTTCGTCCTCG
Source organism: Ilumatobacteraceae bacterium (assembly GCA_046086305.1). Taxonomy (GTDB): domain Bacteria; phylum Actinomycetota; class Acidimicrobiia; order Acidimicrobiales; family Ilumatobacteraceae; genus UBA668. The sequence goes on from JBJSXI010000007.1 coordinate 1,472, forward strand.
CCTGGATGTCGAGCAACGGCAAGCTCGAGTATCCGAACCCCGACTACACCGGCCCCGGCCAGGTGGATGCCGACGGCAATGAAGTGCCCGAGAAGTTGCCGGCGTTCAACACCGCCAGCACGACCGGCTACGAGAATGTCGAGTCGGTGGACTGCTCGGATGACGGTCTGACGATCACGTCCACGTACTCCGAGCCCTACGCCGACTGGCAGGGTCTCTTCGGCGGCCTGCTGCCGGCGCACATCGTCGAGCAGAACGCCGGCGTGGAGGACCTCACTGCCGTCTCGGCCACCGAGATCTCCGATGAGGCCATCGCACTCGGCGAGTTCTGGAGCACCGGCTTCGTCGGCTTCGACCCCGCAGTCGCGCTCTCGGGCTCGTACTTCGTGATCGACTCGTGGACCCCTGGCCAGAACCTGATCCTCAAGCGCAACGAGGCGTTCTATGGAACGCCCGCCAAGCTCGACTCGCTCGTCTTCCTGCTCGTTCCCGATGCGGCGCAGCAGCCTGCGGCGCTCGAGAACGGCGACGTGCAGGTGATCACACCGCAACCGAACCCCGACCTGGTCGCCCAGATCGCAGCGATCGAAGGCATTACCTACAGTGTCGAGCAGGGGCTCACCTTCGAGCACTACGACTTCAACCAGGCCAACGTGCACCTCGCCAACCTCGAGGTTCGCCAGGCTCTGGCGCTGTGCATCAACCGCCAGGAGATCGTCGACACGCTCATCGGACCGATCAACCCGGACGCGACCGTGCTCAACAGCCGCATCTACGTGCCGGCAGCCGCCGACTACGTCGACGGTTCGGGCGAGTTCGCTTCGCAGGACATCGATGCCGCCAAGGCCAAGCTCGAGTCGATCGGGTACACCCTCGGCAGCGACGGCGTCTATGTGAGCCCGGCGGGCGAGCGTCTCAGCCTCCGCACGGGGCGCCGCGATCCGAACCCGCGTCGTCAGAGCAACAACGAGCTGTTCGCCGAGCAGTGCCTCGAGGCCGGCATCGAGTTGACCGACGACCCGGCAGAGGATTTCAACTCGACGCGCCTCCCGGCGAGCGACTACGACATCGCCCTGTTCGCATGGGTGTCGACGCCGTTCCTCTCGTCGAACACGTCGATCTACATCCCCGGTGGCGGACAGAACTGGAACAACTACAGCAACCCCAAGCTCCAGGAGCTGTTCGATCAGGCCAACATCGAGCTCGACCCGGCGAAGCGGGCTGATCTCATGAACGAGATCGACGCCATTCTCTGGGCGGACATGGCCACGTTGCCGCTGTTCCAGTTCCAGGAACTGGTTGCCGCAAGCACCAGTGTGACGGGTGTGGTCTTCCACGGCCCCGCCGGTATCACCTGGAACGCAAACGAGTGGGATATCGCGGGCTGACCTGCCCCCTGTCCTTCGATCACGGGCCGGACCCCTCGGGGTCCGGCCCGTTGTCGTTGTGCCAGCGGCTACATTCCACGGCGGATGATTCGGTACACGGTTCGCCGCCTCCTCGTGACCCTGCCGTTGCTGCTGGCGTCGAGCATCCTCACGTTCCTGCTCGTGACCAACATCGGTGTGCCTAAGGCCATCGAGGACGCGATCGCCAAGCCGAATGTGTCGCAGGCGCAGATCGACAGCCTGCGTCGACAGTTCGGCATCGACAAGCCTCCGCTCGAGCGGTACGTCGAGTGGTCCACCGGCTTTGTGACTGGTGATTGGGGCACCAACCAGAACGCAGTGGAGATCCGCCCACTGATGTGGGAGCGGATCCAAGTCACCCTTCGCCTGCTTCTTGCTGCGTCACTCATCTCCGTCGTGCTCGGCGTGCTGGTGGGCATCATCGGGGCAGTCCGGCAGTACACCGCCTTCGACTACTTCATGACGTTCTTGGCGTTCCTCTTCTTCTCGATACCCGCAGCGGTGCTCGCTGGATTCTTGAAGGAGTACGGCGCGATCAAGCTGAACCCCTGGTTGCGTGAGCCGAGCCTCTCCACGCCGGTGATGGTGTTCCTCGCCGGGTTCGGTCTCGTGAGCGGGTTCCTGATCATCCGCCACCGCTACAAGTTCGAACGGGAGCGCCCGGTGAGTCGCCTGGTCTCGGGTGCGGCCGCAGGCTTCGGCCTCGGTCTCGGCGTGATGCTCGTCTTCCAGACGATCTGGGGTGGCAACACGTATCGGAAGGGCAACCCGAAGTCGCTCATCCCCACGGTCGGCCAGACCACCCCAGGGTTCGAGGGCACCTTCTGGGAGACCGTCCAGGACTACTTCTGGCACATGCTCCTGCCGTCGACGGCGCTGATCCTCATCGGCTTCGCCGGATACAGCCGCTATATGCGGGCGTCGATGCTCGACGTGATGAGCTCCGACTACGTGCGCACTGCTCGGGCGAAGGGCATCAGCGAGCGTCGAGTCACACTGCGGCACGGGATGCGCAACGCGATGATCCCGCTCGTCACCATCGTGGCACTCGACTTCGGAGCCCTGTTGAGCGGGGCGATCATCACCGAGACGATCTTCGGCTGGTCGGGGATGGGTCGATTCTTCAGTGAGGCGCTCACGGCGAAGGACCCACGGTCGCTGCTCGCGTTCGTCATGATCACAGCCATCTCCGTGATTCTCTTCAATCTCATCGCCGACATCGTCTATGCCCGTCTCGACCCGAGGATCCGTCTTGGCTGAGCAGATGAGCGCACCGATCGACGACCGCGAGTTCACGGTGGCGGCCCGCTCGCAGGGCCGCACGATCGTTCGGCGGTTCCTTCGACACCGCCCGGCGATGATCTCACTCGTCATCGTCGTGACCCTGACCCTGTTCGTGTTCATCTTCCCGTTCTTCTGGGAGTGGCCGTTCACGGTGCGTGACAAGACGGCGCTGAGCAAGGGCCCGTCGTGGAATCACCCCTTCGGCACCGACAGTCTCGGTAAGGACGGTCTCGGTCGGGTGATGCGTGGCACGCAGCGCTCACTCGAGATCGCGGCGATCGCAGCGCTGCTCGTGACGACGCTCGGCGTGACGATCGGGGCGATCGCCGGATACTTCCGGGGCATCGTCGACGCGGTCCTGATGCGCTTCACCGATCTCGTGCTCACCATCCCACTGCTCATCATCGTGGCGGTCGTGTCGGTGGGTATTCCCGGGGCGCCGTGGTGGACGATCCCGGTCCTCCTCGGAACCTTCGGGTGGACGGGTCTCGCCCGGATCGTCCGAGCCGAGTTCATGTCGCTGCGCGAGAAGGAGTTCGTCGAGGCGGCCCGAGCGGTCGGCGCACGCGACCGGCGGATCATCTTCCGCCACATCCTGCCGAACCTGGCGGGTCCGATCATCGTGGCGGCGACCCTGTCGATCGCCGGTGCGATCATCACCGAGACGGCGCTGTCGTTCCTCGGTCTCGGTGTGAAGGCCCCGGATGTCTCACTCGGCTTCCTCATCCAGGACGGTCTGTCGGCGTTCACGACGCGCCCGTGGCTGTTCTGGTTCCCTGCGGGGGCCATCGTGCTGGTGTGCCTGTGCGTGAACTTCATCGGTGACGGGCTTCGGGATGCGTTCGATCCCAAGCAGACGAGGATCAAGGCCTGACATGGCGCTGCTCGAGGTGACGGGACTCAATGTCCGCTTCCCGACCGAGGACGGGCTCGTCCATGCGGTTCGCGACGTGTCGTTCTCGGTCGACCGGGGCGAGGTGCTCGGCATCGTGGGCGAATCCGGCTCCGGCAAGTCGGTGGCCAACCTCGCGGTGATGGGCCTCCTTCCGCGGAGCACACAGATCGAAGGGTCGATCACCTACGACGGTCATGAACTGGTCGGCCTCCCGCGCAAGCGTCAAGCGCGGTTCCGTGGCAATGAGATCGGGATGATCTTCCAGGATCCGATGACGTCGTTGAATCCTGTGTACACGATCGGATGGCAGATCGCCGAGGCGGTGCGCGCGCACTCCGAGGTGTCGCGACGCCAGGCGCTCGAGCGGGCCACGGACCTCCTGCACCTTGTCGGCATTCCTCAGGCCGCCGAGCGGGTGCGCAGTTTCCCGCACGAGTTCTCCGGGGGTATGCGGCAGCGGGCGATGATCGCCATGGCGATGGCCAACGACCCCACGCTGCTCATCGCCGACGAGCCGACGACGGCACTCGATGTGACGGTGCAGGCCCAGATCCTCGAGACCCTGCTCGACATCCAGCAGCGGACGAACATCGCGATCATCCTCATCACCCACGACCTCGGCGTCGTCGCGGGGATGGCGAAGCGGGTGATGGTGATGTACGCCGGCTCACCGGTCGAGATCGGCTCGGTCGACGATGTCTTCTACCGGCCGCAGATGCCGTACACGATCGGGCTGCTCGGAGCCATCCCCGGCGCATCGAGCGAGGGAACCAAGCTGCGTCAGATCAAGGGGGCGACCCCGTCGCTCATCAACATGCGGCCCGGGTGCCCCTTCTCGCCTCGCTGTCCGATTGCCATTGACCGCTGCCGTACCGAGACGCCGGTGTTGGAACAGACCGCCGACCCGGCCCATCTGGTGGCATGTCACCGTCGCGACGAGGTGCCGTCGATCGATGTGCGGGGCCTGTTCGCTCCGGAGGCGGTGTCGTGAGCGCGCCGATGCTCGAGGTCGTCGACCTCGTCAAGAGATTCCCGATCAAGGGTGGCGTGTTCGGACGCTCGGTCGGCTACGTCGACGCCGTGTCCGGTGTGTCGTTCACGGTCGACGCGGGGGAGACACTCGGCCTCGTCGGTGAGAGTGGCTGCGGGAAGTCGACCACGGCGCGCGCCGTACTGCGACTGCACGAGCCCGACTCGGGAACCGTTCGTTTCGACGGACGCGACGTGCTGGCGATGAACCGTCACCAGATGCGCGAATTGCGGCGAGAGATGCAGGTGGTGTTCCAGGATCCATATGCGTCGCTCAACCCGCGCTGGCAGGTCAACAACATCGTCAGTGAACCGCTCACCGTGCAGGGCGTCGACGCGAAGACCCGTCGTGAACGTGTCAGTGATCTGCTGGCGATGGTCGGTCTCAATCCCGAGCACGGCAATCGGTACCCGCACGAATTCTCCGGTGGTCAGCGTCAGCGCATCGGCATTGCACGGGCGCTCGCGCTCGACCCCAAGTTGGTCGTGCTCGACGAACCGGTCTCGGCGCTCGACGTGAGTGTGCAAGCCGGGGTGATCAACCTGCTCGAGTCGCTCCAGGACGAACTCGGTCTTGCCTATGTCTTCGTCGCCCACGATCTGTCGGTGGTGCGACACATCTCTGACCGTGTGGCAGTGATGTACCTCGGCAAGATCGTCGAGATCGGTACCCGTCAGGAGATCTACCAGCAGGCGGCACACCCGTACACTCGGGCGTTGCTGTCCGCAGTGCCGATCGCCGACCCGCTCGCCGAGCGGGCACGCCATCGGATCACTCTCACCGGGGATGTGCCGAGCCCGATCAACCCGCCGTCGGGATGTCGCTTCCGCACGCGATGCCCGTATGCCACGGAGAAGTGCGCCGAGGAAGAGCCGGCGCTCGTCGACCGAGGGCAGGGTCACCCTGTGGCCTGCCACTTCCCGCAGACCGACCGGTAGGATCTGGGGCCGTGCGTACCGTGGTGATGTACCTGATGGTGCTGGTCAACATCGTGTCTCTGTTCGGCCTGATCGCCGGCGTGCTCATGCACAGCGGCCGCGGTGGTGGTCTGAGCGACATGTTCGGCGGCGCCGGAACCACGGCCCTCGGCAGCACCGCCGCAGAACGCAACCTCACCCGGATCACCACGGTGCTCGGCATCGTGTGGATCGGCTCGGTCGTTGCGCTCAGCTTCCTGTTGGTGCGCTGACAGCGGCGCGGTAGCCTTCGCACACCCACGTCGGAGTGGCGGAATAGGCAGACGCGCTAGCTTGAGGGGCTAGTGAACGTAAGTTCGTGGGGGTTCAAGTCCCCCCTCCGACACCACTGATGTGTGTGGACGATGATCGGTGTGGAGGATCTGGCTCCGCGTGGGCGAACGCTCCGGCGATGTGACTGCTCAGCGGCCAGAGCGCCACTGGGCCGGTGAGGCACCGACGACCCGACGGAAGTGGCGCGAGAAGTCGCTTTGGTCGTAGTACCCGCATGCGGTGGCAATCTCGGCGAGCCCGAGATCTGACGTGTCGAGGAGCCTCAACGCTTCCTCGAGGCGGAATCGCAACACGAGCTGCTTCGGTGTGACCCCGAGGATGCGCCGCGAGATGCGCTCGAGCTGGCCGGGTGTGAGCTCGGCGGATTCGGCCAGCTCGGCCACAGTGACCGGCTCTGCGAAGCGCCGCCTTGCTGTCTCGACTGCGGCGGCGAGTTGGGCGTGGGGTGCGGCCGCATCGACTGGGGTCCGCAGATCCACCGACACACTGACGACGCCGGCCGGCTGACCTCCTGCATCGGTCCATCTCGACTTCGAGGTCACGAACCAGCCGACCACACCGCCCGGACGGGTGATCAGCTCGAGTTCGTTCGTCAGCATGCGACCGCTGGCCAGCACCTCGCGATCCTGCGCCTCGTAGCGGTCGGCCAGGTCGTGGGGGAACAGATCGTGGGCCGTTCTGCCGACGACCTCGCCGGGTCCGGCGACTCCCGCACGTTCGGCAAAGGCCTGATTGGCTGACAGGTAGACACCCTCGGTCGACTTCACGCAGAACATCAGGTGCGGCACGGTTGCGAGCACATCCGTGACGGCGACGAGGGAGCGGTCGAGCACACACACATCTCAGCAGAGTCGGAGCCGCTGCTCGGTGGCCGTGGGACGAATCCGGCGGGCACGCCGCCGAATCCGTACAAGACCGGAGGCGGGGAGTGGAGTTGCATGGTGACATGCCGTCGGATGCCGAAGAAGTCGACGCGGCGGTCGACCTCGCCCGCCGGCTCCTTGCCGCCAGCCTTGCAGGGACGACCCGCGCCGAACGACGTCGGCAAGCCCGACTCGGTCGTCTCCTCGAGGACCCCGCATCACGCGAACTCGTCTTCGCGCTCACCGACATCGTCCTGCGTCTCGACGATCCCCGACTGGCGGCCCGCGGGTTCGCGTCGATTGTTCGTGCGCACCGGTCGAGGGCACTCGGACCGGTCGACCGCACCCTCCTTCGGGCTGGCGCCGCCGTCGCCCCGATCGTCCCACGTCTCGTCATGCCGCTCGTGGAGCAACGAATCCGCGCCGAGACACGCGGCATCGTCCTGCCGGCAGAGGATCCAGCCCTCGCCCGGCATATCGCGCACAGGCGGTCCGAGGGCGTGAGGTTGAACATCAATCCACTGGGTGAGGCCATCCTCTCCGACGCCGAAGCGGCAGCGCGGATGCAGATCGTCGAGGAACGTATTGCGCGACCCGACGTCGACTATGTGTCGGTGAAGATCTCCGCACTCGTGGCCAATCTCGACGCGCTTGCGTTCGACCAAAGCCTCGAGCGGGTCTGTGACCGACTTCGTCACGTCTACCGATGCGCGCAGGCAGCGGTGCCGAGGGTGTTCGTCAACCTCGACATGGAGGAGTACCGAGACCTCGAGTTGACCCTCCAGGCATTCATGCGAATACTCGACGAGACCGAGTTCCACATGCTCGATGCCGGCATTGTGTTGCAGGCCTACCTCCCGGACTCGCACGATGCGCTGGTGCGACTGGGTGAGTGGGCGGCTCGCCGTCGGGCCGACGACGGCGGCACGATCAAGGTGCGGCTCGTCAAGGGTGCGAACCTTGCGATGGAGAGTGTGGAGGCCGAACTCCACGGCTGGACACCGGCGCCGTACTCGTCGAAGGCCGAGGTCGATGCGAGCTACAAGCGCCTCCTCGCCACGGCACTCGAGCCAGCATGGGAGGACGCGGTACGCATCGGCGTGGCGAGTCACAACCTGTTCGACATCGCGTGGGCGATTGTGGTAGCCGAGCACTGTGGCGCAATGCACCGGATCGAGATCGAGATGCTCGAGGGGATGGCGCCGGCGCAGGCGCGCGCGGCGCAGGCTGCGGTGGGCGGGATCCTCATGTATGCACCGGTGGTCGCCGAGGCTGATTTCGACGCCAGCATCGCCTATCTGTCCCGTCGACTCGACGAGAACACTCAGCCCGAGAATTTCCTGCGGTCCCTCTTCCACCTGACGCCGAACTCGCCTGCGTTCGCCGCCGAAGAGGCAAGGTTCCGTGCCGCTGTTGCAGCCCGGGATGATGTGTCTGTCCGACGTCGTCGACGCCCGATCAAGGACTCGGTCGGATTCGCCAACGAACCCGATGGCGATCCGACGGATCCCGACTACCGGCGGCGGATCGCCGATGCACTTGCGGCACCCCCAGCGGTCACGATCGTCAGGACGAGCTCGGTCGACGAAGTCGACCGCGTGGTGGATGTGGCCCGCTGCGCAGTGGGCGATGGGTCGGTCGATTTCGTACGACGGCAGAGCTGGCTCCTGGGTGCGGCGGCACGACTTGCCGAGGGGCGGGCCGATGCAGTGGCACTGATGGCTCACGAGGTGGGCAAGTCGGTGCGCGAAGGTGACCCAGAGGTCAGCGAAGCCATCGACTTCTGTCGGTACTACGCCACCGTCGGGTTCGACGATCTCCGTGCCGCAACCGAACGGGGAGTCGACGTGTCGGCTCGGGGTGTGGTCGTCGTGATCGGGCCATGGAACTTTCCCTTGGCCATCCCGATCAGCGGAATCGCTGCAGCGCTCGCAGCTGGAAACGCCGTGATCCTCAAACCCGCACCTGAGGCAACTCGCATCGGAGCATGGATCGCCGAGCAGTTCTGGGCGGCCGGGGTCGACCGCGATGTTCTGCAGTTCGTCGTGTGCAACGACGACGAGGTTGGTCAGCGGCTGGTGACCCACGAGGACGTCGAGACGGTGGTGCTCACCGGTTCATACACGACGGCAGCCATGTTCCTCGAGTGGCGTCCGGAGATGCGCCTGCTCGCCGAGACGAGCGGGAAGAACGCCATCGTCGTCACCGCCTCGGCCGACCTCGACCTGGCCATCGCTGATCTCGTCCGCTCCGCATTCGGCCATGCCGGCCAGAAATGCTCGGCGGCCAGTCTCGGGATCATCGAGGCCTCGGTGTACGACGATCCACACTTCATGTCTCGACTCGCCGCTGCAGTCGAGAGTCTGCGCGTGCGCCACGCAACTGACCTCGCATCCATGGTCGGCCCGGTGATCGCTCCTCCGGCCGGTGATCTTCGGCGGGCACTCACCTTGCTCGATCCGGGGGAGCAGTGGCTCGTCGAGCCCCGATGCGTCGACCTGGAAGGTCGGCTGTGGTCTCCCGGTGTCCGTCTCGGCGTCAGGGAGGGCTCGTGGTTCCATCTGACTGAGTGTTTCGGTCCGGTGCTCGGCCTGATGCGCGCCGACGATCTCGATCATGCAATCCGGATCCAGAACGCCACGGACTACGGATTGACCGGGGGAATCCATTCGCTCGACGACGTCGAGATCGATCGATGGCTGGCCGCGGTCGAGGTCGGCAACGCCTACGTCAATCGCCAGATCACTGGTGCCGTCGTGCGGCGCCAACCGTTCGGGGGGTGGAAGCGGTCGAGCGTCGGCGGCGGGGCCAAGGCTGGGGGACCTGCATATGTGCGCCAGTTCGCACGCCTGCAGGGCGGAGTACCGGAGGATTCGCTGCATGGCGACTTCGTCCGCGCCTGGGAGATGCACTACGCGCACCCCCGTGACGCAAGCGGGCTGAGGGCCGAGTTGAACGACCTGCGGTACAGACCGCTCGGGCGGGTCGTGGTGCGTCACGACGGGAGCAGGACGGGTGAGCTCGATACGGCGCGCCTCGCAGCGCGGATCGCCGGCGTGGCGCTCGACGAGTCCGACACCCGCAGTGAGCCCGAGTCGGTGTTCATCGACCGAGCCCAGGGCGCGGACCGCGTCCGCCTACTCGCCGAGGTGAGCCGATCCACTCGAGGCGACCTGCATCGCCTCGGTCTCGTGGTCGACGAGGAGCCTGCGGTGGCCGACGGAGTGGTCGAACTGCACCACTGGGTGCGCGAACAGGCCGTGAGTCGCTGCCTGCACCGGCACGGCCGGCTCAGTGGCCGCCCGCCAGCCGTGTGACATGGCGAAATCGCGATCAAGGTGGAGAATGGCGTGCCGATGAATCATCGTGATCTCCGTCATGTCCCGTAGCCGGCGCGCCGTCGTACTCGCCTCGTTCTCTCTCGTCGCCAGTGGCCTGGTCGCCGTTGCGCCTGTGCGAGCAGCCGATGTCCAGCTGGTCGTCAACCCGTCGGTCGAGACGGTCAGTGCGAAGAGCACGGCGCTCCCGGCATCGTGGACCCAGGTGCGCCTCGGCAAGCAGCGGGCCACATTCGGCTACCCGACGTCGGGCGGTGCCACGGGTGCCCGGCACGTCACCGTGTCGGTGTCGTCATGGACCAGCGGGAGCGTGTTCTGGCGGTTCGCGCCGGTTGCCGTGCGGGAGGGGCAGACCTACACGTGGGCCGATCAGTACCGCTCGACAGTCACCTCGACGGTCGTGGCCGAACTGCGCACGGCGGGCGGAACGGTCACCTATCAGACCCTCGGTACAGTCCCGGCGGCGGCGTCGTGGGCGACGGCGACCTTTGCGCTGACCATCCCGACCGGCGTCACCTCGATCAGCGTCGGACATCGACTCGATCGAGTGGGCCGCCTCGATGTCGACGACAGCACCGTGGTGGGGCCCGGGACCGCGGTGCCACCGGCGACACCGGCAGCGCCCATGGTGTGCGCGACGGCGACAGGTCAGTTGTCGGTCTCGTGGTCGGCGGTCACCGGCGCGACCGGTTACGACGTGTCGGTCACCCCGGTCGGTGGTGTTACGTCGGTGCTGAGTGCTGGCGGTGCGACGTCGCGTCTCCTGACAGGCCTCGCGGCGGGTGATCACGACATCCGCGTGAGGGCGATCGGATCAGGTGGGGTGTCGACGTGGTCGGATCCTGTTCGCTCGACGGTGGTTCCCACACTCTCGACATCCCTGGTCGTCAATGGTTCACTCGAGATCGCGTCGTCCGACTGTGCAGCCCCTGTGTCGTGGATCAAGGGTCGATGGGGGACCAACACCGCATCGTTCACCTATCCATCGACGGGCGCTCGGTCGGGCAGTCGTTTCGTTCGCGTCGAGATGACCACGCGCACCGACGGTGATGCCAAGTGGGCATTCGACCATGCGGTCGTCTCATCCGACATCGCCTACGAGTACAGCGACTGGTACCGATCGAACACGTCGAGTGATCTCGTTGCCGAGTTCCGGTCCTCCTCCGGCGCGATGTCGTATCGCTGGCTGCGAACCTTGCCGGCAGCGTCCACGTGGACGAATGTGAGCGTCACGCTCGCCCCTCCTGCGGGCACCGTGTCGATGACCGTCTTCCACCTGCTTGCATCGGTGGGTCGGCTCGATCTCGACGATGTGTCGCTCGTGGCGACCACCCCGCCACCGCCGCCCCCACCGATCCCCGGCCTTCCCGATCGGTTCGTGGCCGGATATCTGGAGGGCTGGAACCTCGCCCTGCCCTCGACGCTGCCGGTGCAGTACGAGATCCTCTATCACGCCTTTGCCACCATCGGCAGTGACGGGACGGCGGCGATGTACCTGAACGGGGTGTCGCGTTCGCAGCTGGCGGGCGAGTACAAGTCGCGCCGCGCGGCGGGCCTTCCCACCCTGCTGTCGATCGGTGGGGCGGGTGGTGCGATGTCGGGCCTCGGCACGGCCGCCCATCAGGAGCGGTTCATCGCCACATTGAGGCCACTGCTCGACGAGTTCGGGTTCTCCGGCATCGATTGGGATCTCGAGCAGGGCGTGCCCGGTGGCATCTCGCCGAGTGGCCTCGCCTCGGTCTCACGAGCGCTGCGCGCCACCTACGGACCGCAGTTCCTCGTCACCATGGCGCCCTATGGCGCAGCAGAGGTGGAGGGGCCGATGAAGATCGTCGCTCGCGACCTCCAGTCGACCGGGGATCTCGCGTACGTGGGCTTCCAGTTCTACAACGACAATGCACCGACGTCTTCGAGCGTGCTCGCCGAGATGCGCAGCTGGCTCGTCGAGTGCGGCCTTCGACCCGATCAGTTCGTCCTCGGCTTCTGGGCCGGTCCGTGGGACTGGCCGGCCGGCTACGTGATGCAGGAGTCGACGATGGCGTCGATCTATCGCGACGTCCGTGCGGCCTACCCGACGCTGCGGGGCACCTACACGTGGGGGATCCAAGGCACCGACCGTGTGCGCAACTGGGCGTACGCAACGACGATGGGCCCGGTCGTTCACCAGGTGTGACCAACGTCGCATATATTTATTACTAAATAACCGATCCGCCCGGCGGCGGTCTCCGAAGATTGAGCGACGCACCACGTGAACGTGCGCCAAGACTCAAGGAGATCCCCCAATGAAGCATCGTTCCCTGATCGCAGTCCTCGCTGCGGCCTCGACCCTCCTCGTCGCCTGTGGCGACGATGGTGACACCAGCAGCGACACCACCGCTGCCCCCACGTCGGCTCCCGCCGAGGCGGGCGACATCGTCGACGTTGCGAGCAGCACCGCCGACTTCTCGACGCTCGTCGCCGCCGTGTCGGCAGCCGGTCTGGTCGAGACCCTGAAGGGTGAAGGACCGTTCACCGTCTTCGCCCCGACCGATGCGGCATTCGCCGCACTTCCCGCCGGACTTCTCGACAAGTTGCTCCTCCCGGAGAACGTTGACGTGCTGACCCAGATCCTCAGCTACCACGTCGTGGCCGGTGCGGTCATGGCGGCCGACGTCACCGCCGGTGACGTTGCCAGCGTCGAGGGTTCGCCGATCACGATCACCGTCGACGGTGGCGTCAAGCTCAACGGCACGGCCAACGTGGTGTCGACCGACGTCATGGCGTCGAACGGCGTCATCCACGTGATCGACGCAGTGATCCTCCCGCCCGGACTCGACATCTCGAGTCTCTGAGCAGATCGCCGGCGCCCTGCGGCGTCGGTCCTCCCGGGGAGAGGGGCCCATCGGGCCCCTCTCTTCGCGTCTTGACCCTGGTGGACGCAGCGTCGATACTCGGTCGATGTCCACCGCCGGCGAACGCCCTCGCTCGTCGCGTCTGCCGATCGTCGCGGCATGCTCGGCGGTCGTCGCAGGGGTGCTCGGTCTCGTGGTCGTCGAGCGCGCCGTGGACACCTACCGGACGGCACTCGACACCTCGTTGCGAGCGTCGGAGAGCACGGCTGCAGTCGCCGAAGCAGCATCTGCGCTCGCCACCGACGTCTCGGTCCTCGCGGTGCGCACGGCGGACCTCCTCGGGCAGTCGGCGGATCTCGTCGAGATCGCCGCACAGGCGTCGTCCGATGTCGGCGAGGCCCTCGGGACGAATCTCGTGGCTGTCGTCGATGGCACGAGCTCGACGGCCGATGGTGTTGCCGGCGTCGTCGAGGCGATCGAGCGGCTCATCCCGGGCGACACCCGCTCGCTCGCCGAGGACCTGAGGGAGATCGCCGACGGGCTCGAACCCCTCCCGGCTCAACTCCGCGAACTCGGGAGCGACCTCGATGAGGTGTCGTCGACCCTCGAGGCGGCCGAGCCAGCGCTGCGCAGTGCGGCCGAGCGCCTCGCTGCACTGACGGCGAGTATCGCAGCGGCACGGACGTCGCTCGATGAGGTGGCCGACGCGGCGCAGGGCGCAGCGAACGATGCGGCAGCGGCCTTGAGTCGATCGGGGACCGACCTGTGGCTCCTGCGTCTCCTCGTCGTGGCTCTCACCGTGTGCGCGGTGCTGGTGGCCGCCTCGGTCGCCCGTCTCAGCCGGTGAGCCGGCAGGTGAGCGAGTCGAGTTGCTCGCGGGAGAAGGTGGCGCGATTTCGGTAACCCGTCGAGCTGTAGTGGATGCCATCGCTCGACAGGTAGATCCGATTCGGCGTCGCTGACCAGTCAGCGATTCGCAGATTCGGGTACTGCGAGGACTTCGTGGTCAGGACGGCATTGAAGTTCACTGTCGCAGCATCGAGATAGGGGCGGGTGGTCGTCGACTTCATCTGCAGGTTCACCCACAGCACGATCCGGCTGGCGCCCACAGCGGTCATGACCTTGTCGACATTGCCGGCGAACGATGTCGTGCTGTAGCCGGCGGCGGCGTCGTTGGTGCCGAGCGCCACCATCACGACCCGCTCGAGTCGTCCGGCCAAGGCCTCGTCACGCAGGATCGTTGCGCCAGCGCTGGTGAATCGGCCCTCGATCGCGTTGATCCTGGGTAGGTAGCCAGCACCGGTGAGCAGCGATCCGAGTTTGCCGAAGTAGTCGGCCCCGACGGTCAGCGAGTCACCCACGATGAACACCCGCTGCTCCCCACACGGGAACGGCGGGCGGATCCGTACCGCTGCCTGAGTGGCATCCGCACCAACTCCTGGTCCGAGGATGTCGACTGCTGCGGCGACAACGCCGCCGGTAGCGCTCTCAGCACTGGTGATCGGCACCGAGCCGACGACTGTGGCTACGAGGGCCACCACGCCGAGCGAGCGGAGCATCGCGCGCAGCTGCATGGCTCGAATCCTACGCGTCCACGCCCGGTGGAAGCGTTCGGGCAGAGCGGTGGGCTCCTCGTAGACTCCGTCCGTGTCGCTGCGCTGTGCAATCGGTGTCCAGCTCCCCGAGGTCGAGCGTCGTGTCCCATGGTCAGAGTTGATCGCGATGGCTCGCACAGCCGAGGCCGTCGGGTTCGATCATCTGTGGCTCGGCGACCACCTCCTCTACGACCTTCCCGACGGTTCGTCGAGAGGCCCGTGGGAGGTGTGGACGTCGCTCGGTGCGCTCGCTGCAGCAACCGACCGGATCCTGCTCGGTCCTCTCGTCGCCTCGCTCGGATTCCACGATCCGGCGATGCTCGCGAAGATGGCGGCGACGGTCGACGCCATCTCCGGTGGACGTCTCGTGTTCGGGATGGGTGCAGGGTGGAACGAGCGCGAGTACCGGGCCTACGGCCTTCCCTTCGGTCGGCGTGTCGACCGCTTCGAGGAGGCGTTCGGTCTGGTTCGCCGGCTCCTCGCCGGAGAGACCGTCGACCATGTCGGCGACTTCTACCGTCTCGAACGGTGTGTGATCGACCCGCCACCGACCCGGCCCGGTGGCCCGTTGCTGATGGTCGGCTCGATCGGCCCGCGCATGCTCGGCATCACCCTGCCCCACGTGCAGATGTGGAATGTCTGGTACAGCCAGTACGGCAACACCCCCGCAGGGCTCCGCGAGGTCGTCGGTCGAGTCACCGAGCGGTGTGTCGATCTCGGCGTGGACCCAGCGACCGTGGAGGGGAGCGCTGCCGTCTACGTCCAGACGCCGCGTGGTGAGGGCCGGACGATGGGGGACGAGGCGATGGGGGCACCACCGGTGCGTGGTGACGCGGCGGAGATCGCCGGTCGGCTCGCGGAATTCGCGGCGTCAGGGGTCGCGCACCTCCAACTCGTCGTCGACCCGATCGACCTGGCGAGCATCGAGTGGCTCGCCGATGTGCTGTCCCGCCTCCGGCGCTGACTGCGTGCACAACCCTCGGTCACGCCACCCGGCAGCGAGCACGCGGGGCGGCTGGTAGAAACTCATCCGTGCAGATCGACGAGGTGGAGCTGCGGGTCGTCGATCTTCCTTATCGATCGCCGTTCCGCACATCGTTCGGGGCGGAGTCCGTCAAGCATGCGCTGATCGTCACCGTACGCAGTGGCGGGCTCGAGGGTTACGGCGAGGGGGTGATGGATCCGCTTCCGATGTACCGCGAGGAGAGCCTCGTCGGTGCTCTGCACCTCCTGCGCACTGCGCTCGCTCCTGATCTGGTGGCCAAGGGGATCGACCATCCCTCCACCCTCGTGCACCGGTGGTCGCACTGGCGGGGCAATCCGATGGCCAAGGCTGCGCTCGAGCTCGCTGTGTGGGACCTCGAGGCCCGGCATCGTGGTGTGCCGCTGCGCGACATGCTCGGGGGCACCGCACGTGAGATTCCTGTCGGCGCAAGCCTCGGCATGGACACCCTCGATGCCACGGTCGAGGCGGTGGGCCGCCACGTCGATCAGGGCTACCGTCGGGTGAAGCTGAAGATCGAGCCGGGCTGGGACGTTGCGTTGCTCGCCGCAGTGCGTCGACAGCACCCGGCGATCGAGTTGACGGTCGACGCCAACTCGGCGTACACGCTCGGCGACATCGAGGTCCTCCGGGCGATCGACCAATTCGAACTGCACTACATCGAGCAACCACTCCACTGGGACGACATGGTCGAACACGCTCGTCTGGCGACGATGCTGTCGACGCCGATCTGCCTCGACGAGACCCTCACCTCGCCGGCTCGGGTGACGGCTGCCCTCGACCTGGGTGCATGCTCGGTCGTCAATGTGAAGGTGGGCCGGGTCGGCGGGCTGCAGGCCGTCCGTGAGATCCACGACACATGTGTCGAGCGTGGTGTGCCGATGTGGTGCGGTGGGATGCTCGAGACCGGTATCGGACGTGCCCACAACATCCACCTCGCCACGATGCCCGGCTTCGTCTTCCCGGGCGACACGGCCTCGGCCAGCCGCACCTACGCCTGCGACATCGTCGAGCAGCGACTCGAGGCGTCCGGCGGCCTCATGCCGGTCCCCGAGGGTCCGGGGATCGGGGTCAGCCTCGATCGTCCGTTCCTCGACTCGGTGACGGCATCGGTCGAGGTCGTCAGGTGAGCATCGAGTTCCGCGAGCTCCGCACCGCCGACGAGCTCCGCCCCCTCCCGGTCCTCGAGCGTCTCGTCTGGGGCGGTGAGTTCGAGATGGTCTCCGTGAATGTCCTCGTCGCAACCATCGACGAGGGAGGGATGGCGATCGGCGCGTTCAACGGCGGTGAGTTGGTCGGCGCGGTCTACGGATTCGCCACTCGCGACCCTGAGGTGCTGCACAGCCACTATCTCGCGGTGCACCCTGATCATCGTGGAGCCGGACTCGGAGAGCGGCTCAAACGCCTGCAGGCCGAGTGGTGTGTCGCTCACGGCTATACGGCGATGCGTTGGACCTTCGATCCTCTGCAACTGGCCAATGCGCACCTCAATCTGAACAAGCTGGGTGCAGTCGGCATCGACTATCGAATCGATCTCTACGGCTCACTCGGCGGGATCAATGGATCGTTGGCGAGTGATCGACTCGTCGTCCGCTGGGACCTCGTCGAGCCGCCCGCACGAGGTGGTGAGGAGTGTCGGGTGACGGTGCCCGACCTCACCACGCGCGACATCGAGACCTCATCCTCGCGGGCGACTGCGGCGCGCCTCGTGCTGCGTGAGGAGCTTGCCGGTTGCATGACGAAGGGGTGGCGGGTCGTTGCGGTCGATCCACGTGAACGCGTGTACACGTTGGCCCGGTGACCTTCGGAGTTACTGAGAACCGGGCTGAGGAGTCTCGGTCGACACCGGCATCACTGGGCGAACATCGTCAGCCACTGCTCGCGCGAGCGTGGGCGGTAGACGTAGTTCGACTCGCGAATCGAGTCGATCGTCGCGCTCGACGCCAGTGAGTAGCGATGACCGGGGTAGACGACGGTTCCGTCAGGCATCGCAGCAAGCGTCTGGAGGCTGTCGTACATCGCAGCGGGGTCGCTCCCGGGGAAGTCGGTCCGTCCGCAGCCGTCGAGGAAGAGCGTGTCACCGCTGACGAGGCGTCCCTCGACGAGGAAGCACTGGCTCCCAGGAGTGTGGCCGGGGGTATGGACGAGCCGCACGTCGATCGACCCGACCGAGACGACGTCGCCACCGTCGTGTTCGCGGAGGTGGTCGGCGCCGACGCCGCTTGTTCGCATCACCCACGGTGTCTCCGCACGCTGGACGTGGACCGGGCAGTCGCAGCGCTCGAGGAGGTGGGCAACACCTTCGATGTGGTGGCCCATGATCTCGCCGCCGATGAGGTCGGCGTGGAAGTGCGTCACCAGCACCCCGACGACACGCATGTCGTCGGCTTCGACGATGTCGACGATCTCGTCGACGGAGTAGGCGGGATCGACGAGCAGACACTCACGCGTGGCGCGGTCGCCGATGACGTAGGCGAAGTTGACCATCTGTTGGGCCATCGGGTCGTCCCGGGCGAAGTCGCGGCCGGACAGCAGCTGGCGGAAGTACAGCCGATCCATGGGATCACCCTAGGGTCGTCGAAGCGGTGTGACCGACTCGTACGCTACGGATCGTGATCTCGACGGCCACCCCCGGCAGCGACGAGCAGGGCGGCGCGCCATGACACCCGAACCGCTCGATCGGCTGCATCCCGACGACCGTTTGCTCGTCGGCGGCGACCGGTTCGTCCGTGTCGGGGATGACCTCGCCGCCGCCTTCCGGACGGGGGACCAGATCGTCGTGGTCCACGACACTGCGGCGGTCCTGCACATCCCGGCCGACGTCGGTGCGGCGGTCCGGGCCGATGTGACAGCCGCGGCAGCTGCATTCGGCGAACTCTCGGCCGTCGGCGACGATGCCATCACCGCATTCTTCGATCGCTTCGCTGCGCTGCTCGATGACGATCGGGCATTCGCGCCGATCGCCGAAGCCAATCGCGCCGACCTCGTCGATGCCCGTGACCGGGGCCGTCCCGTCGGTCGTCTCGAACTCACACCGT
Source organism: Ilumatobacteraceae bacterium (assembly GCA_046086305.1). Classification (GTDB taxonomy): domain Bacteria; phylum Actinomycetota; class Acidimicrobiia; order Acidimicrobiales; family Ilumatobacteraceae; genus UBA668. Next base: position 20,008 of record JBJSXI010000007.1, read on the forward strand.
CGATGCGCGCGGCGATGATCGCCGGTCTGCGGACCTGGCGTGATCTGCCGCTGCGCCGTCGTCAGTTGGTGGGTGAGATCGTGCACGAAGGATGGGTCGTCGAGCAGTGGCGGGATCCGCTCGGCGTGGTCGGCTTCGTGTTCGAGGGTCGTCCGAATGTGTTCGCCGACGCAGCCGGTGTGCTGCGGACGGGTAACACTGCGGTGTTCCGCATCGGCGGCGACGCGCTCGGGACGGCCACGGCGATCATGCGCTCGGCGGTCGAGCCGGCGCTCGCCGCAGCAGGGCTCCCGCCGGATGCGCTCCGTCTCGTGGGCAGTCGGGCCCACGCTGCCGGATGGGCGCTGTTCGCCGATCGGAGGTTGGCACTCGCCGTTGGTCGCGGGTCGGGGCCGGCCGTCGCCCAGCTCGGTGCGGTCGCCCGCCAGCACGGGGTTGCCGTCAGCCTCCACGGCACCGGAGGTGCGTGGCTCGTCGCTGGCGAGACGGCCGACTCGGCTCGCTTCGCCGCAGCGGTGCGTCACTCGCTCGACCGCAAGGTCTGCAACACGCTCAATGTCTGCTGCATCGTTCGCTCCCGTGAGGTCGATCTCGTACCGGTCTTCCTCGATGCGGCGAGCGACGCGGCTCGTGCGCGCAGTGCCGACCCGATCGTGCACCGACTCGACATCGACGATCCATCGCTCGCACGCGAATGGGAGTGGGACGCAATCCCAGAGGTCGCGCTCGTCGTCGTCGACGACATCGCCGCAGCTGTTGATGCGTTCAATCGATTCAGCCCACACTTCGTGGCATCACTCGTCAGCGCCGATGCTGCAGAGCACGAGTGGTTCTATGCGGCGGTGGATGCGCCGTTCATTGGTGACGGCCTCACTCGTTGGGTCGACGGACAGTTCGCCCTGTCGACGCCAGAGCTCGGCTTGTCGAACTGGCAGACCGGTCGCCTCCTCGGACGCGGCGGTGTGCTGTCGGGTGACTCGGTCCACACGGTGCGCCTCCGGGCGCGTATCGCCGACATCGATCTGCATCGCTGACGCCGAGGTAGCGCAGTGGGTGACTGGCGGCGCGTCAGTCGGTCGGTCCACCGATGAGTCGTGCCATGGCGGCCTGTCGCCAGCGCGACGGCCGCCCGTGTCGCTCCTCGAAGCGGTCAGCACCGATCGGGAGGCGGACAGCGGCATTGATGCCGATGAATCGCAGCGGCTCGGGCTCCCATCGGCGGGATCGATGACCGACCAGGGGCAGGGTGACCAGATCCGATGACGTGCCGGTGATGAGGTCGGCGAGGATCCGGCCCGCAAGATTGCTCGTGCCGACTCCGTCCCCTGCGTAACCGCCGGCTGTCGCGAGGCCGGTCGTCGGGTCGTGATCGACCGAGCACCACCAGTCGCGGGTCACGGCAACGGCACCGCCCCAGCGGTGGGTGAACTCGACATCGGCGAGGGTGGGGAACAGTTCGATGAGTGTGTCCTCGATCCGATCGTGGACGTGCGCGTCGCGATCGAACCGCGGGTCGATACGGCTACCCCAGTGGTACCACGCACCACGGCCGCCGAAGGCGAGTCGACCATCGGCAGTTCGCTGCCCATAGATGACGAGATGGCGTTCGTCGTGGAAGGTGGGGCGGTCTGCGAGTCCGATCGTGTCCCACTGACGCTCGGAGAGGGGTTCTGTGGCGACCATCAGCGAATAGATGGGTGCCACGGCTCGACGAAGGCCGGGGAGCGCCGGCGTGAATGCCTCGGTGGCCCGCACGACGACCGACGCTGTGACGGCGGCGCGATCCGTGACGACCCGATGCGGCGCGATCTCCTTCACACGGGTCTGCTCGTGGATGACGGCCCCTCGGCGCTCGACCGCCGTCGCCAAACCGCGCACCAGTCGAGCTGGGTGCACCGCGGCGCAGTGTGGGGTGAACGCTCCGCCGATCACGTTGGTTGCCGCGCACCGCGTGGTTGCGTCAGCGCGGTCGATCAGGTGGAGGTCATCGTCGGAGTAGCCGAATCGGTGCATCTCGGCGACATGGGCCCTGAGGCGATCGAGTTGGGGTTGCGTGCGGGCGAGGGTGACCGTTCCGCCGTGAGCCCAGTCGCACGTGATGCCTTCTTCATGGAGCACTCTGCCGACCTCGGAAACGGTGTCGCGCATGGCCCGCAGCAGACGCATCGCCTGGTCACGGCCATGACGTCCTGCGACCTCCGTTGGCGACATCGGGAGGAGCGCCGAGCACCAGCCGCCATTGCGTCCGCTCGCACCGAACCCAACCTCCTCCGCCTCGAGAACGACGACGCGGAGGTGGGGATCACGTGTGAGCAGCGAGTATGCGGTCCACAGTCCGGTGAAGCCGCCGCCGACGATCACGACGTCGACGTCGAGGTCGCGGTCGAGTGCTCCACGCGGCGATCCCCACTCCGCGTCCGACATCGAGTCGTGCCACATCGACAGCCCGGATCGCTCGTCCACCTCTTGCACTCTACGGAACGCTGCCTAGGGTGGGGGAATGGTCGTCCCCCCGCACGGCTCGTTGCCTGCCGCGCCGAGCCCAGTGGCTCCGCTGCGGCCGCCACCGCCACCGCATCCGACCCTGCCTCTCGCCGTCGCCGTCGGTGCGCTCATCTGCGTCGCGGTGCCGTTGATCGCCGGAGGCCAGCTGCTCGCCCCGGTGGATGCGCTCGAACTTCCGATCGCGCTGTATGTGGCCATCGCGGTTGCCGTCGTCTACGGCCCCTCGATGATCTGGTGGTGGTTTGCGAGCGCCCGCTACGGCTCGGGACGGCGGGATATCGATGTCGGATTGATGGCGCGACCGTCTGATCTCGGATGGGGGCCGCTCGCATGGCTCGGGTGCCTGCTCGTCCAAGCGGTCATCGGGTTCCTCGTCACCCGCTTCGATGTGCCGTTCACGAGCAACACCGAGGCGCTGGGTGACGGGGACGACGACCTCAGATTCATCATCGCCATCGTCGTTCTCACGGTCGTGGTCGCGCCGATCACCGAGGAGATCGTGTTCCGTGGCATGGTGCTTCGCGGTCTGCTCGGTTCCATGGGTCCGACTGCGGCGATCACCCTGCAGGCGGTGCTGTTCGGTGTTGCCCACATCTCGCCCGGGTTCGGTCTGGGCAACATCGGTCTCGTGATGGTGCTGACGGGAGTGGGGGGAGTACTCGGTGTCGTGGCCCACATCTTCCGCAGGATCACGCCGTGCATCCTGGCCCACGCGATCCTGAACGCAGTATCAGTCACCCTCGCACTGGCAGGTGTGGGTCAGAGTTGACAGTTGTCGATCAGTCGGACCTCACCGAACCACACGGCCGTCACCACCAGGGCACCCGTCGGCCCGACGATGTCGAGTGAGCGGAAGGTGAGAGGGTCGACGATCTCGAGGTGCTCGAGACGTGCCAGCGGCGCAGCATCGATCACACGGCGCGCCTCATCGACGAGACGGCTGACGCTCTGCTCCCCGTGATCGAAGGCGGCGCGGATCGCAGCCAAGGCCTGCGGCACGCAGACGGCCTGGCGGCGCTGCGCTGCCGTGAGACGCCGGTTCCGGCTCGACAGCGCGAGCCCGTCGGGTTCGCGAACGGTCGCGACGCCGACGATCTCCACGCCGATGTCGAGGTCATCGACCATGCGCCGGATGACGGCGAGTTGCTGGGCATCCTTCTCGCCGAAGACGGCAACGGCGGGCTCCACAGCGTGGAGCAACTTGGCGACGATGGTTGCGACACCGCGAAAGTGTCCTGAGCGGTGTGCTCCCTCGAGTATCTCGCCGAGGGACCCCGGCACGACGCTCGTGTCGAACCCCGCCCGGAACATGGCGTCTGTGGTCGGTGCATACACCGCATCGACCCGGACCTTCTCGCACGCCTCGAGATCGTCGGCGAGGGGACGCGGGTAGTGATCGAAGTCGTCGGAGCGCTCGAATTGCAGCGGGTTCACGAAGATCGACACGGCGACGAGATCGGCGTGGCGGCGGGCAGTCTCGATGAGTCGAAGGTGGCCATCGTGGAGCGCCCCCATCGTCGGGACCAACGCGACCGAGCGGCCCTGCGCTACGTGCTCACGGCTCCAGCGCCGGATCTCGTCCGGCGAGTGGGCAACGATCATCAGTGGAAGCTGTGTTGATCGTCGGGCCACGCGCCGCTACGCACATCGCTGACGTAGTCGCGGGTTGCCGTGATCGCAGCGGTTCGGAGATCGGCGTAGTGCTTGGTGAACTTGAGGGTGCCCTCGCTGAGTCCGAGCACGTCGTGGAGCACGAGCACCTGACCGTCGCAGTCGGGGCCGGCACCGATGCCGACCGTCGGGATCGACAGTTTGGCGGTGATCTCCTTGGCCAGATCACGCGGCACTCCTTCGACCACCACTGCGAACGCACCTGCCTGCTCGACCGCATGGGCGTCCTCGAGCAGCCGCTCACGTCCACCTGCCTCGAAGCCCGCCGACTTTCCCTGCACGCGGTGACCGCCCATGCGGTGGTAGCTCTGTGGGGTCAGCCCGATGTGACCCATGACGGGGATGTCGACCCGCGTGATCGCCTGGATCGTCTCTGCCATCACCACGCCGCCCTCGAGCTTCACGCACTCGGCCCCCTCCTTCATCAGCCGGATGCTGCTCTCGACGGCCTGCTGCGGGCTCACCTGATAGCTGCCGAAAGGAAGATCCCCGACGATCAGCGCGCGAGGGTTCGAGCGGGCGACGAGGCGGACGTGGTAGGCCATCTCATCGAGTTCGACCGGGATGGTGTTCGCCTCACCCTGGACGACCATGCCCACGCTGTCACCGACCAGGATCACGTCGACGCCGGCGAGGTCGACGAGGCGCGCGAACGTCGCGTCGTAGGCAGTGATCATCGTGATCGGCTGCTCGAGCGCCTTCATGCGCGCGAGTTCGGGAACGGTCACCTTGCTGCGCGGGTCCGAGGCCGTGGTCATGGGATCGACGTTTCCTTGATGCAACCTAGTCAAGCAGTCTGAACGCCGGAAAGGCCGTCGGGGAACATCGACGGGCACAGTGCCCGCAAGCTTCCGTCGCCCGTGGCCCTGACCACCGCATTGGTGCAGGCACGGGCGAAGACGTCGGCCGCTGCGGCGAGGAGGTGGTCGCGCCGTGAGGTGTCGACCGACGCCCCGGTGCCGGACGCCAAGGAGAAGATCGTGTCGCCGTCGAAGCTCAGATGGGCGGGTCGGATCGCCCGGGCGAGACCATCGTGCGCCACGGCAGCGAGGCGGGTGACCTCGCCGGGGGTGAGCGGCGCATCGGTGGCGACGATGCCGATGGTCGTGTTGAGCGCGGGTCGCGTCGTGGCCAGTGCACTGCGCAGAATCTCGAGCTCGGTCCGCTGCGGCCGGCGCAACCGGTCGTCGCCGCACTCGTAGGGAAGGCCCGACGCCGGATCGATGACCGAGCCAATGGCATTGACGACGGCGAGGGCAGCGACGGTGTCGCCGTCGATGGTGCGCATCGAGGCGGTGCCGAGACCGCCGGACAAACCGCCACAGCGGGTGCCTGTTCCTGCACCGATCGTTCCCTGGGCTGACGGGCGTGGGCGGGCCGCCAGCGCTGCACGCCGCCCGAACGTCGCATCGGGGCGTTTGGCTGCATCGCCGCCGCGGGCGAGGTCGAACACGACCGCCGTCGGGACGAGCGGTACGACGGCGAACGGTGGATCGCCGACCGCAATGCCGACGCCTCGTTCCTCGAGGACGGCCATCACCCCGTCGGCGGCGGCGAGGCCGAAGGCGCTGCCGCCCGAGAGACAGATCGCGTGGACGGTCGACAGGGTCGCTCGCGGGTCGAGCAGGTCAGTCTCACGTGTACCTGGTCCACCGCCACGGACATCGACACCGGCCACGACGCCGAGTGGCGTGAGGACGACGGTCGTGCCGGTTCGCCAGCCGCGGCCGATCCGGTGGTGGTGGCCGACGGCAACTCCTGCGACATCGGTCAGGCATCCGGCTGGTGATCGGTCGCTCGCCGGGCGGCGTGGAGCGGACACGGGTCGAGGCTATCCCCGGTGGCCGGTAGCGTCGCCCCCGTGCTCGCACGGCTGCGCTCCCGACTCGGCGCGGCCGCTGGTGAATCGGTCCGCAGCATGTGGAGTTGGGCACGTCTCGCTGCTGCGATCGGCCCCGACTCTGCCGCCGGTCGTCGGTTCGGTCGATTCGGTACTGGAAGCATCATCTGCTTCCCGCCCAACACGATCTTCGGTGAGCGCTACATCCACATCGGTGAGGGGACGATGATCGGACCCGATGTCACGCTGTCGGCGGGCATGGTGCCCGGGCAGGAGTGCCTCAGCGATCCGGTCGTGCGCATCGGTGATCGCTGCCTCATCGGCAAGGGCAGCGGCATCGTCGGACACTTCTCGATCGAGATCGGCGACGACGTGTGGACCGGTCACCACGTCTACATCACCGATCAGAACCACGGGTACGAGGACGTCGATCGGCCGATCTCGATGCAGTCGCAGCCCGAGCGACCGGTGTCGATCGGCGCCGGGTCGTGGATCGGGCACGGTGCCGTGGTGCTCCCGGGCGCCCAGATCGGTCGCCATGTCGTGATCGGTGCGAATTCGGTGGTCACCGGTGAGATTCCCGACCGCAGTGTCGCCGTCGGTGCGCCAGCGCGGGTGGTGCGCCGGTGGGTCGACGGACAGGGATGGCAGGAGGTCGACTGACCTCGAGCGTGCGGTGGCTCACGGAGCGCGTGTGTTGCCGAGTTCCGTCGGGGGGGAGCATTCGGGGACGTCGTTGCTCTTCACGCCGGCCGTGAAGTCGAACACCACGTTCGAGACTGGTCCGCCCGCGACGATGGTCTCGGAGTACGGCGATGCGTCGCCGGCGCGGAGTGCGTCGGCATAGCGGCGCCGATCGGCGATGACAAGGCGATAGTTCTCCTCGAAGACGGCGAGGATCTGACGGTCCCGATCGGTGGCGACCGGGATGGCGACGATCTCGTCGAGCATGTTCTCGACAAGATCAGTGGCCCTGTCGACGATGTCGGCCCGTTGCCGCATCTGTTCCGGCGTCGGATCGACGATGAAGCCGCCGCTCGTGTCGGTGAGCTGCTGGCGCTCGGTCTGTGCCGCTGCGCAGACGACTGCGGCACGCTCGCGCCACGACGTGTCCGTCAGGCGGTAGATGCCCTCGTCGTCGGCGGCGAAGAAGTAGTACCCCCACATCAGCGCGACGAGGACGCAACCGAGGGCGACGAAGGCAACGCCGAGTCGGCTGCGTCGGGGGCGCGTGGGCGTGGCGGTGTTCATGACGGCGACGGACGATATGAGATGGCGAGGTGCGCAGCTGCGCTGCTACAGCCGACGGCGATCGTGACGGCTGCCCCCCACCAGTTGTCGAGCCCGATTTCGAGGAGGTGGTCGATCGACCAGCGGCCGGGTCCTGTCATTCCGATTACGACTGCCGCGGTGATGATCGACGCGCAGTACTCCCATCCCTGGCCGGGGTGGAAGACGAAGAAGCCGACCTTGCGGTGGGCGACGACGATGGCAACGCACATCACGGACACGATCGCCGCGGCTGCAATTGGGGTGAGCAGTCCGACAGCGAGCAGCCCACCGGCACCGATCTCGGTGGCTGCCGCCAGCCGGGCCTGGATGTGTGGCCACCGCATGCCGATCGAGGCGAACCACCTCACCGTGCCCTCGATGCCGCCGACGATCTTGTTCACGCCGTGGGCCGCCAGGAACACACCGAACACGATCCGCAAGAGGGCGATCGCTGCGTCGAACTGGACCGCGTCTGTGTGGGCCATGGTGGCCACGCTACGGGGTGACTGACGACCCCGCCCATTCGCAGCGACTCGATCGACGCCGGTGGTAGAACGAACGATCGTGGGGGAGGTCTCGAACGATCGTCAGCGCGGCGGGCGCGCCGGGGAGGCGATCCGCTTCATCGCAACCCTGGTTCGCCACCATCGAGGCCTGTTCCTCACGGCCGTTGGTGGTGCGGCAGTCTTCGCAGCATGCACCGTTGCATCGGCGGCGATGGTTCGTCGGGTCACCGACGACCTGATCGATCCACGCTTTCGCACCGGGTCGGTCGGCCGGTCGACAGTTGCAATGGTGCTCGGCCTGGTCATCCTGATCGGCTTCATACGTGCCGCATCAGTCGTGGTGCGTCGGACATTTGCCGGGCGGACGACGTGGCGCGTCACCGAGGACATCACCGCCGAGGTGATCGACCGGATCGTGGTTCAACCGACCCCCTGGCACCGCCGCCAGAGCGCCGGTGATCTGATCACGAGGGCAGGTGTCGATGCGGAGGCGGCGACGGCAGTGCTCGGACCGCTGCCGTTCGCGAGCGGTGTGGTGATTCTGCTCGTGCTCTCGTCGGCATGGCTGCTCGTCACCGACGTCGTTCTCGGTGCCGCGGCGGTCGCCGTGTTCCCGATCCTCGTCGCAGTCAACATCGGATACCAGCACCGGGTTGACCGCTTCTACGACACAGCCCAGTCGGAACTCGGCGCCCTCAGTGCAGCCGTGCACGAGAGCTTCGACGGCGTCGTTGTCGTCAAGTCGTTCGGCGCCGAGGATCGTGAGACGGCACGCCTGTCGACGATCGCTGCCCGTCTCCGAGACGCGCGCCTTGGTGCAGTGCGGCTTCGGAGTCTGTTCGAAGCGATTCTCGATGGCCTGCCCGCTGTCGTCAGTCTGCTGCTCGTGCTGGGCGGTGCATATCGCGTGAGGGCGGGAGCACTGACCCTCGGCGAACTGACGAGCATGATCTACCTGTTCGCCCTGCTCGTCTTCCCGCTGCGGCTGATCGGATTCGCCCTGTCTGAACTGCCCCACTCACTCGCAGGGTGGGGCCGGGTCAGATCACTCCTCGACCAGCCGATCGTCGCTGATCCCGTTCGTTCGCTCCAGCCGAGCGCCGACAACGGCGTTCATCTCGTCGATGTGCACTTCTCCCACGATGGTGAGCGCGAGGTGCTCCGGGGGGTCACGGCGAGTGTTCCCGAGGGCCGAACCGTGGCGATCGTCGGACCGACCGGCGCAGGAAAGACGACGCTGCTCGACATCGTCGCCGGCGTGGTCGAGGTCGACCAGGGTTCGGTCGCTGTGCCCGTCGGCCGGGTCTGTCCGGTGTTCCAGGAGCCGTTCCTGCTGTCGGGAACCGTGCTCGACAACATCACGCTCGGGAGTGAGGTCTCGACTGCTGAGGTACGCGTCGCGCTGAGGACGGCGGAGGCCGACTTCGTCGATGGGCTTCCCGAGGGTCTGCGTACCGAGCTCGGCGAACGCGGAGTGGGGCTTTCCGGCGGACAGCGTCAACGCATCGCGCTCGCACGCGCCCTCGTGCGGCGGCCGGCGGTGCTGCTCCTCGACGACACCACCTCGGCCTTGGATCCGGCGACCGAGGCCAAGGTGTTGGCCAACCTGCGACGTGAACTGGTGTCGACGACAGTGATCGCCGTGGCGAGCCGACCGTCGACGATCGCTCTCGCCGACGATGTGTTGTTCCTCGACGCTGGCACGCTCGTGGCGCACGGCACGCACGACGAGCTGATGCGCGATGTTCCCGAGTATCGCCGGCTCATCGAGGCGTTCGAGCACGACCGTGAGTCGTCCGACGGATCAGCAGGTGAGGCGTCACCATGAGCGAACCGATGAGCAGGTGGAGTGCCGTGGAGACCCTGGGCAAGGGCGTCCGCGCTGCGCCGGCACTGCGCACCGGGATCGGCGTGACGTTCGCGCTGGCACTGGTGGGCGCGGCGGGTCGTGTCGTCGTACCGATCGTCGTCCAGATCGCCATCGACCACGGGTTCGCGCCCGAGGGTGTGCGCGTCGGGCTCATCGCGACCCTCATCGCCGTTGCGGTCGTCGCTGTCGGGGTTGCGACCTGGAGCAATCGCACAGCCGTGCTCCGTCTGGGTCGTCGGTCGGAGGAGGCGCTCTACACGCTGCGAGTGCGGCTCTTCGAACACATCCACCGCCTGAGCATCGCCGATCACAGTGAGGAGCGAAAGGGTGCTCTCGTCGCACGAGTGACGAGTGACGTCGAGACCCTCGCAATGTTCTTCCAGTGGGGCGGACTGGCGTGGCTGCTCGACGGCACGCTCATGCTGATGGTCGCCGCCGTGATGCTCGCCTACGACTGGGTGCTCGCCGTGGTCGCATTCGTCGTTGCGGCTCCGCTCGCGATCGTGCTGCAGCGGGTGCAGCGGCATCTCGTTCGCGCCTACGACCAGGCGAGGGCGCGTAACGCAGCGGTGATGGGTCACGTCAGCGAACTCGTCTCGGGATCCGAGACGCTGCGCGCCTACGGCGCAGGCGAGCGGTACGGGCGCAGTGCGAAGCAGGCGAGCCGTGAACGATCCGACTCGTTCATCCGTGCCGGCACGATCGGTGCGTTCTTGTTCCCGTCCGGTGAGGTGTTCAGCGTGCTCACCGTGTCGGCCGTCGTGACGACAGGTCTCCTGCGCGGTCCGGGGAGCGGGCTGACGGCGGGCGCGATGGTGGGCTTCCTCTTCCTCACCTATCGCTTCCTCGAGCCGATCGCCGAGTTCACCGAGGTGCTCGATCACACCCAGACCGCCGTGGCAGGGATGCGTCGAGTACTCGGGGTACTCGAGATCCCGACGGGACCGCCCGAACCCGAGATTGCGACGCCACTTCCGACGGGTCCGCTCGCGGTGACGATCGACCGGGTCGACTTCACCTATCCGACTCGCAGCGACGAGGACGAGCCACCGGTGCTCCACGACGTCTCGGCCAAGATCCCGGCCGGTCAGCAGGTGGCCCTCGTCGGTGAGACGGGTTCGGGGAAGACGACCCTCGGTCGACTCATCGCCCGTCTCGCCGACCCGACGGCGGGCACGGTCCTCGTAGGTGGTGTGCCGCTCACCCGGGTCGCCAACGACGACCTCCGGCGCCGACTGACGGTGGTGCCCCAGGAGCCCTTCCTCTTCGATGGAACCATCGAGGAGAACCTCCGCTTCGCTCGCCCGGGCCTCAGCCGGGCTGACCTCGTCGCCGCCATTTCTCGTCTCGACCTCGGCGACTGGCTCGAGGGCCTGCCAGAGGGTCTCGATACCGCGGTCGGACAGCGCGGGGCACAGTTGTCTGCCGGCGAGCGTCAACTCGTCGCGCTCGTGCGTGCATCCATCGTCGACCCCGATGTCCTCGTGCTCGACGAGGCGACCTCATCGGTCGATGCGCTCACCGAAGTGCGCCTCACGAGAGCCCTCGAACGGCTCGCTGCCGGACGCACGACGATTGCGATCGCCCACCGTCTGTCGACAGCTGCGCGGGCCGACCGTGTCCTGGTCCTCGACCACGGTCGCCTCGTCGAGGATGGCGCGCACGAGACACTGGTCGCCGCCGGCGGGGTGTACGCACGGATGTACGAGGCGTGGGTGACGGCCACCACGGTCGAATGACGGTCGGCGAGTTGTCGGGCCTCTACGATCGACATCCGTATGGAAATCGTCCTTGTTCGACATGGTGAGCCCGAGTGGGTGCGCAACGGCCTCAACGTGGTCGATCCCCCCCTGACCGAACGGGGGTTGATGCAGGCCGATCGGGTCGGAGAGGTGCTGGGCACGGAGCACTTCGATCACATCGTGGTCTCGCCGCTGCGGCGAGCCCGACAGACCGTCGCTCCGACGCTGCGGGCCCAGGGACGCAATGAGGTCGTCGAGCCATTCCTCGAGGAGATTCGTGAACCTGATTGGCACGGCACGCCGGCGGAGCTTGCCGCTGCCGCGTATGCGGAAGAGCGGTCCCGTCCCGCCGAGGACCGTTGGCACGGTGTGCAGGGCGGCGGCGAGCCGCCGCGTGAGTTCGTCGAACGCGTGAGATCGGGTGCGACCGAGTTCTTCTCGCGGATCGGTCTGTCGCGAGCCCGCCACACCTTGCCGATGTGGCATGTGGAGAACCCCGAACTTCGTGTGCTGGTGACCGCGCATGCGGGCACCAACGGCGTGTTGCTGTGTCAACTACTGGGTCTCGATCCGGTGCCGTGGGAATGGGACCGTTTCGTCACCCACCACGCCTCGATCACCCGACTCTCGAGTATCGAACTCGGCGACGGCCACACCTTCTCGCTGATGCGCCTCAGCGATGTCGAGCATCTGCCGCGCGACGCGCGAACCCTCTGATCACCACTCGCAGCGGAGTCGCTTGATCCCGTTGATGAAGTTGCTCTGCAGGTAGTCGGGTTCGCCCACGGTGCGCATCGTCGGCACCCGACGACGGATCTCGTCGAACATCACGGCGATCTCCCGTCGAGCGAGATTCGCACCCAGACAGAAGTGCGGTCCGCCCGCACCGAAGCCGACCTGCGGTGGCTGCATCGAGCGCGTGACGTCGAAACGGTGCGGGTCGGTGTAGACGCGTTCATCACGATTTGCCGAGCAGTACCACATGACGAGCTTCTGGCCGGCCTCGATCCGTTGGCCCCCGACCTCGGTGTCCTCGGTGGCGGTGCGACGGAAGTGGATCACCGGAGTGGCGAATCGGACGATCTCGTCGACGGCGGTTCGTGTGTGTGCGTCCCAGTCGTTCCACCACAGGTCGCGCTGATCGGGGTTGCGTGTCAGCTGGTACATGCCGTGGCTGATGGCATTGCGGGTCGTCTCGTTCCCTGCGACGACGAGCAGGATGAAGAACGACCCGAATTCCTGCGCCGACATGCGCTCGCCGTCGACCTCGGCATTCATCATGATCGAGGTGAGATCGTCGGTCGGCGAGGCGAGGCGCGCCTCGCCCAGCGCCTGCGCGTACTGGAACAGACCCATGCCGGCATTGACGAGATCGTCGAACGACGAGGTGAACTCGGGATCACCCACACCGAGGATGGTGTTCGTCCACTGGAAGATCTGGTCCTCGTCCTCGGCAGGGATGCCCATCATCTCGCAGATGATCTGCAACGGCAGGGCTGCGGCGACCTCGTGGACGAAGTCGCATGTTCGCTCGGGGAACTGCTCGAGGAGTCGATCGATGACGGAGGTGGCCTTCGAGCGCACGTACCCCTCGACACGCGAGATCTCCTTGGGGGTGAAGCCCTTCGAGACGATCGAGCGGAGACGGAAGTGACGGGGATCGTCCATGCTGATCATCGACCCGAAGAACTCGGAGATCTCGATCGGCAGGTCGCCGATGTTGGTCCCACGGCCGCTGCAGAACAGCTGCGGATTCCGGCTGACGTGCCACACATCGTCGTGGGTGACGATGGCCCAGTACCCGGGCCCTCGCGGGAAGGGTGAGTCGGGGAACTCCCACTCGTCCCACCAGCTGATGGGCTGCTCGTCGCGGAGTGTGCGGAATGCTCCCTCGCGGATCTCCCGCGGGGCGATCCAGAACTCGGGGTCGGAGAGGTGGAACGAGCCGAGGGCGACCTGTGCGGGCGTCATGGCGCGAGCGTACCGGCGACCGGCAGGTGCATGCCGATCGAGGTCGGTCGGTCTGGCGCGCTCGCTACGATCCGCAGGGTCGCCGAGCGAGGAGAGAACCATGACCGAAGCAGTGATCGTCGCCACGGCCCGCAGCCCGATCGGTCGGGCCAACAAGGGGTCGCTCGTGGGCCTGCGTCCCGACGACATGAGCGCCCAGATCGTCCGTGGGCTGATGGCCGAGGTGCCCCAGGTGTCGGCGGATCTGGTCGACGACGTCATGTGGGGGATCGGTCAGCCTGCCGGTGAGGGCGGCTTCAACATCGCCCGCGTCGTCGCCGTGCTCGCCGGCCTCGGTGATGTTCCCGGGGTCACCGTGAACCGTTACTGCTCGAGCGGTCTGCAGACGATCCGGATGGCGTTCCATGCGATCAAGTCAGGCGAAGGCGACTGTTTCGTGGCAGGTGGCGTCGAGACGGTGAGCAGATATGCGAGCGGCGCGAGCGACATCGCACCGAATCCGGTCTTCGCCGAGCCGGGTGCCCGTACGGCGCAGCGCGCTCAGGGGGGTCAGCCGACCTGGAGCCCGCCGACCGGACTGCCCGATCTTTATATCGCAATGGGCCAGACCGCCGAGAACGTCGTCGAGGCCGAAGGTGTGACGCGCGAGGAGATGGATCGCTTCGGCGTGCGGAGCCAGAACCTCGCGTGCGAATTCATCGCCAAGGGATTCTTCGAGCGCGAGATCACCCCGCTCACCCTGCCCGATGGCACCGTGGTGCGCACCGACGACGGCCCACGGCCGGACACCAGTTACGAGGCGGTGAGCAAGTTGAAGCCCGTGTTCCGCCCCGACGGCACGGTGACTGCCGGGAATGCCTGTCCGCTCAACGATGGTGCGGCGGCCGTGCTCGTGATGAGCGACACCAAGGCGAAGTCGCTCGGTGTCACGCCGCTTGCGCGCATCGTGAGCTCGGGTGTGAGTGGATTGAACCCGGAGATCATGGGTCTCGGCCCGATCGAAGCGTGCCGGCAGGCCCTCGGTCGCGCCGGGATGACGATCGACCAGATGGGTCTCGTCGAGATCAACGAGGCGTTCGCCGCACAGGTGATCCCGTCGGCGAAGCACTTGGGGATCGACATCGACCGTCAACTGAACGTGCACGGTGGTGCGATCGCACTCGGTCACCCGTTCGGGATGACGGGCGCCCGCATCATGGCCACATTGCTCAACGGCCTCGAGTGGGAGAACCGCTCGTACGGCCTCGAGAGCATGTGTGTCGGCGGCGGTCAGGGCATGGCGATGATCGTCGAGCGTCTCAACTGACGCGTTGACGATCGGCCTGACCGAGACCGAGCAGGGCGAAGGCGAGCACACCCGTGCCGGCGATGACGAACATCCACGCTGGGCCGAACTCCTGGTAGATCGGTCCTGCGGCGAAGGCCGTGGTCGCGCCGATGAGTAAGTTCGAGGCCCCGGCGAGACCCTGCGCAGCTCCGGCGCGACCGATCGGTGCAGCCCGCGCCACAGCGGCCTGCGCGGCGGGGATGCCGAGTGCCTGGATCGTTCCCTCGACACCACTCAAGGTGACGATGAGGCCCGGTCGGTCGATGAGGCCGTAGGCGACGGTGAGCGGTGTGATGAGCACGGCGGTGATGACGGCGCCGCGCAGAGGTCCGAGTCGATCGGCGAGCCGTCCACCGAGCGGGGCAAGCACGGCGAACGGGATACCGAACACGAGGAAACTCAGTCCGATGAGTACGTCGCCCGCGCCGAGGTCGGTGAGATATCGGTCGAGGATCGCGTCGTAGAAGCCGACCGGCACGAACAGGGCCACGCTGACGAGGATGCCGCTGCGGATCGAGCGGAGCCGGAGCAGGTCGAATGCGAGTCCGTGATGGAGCGACAGCGGCGGTGCCGGAAGCTTGCGCGGCGCGAGGAGCAGGATGCCGACGAGGGCGAAGGCGCCGGTGACATAGAACGGCACGTCGAGGCCGAACGGGCCGACGAGCAGGCCGCCGAGCGTCGGGCCGGTGACGAAGCCGGCCAGTTCGACCCCACCGAGGACTCCGAGGCGCCGCGCCACACCCTCGTCGTCGATCGAGATGACGATTGCGCGCACCGAGGGGAGGAACAGCGAGGTCGACAGTCCGACCACGCACCGTGCGAGCACGAGGGTCGGCAGCGATCCGGCCAGTGTGAACGAGATGCTCCCGATGACGGCAACGGCGAGGCCGAGCAGCAGCAATCGCTTCGAATGGCCGCGGTCGGCGAACGGTGCGAAGAACAACTGCCCGACGAGTCCGACGACGAACCCCGATCCGGCGATCAGCCCGAGCCCCACGTCGCCGAAGCCGAACTCGTCCTGCAGATTGCTGAGCAGTGAGAAGACGACACTGTTGGAGATGCCGATCGTCGCGGTGGCGAGCAGCATCGCGTACCAGCCCGTCGGGCGCCGGGTGGCGCCGGATGCGGCGGGGCTCACAACGCGGACCGGTGGGGCGGTTCGGCGCGCACGATGACGGCTTCGGGGTCGTGCGCCGGCCGTCGGGCGCGCAGCACGAACAGGTCGCAGCCGACGCGCAGGTGGGCGAGATCCCATGTGCCCGTGTCGTCGCAGCCGGCTTCGAGCGCGCACACGGAGTCCAGGTCAAGTCCGGCCGTGTCGGCCTCGGCCTGCCACAGCGAGAGCAGGCCGCGCCGCAGGGCCGGGTCGTCGACGAGATCGGTGCCGTGGAGGGTGAGCTCGATGGTCGACACCGAGACCGGGCTCACCTCGGCGAGGTTCACGACGTCGCCGCCGAGTTCACCGTCGAGCATCACGACGACGGGTCCGGACGACCCGGCCACACCGCCCACGAAGCCGTACCTCACGAGCGGGAGACCGTCGTCGCCGGTGCACTCGTAGCGGATGCGGTCACCCGGGGCGAGGGTCATCGTCCGACACCTGCCGACTCGTCGAGCACGGCGTCGGCGAACGGTGGCCACAGACGAAGGGCCCATTCGCCGAAGGTTTGGTCCGTGAGCACGACGCACGCGATCTGGGCCACCGGATCCACCCACAGGAGGGTACCGGCTCCTCCGAAGTGTCCGAACGTGGCGGCAGAGTTGCGGGTGCCGGTCCAATGCGGTGTCTTCGCGCCACGCACCTCGGCGGTGAGACCCCACCCGCAGTCGTCGAACCTCCCGATGCCGGGTACCACGCCGGCGAGACCGGGAAACTGGATGGTGCGGAAGGCGAGATCCGTATCGGCGGTGACGAGTCTCGGCGAGCGGAGCTCGCCGATGAAGTCGACGAGGTCGTCGACGGTGCTCGTGACCGACGTCGCGACGGATCCATCGAGTGTGGTCGAGTGCATGCCGAGCGGTTCGAGCACCGCCTCGGAGAGATAGGTGACGAGGGGGAGCGCAGCTCGCTGTTCGAGCACCTGTCCGGCGAGCTCGATACCGACATTGCTGTAGATCCGCCGCGTGCCGGGTGCGGCGAGGCGAGTTGTGGTGTCGAAGCCGAATCCGGCGGCGTGGGCGAGTAGGTGTCGCATGGTGCACCACGACAGATCGATCCCGCCGACAGCGTCGAGCGGTTCGTCGAGGCTGACGATGCCCTCCTCGACGCCGACGAGCATTGCTCGCCCGAGGAGGAGCTTGGAGATCGATGCAAGTGGAAAGCGTCGGCCTGTGTCGCCGTGGCGAGCGACGGTGCCGTCACGACCGACAATGGCGGCTGCGACATGTTCGACGGGCCACTCGTCGAGGAGGGTGAACGCCTCCATCGACACGGCCCCCATCGAGGTGGCTCAGGCGAAGCCCGAGGTGCGCAGCATCTCAGCGACGTGGAATGCCAGGTCGAGGCTCTGTCGCCCGTTCAGTCGAGGATCGCACACGGTCTGGTAGGCGTCGTCGAGCTGCCCCTCGAGAATGTCGTCGGAGCCGCCGGTGCACTCGGTGACATCGTCTCCGGTGAGTTCGACGTGGATACCGCCCGGCCACGTGCCCTCGGTGCGATGGGCGCGCACGAATCCGTCGATCTCGGCGCAGATCGACTCGAACGTGCGCGTCTTGCGGCCGGTCGTGCTGGTGACGGTGTTGCCGTGCATCGGGTCGCACGCCCACACGACCGGGTGGCCCGAGTCGCGAACCGCGCGCAGGAGCGGACGTAGTGCATCCTCGACCTTGTCGGCGCCCATCCGACTGATCAGCGTGAGGCGACCGGGAATGCGTGAGGGGTTGAGGCGTTCGCACAATTCGAGGACGAACGCTGCGTCCGTGGAGGGACCGACCTTGCAGCCGACAGGGTTGCCGACGCCGCGGAGGAACTCGATGTGCGCCCCGTCGAGTTGACGAGTGCGCTCGCCGATCCAGAGCATGTGCGCCGAGCAGTCGTACCACGCGCCGGTGAGCGAGTCCTGCCGGGTGAGCGCCTCTTCGTAGCCAAGCAGCAGCGCCTCATGGCTAGTGTACATGTCGGTCTCGTGCAGCGGGTGGGTGTCCTCTGTGTCGATACCGCAGGCGCGCATGAATCGCAGCGCTCGGTCGATCTCGCTCGCCAGTTGCTCGTACCGCTGGCCTTCGGGGCTCGAGGCGACGAACTCCTGGGTCCACGCGTGGACCCGGCTGAGGTCGGCGAACCCGCCCTTGGTGAAGGCGCGCAGCAGGTTCAGCGTGGCGGCCGACTGGTTGTACGCCTGCACGAGGCGGTCGGCGCTCGGGATGCGCGCCGCCTCGGTCGCAGCGTCACCGTTGACGATGTGCCCGCGGAAGCTGGGCAGTTCGACGTCGCCGACCCGTTCGACCGGGCTGCTTCGCGGCTTGGCGAACTGGCCCGCGATCCGACCGACTTTCACCACCGGGACGCCGAGTGAGTAGGTGAGCACGACGGCCATCTGCAGGATGACGCGCAACTTCTCGCGGATGTTGACCGCCGAGAACTCCTCGAAGCTCTCCGCACAGTCGCCCGCCTGGAGGAGAAAGGCGTTCCCGGCCGCGACCTGGCCGAGAGAGGCCTGCAAGGACCGGGCCTCGCCGGCG
This sequence comes from Ilumatobacteraceae bacterium, assembly GCA_046086305.1. GTDB lineage: Bacteria > Actinomycetota > Acidimicrobiia > Acidimicrobiales > Ilumatobacteraceae > UBA668. The sequence continues at coordinate 38,393 of JBJSXI010000007.1, forward strand.
AACACGAGCGGCGGATACGAGGCGATCTGCTTCAGCGCTCGCTCGAGGTCGCCCTGATCGGGCCACTCGGGCTGCTGCAGGGCGGGAAACGCCTGCCAGCTCGCGGGATTCCAGGTCTTCGCCACGTCGGTCAGCCTAACGCTGGGCGTCGCAGCGAGGTCGGGCCGACCTCAGGCCACGAAGATCTGGTCGGCGTCTTCCTTCAGCCCCGCCACGGCGCGGCTGACGAGCCGGCGGGCAGCCTCGGCAGTGACGCCGAGGTTCTCGCCAACTTCGCGGAAGCTCTTGCGCTCGCCGTCGAGCAGGCCGAACCGGGCCTGCACGGCGTACTTGGCGCGCGGCTCGAGGGTGTCGAGGAGGCGGGCGAGCATGTCGGACTCCTCGCTCGCCATCACGGCGTCCTCAGGGGTGCCGTCGCCGTTGGGCATCAGGTCGCCGAGGGTTGCGTCGCCGTCGTCGCCGATCGTCTTGTCGAGCGAGACCGGCGTGGTGAGGCGGTGCAATTCGGCATTGCCGACGTCGAGGGTCTCGCCGTCGCCGCTGGCCTGGCGCAGGGCCGCACGAAGGCTCGCCGAGCGGTCGCCGGGGATGCGGATCAGGCTGGCCTTCTGGTCGAGGGCACGGCCGATGGCCTGGCGGATCCAGAAGGTCGCATAGGTCGAGAACTTGAAGCCACGCCGCCAGTCGAACTTGTCGACGGCATGCTCGAGGCCGAGGTTGCCCTCCTGGATGAGGTCGAGCAGGTCCATGCCCTGGGGCAGCGGGTAGCGGCGGGCGATCGACACCACGAGGCGCAGGTTGGAGCGGATGAAGCGGTCCTTGGCCGCAGCGGCCTTGGCCACAGCAGCCTTGAGCGCTGCGCCGCGCTCGCCGTTGGCGAGGCGCTCGGCCGCATCACGGCCGGCCTCGATGAGTCGGGAGAGCTCGCGCTCCTCCTCGGCGGTGAGCAGCGACACCTTGCCGATGTCGTTCAGGTAGAGACCGATGGAATCGTTCATGACAGTGTTCTCAACTTCTCGTGGCGTCGTCGTGTTCCCGGCCGGTCTGTGGCCTGTGCCACAGCCCCGCGGTCAGGGTGGTTACGGGACCCGCGCGCACCCGCTGGAGGCGGCTGGCCGGGCTGCCGAACCCCGGGGAGGGACGGCACCAATATGGGGGGACTGGAAAGAGTACTACATCGGGATGGCCCTGTCCCGTCGGTTTCGGATCGGGGCCGCCGGACCGCCCCTACACTGGGCCGACGTGGCGTCGTCAGCCTCCCCGTTGCGCCGGATCGGGCTGTTCGGAGGCACCTTCGACCCGCCCCACGTGGGTCATCTCGTGACCGCCGTGAACGTCCGGTACGCCCTGGGGCTCGACCTGGTGGTGCTGATGGTGGCCAACGACCCGTGGCAGAAGCGCGGCGGCCGGACGGTATCGGCAGCCGTCGATCGTCTGGCGATGGTCGAGGCTGCGGTGGCCGAGGTCGACGGGCTCGTGGCAGGTCGCGACGAGATCGACGCCGGCGGCCCGAGTTACACCGCAGATACATTGGCCACCCTTGCCGCCCGCCATCCGTCTGCCGAGTTGTTCACCATCGTCGGTGACGATGCTGCGGCAGGGTTCACGACGTGGGAGCGCCACGCCGAGGTTGCCCGACGCTCGACGCTCGTGGTGGTCGATCGGCCGGGCGAGCCGGTGCGGCTTCCCCCGGAGTTCGCTTGGGTGCACGTCGAGGTGCCTCGACTCGAGGTGTCGAGCACCGATCTGCGCGCCCGCTGTCGTGACGGGCGACCGCTCGACTACCTCGTCACCGAACCGGTGCTCGACGTGATCCGTCGTCGACACCTCTACGGGAGTCCAGGGTGACGGCGGTCGAGCGAACACGGCATCGACTGACACGCATCCTCCTCGTCAGTTCGGCAGTGGTGGTCGTCGCGGCCGCGGCTGTCTCATTCGCAGGAGTGAGCGCGCTGCGCAACTACGAGGGGGCTCGCAACGTCGATGTCGAGTTCGTGGCCATCCCACCGACGAAGGTGGGGATGATCGCTGGGGCGGATTCGACAGGTCGCCTTGCGTCGCTCGCCGTGGTCGTTCTGGCTCCAGCCTCGGCAGGCGAGGTGGGTGGGAGTGTCGTGGTGGTCCCGGTGGCTGCAGACACCTCCTACGGTGGCGATACTCGGGTGCCCCTCGATGACGTGTTCGTCGATGGTGGAGAGTCGGCACTCGTGCTCGCCGTCGAGTCACTCCTGTCGATCACGATCGATGTGTCGATGGTGGCCGACCGGGCTGACTTCGCGGCGATCTTCGGTGTCCTCCAGTCGGTGCAGGTCGACCTTCCCGCAGAGGTGTCGGTCGACGGTACGGATGGCGAGCGCACGGTGCTGTTCGAGGCCGGGCGTCGCGAGCTCACCCCGGTCGAGGCCGCCGAGGTGCTGACGGCGCGCGACGACGGTCAGCCTGAGCGTGTCCGCCGGTCGAACGCCGAGGCCGTGTGGCGTGGCGTGTCGGCCGCCGTGGGGGACGGGATCGGTCCTCTCTCGGCGACCTCACCCACGATGACGGTGACCGATGTGATGCGTCGGATCGTGGCCGGGTCGCTCGCGACACGGATGCTCGTCACCGTGGCTGTTCCTGCCGACGAGAACCCGAGTGGGCGCGACGTGGAGTACCTCGACATCGCAGACGCGGTGCTCGTCTTCGCGTCGATCGCGCCGAACTCGACATCGGCAGTCGCCGACGGTCTCACCTACCGGATCGAAGCACCTCGAGGGAGCGAGCAGCGAGTCCGTGCCGTCGTCGAGCTTCTGCTGTACGCCGGCGAGAACGTGCAGTCCATCTATCTTTCCGACGAGTACGTCCCGACTCCGGAGACCGTGTTCGAGTTGTACAGCCCGCAGTTCGCCGCTCGGGCCGAGCTCGTGGCGGGTGTGCTTGCCCCGTACCTGATCGAGACAGAGCCGGCGTATCGGATCGCCGGGGTCGACGTGGTCATCCGGCTCGGCGCCCAATTCCTGAGCGGCGGCGAGTTGGTGCTTCCCTCGACCACCGCGCCGCCGGCGGACGCCTGATGGCATCGTCGGATGCGGTCGAGCTCGCCATCGTCGCCGCACGCGCGGCCGATGCGAAGAAGGCCGAACACACGTTGATCCTCGATGTCGGTGACGTGTTGGCCATCACCGAATGTTTCGTCATCACGAGTGCGGCGAATCGACGTCTCGTGCGAACCGTCGTCGATGCGGTCGAGGAGGCAGTGCGAGCCGAACTCGGTCGATCGCCCCTGCGCACCGAGGGTGCCGGCGAGCAGCAGTGGGTACTCGTTGACTATGGCGATGTGATCGTGCACGTCTTCGCTGAAGAAATCCGGACGTACTACGAGATCGAGCGGCTGTACCGGGACGTGCCCCGAGTGCCCTGGCAGGAGTGACGATGGCTGGGCGGCGGCGCCGTGTGATCGCGGTCACGCACGGGAACCGAGCGAGGACTCGCCACGTCAACGCTCCCGTGCCTACCGCATTGACCGGTCGCTTCGACACGGCTCAACTTCCGAAGGTCGCGCCCGATCCGGTCACGGTGACCGTGGCGCGGATGATCGCACCGGGGACCGAGGCCCAGTACCTCCGCTGGGCCGAAGAGGCCATTGCTGCGCTTCGCCAGTTCCCCGGGTGTCTCGGTGCCGGCGTGCTGCACCCCGGGCCCGACGGTGGCGAGCATCAGATCGTGTTCCGCTTCATCGACGGCGTGCATCTCCGTCGCTGGGAGCGCTCGCCGGAACGGGCTGCGTTGATGGAGCGAGCGGCGCCGTACGTGCTGAGCGAGCGGGTGCAGCGCACGGTCGGGATCGAGGACTGGTTCGAGTTGTCCGAGCGCGCCGAGCCGAAGCGGTCGCTGTGGCAGCGCATCGCGACCGATGTGCTGTGGATCTACCCGGTGGCGATCGGAGCGGCAGTCTTCCTGGCGCCGCGCGTGGGTGCGCTGTCGCTCGGGTGGCGTGTGCTCGTGACCACGGCGATCATGACGGTGGTGACCCGACTGGCACTCGGGCCACTGCGTGCAAAGGTGCGTGCACGGCGCCGACTCTGAGTGGGTGGTGTTTGGAGCCCCTCCGGGCCACTGGTATCGTTCGCCGTCCCTTCGGGGCTGTAGCTCAGTTGGCAGAGCGCTTCCATGGCATGGAAGAGGTCAGGGGTTCAATTCCCCTCAGCTCCACCAGACCTCGCATCGGGTGAGACCCAGCGACGCGAATGAGCCCCGGACAGTGTCCGGGGCTCATCCAGTTCACTTACCGATCGAATCGGCCCCGTCGTCGCTCAGGGGGCGATGAATCGGAAGCTGTTGTTCGCGAACGTCTTTCCAGACGAGGAGTAGTTCACAACGAGCGTGTGTGATCCGGTCGCACCATTGAAGCTATAGCCCGAGGTCTCCGTCAGCAGGACCATCAGGTACGGGTACTGGCAGCCACCGGCGGAGGGGTCGTAATCGGTGAGATCGAATGCCTTCCCGTTCTTGTCCTTCAGGTAGTAGTCGAGATCGGCGATGGGATCGACCCC
>JBJSXI010000008.1:0-12217 GCA_046086305.1 Ilumatobacteraceae bacterium
GTCATGGCGGTGATGGGCAGCGACGGCCGCCCGAACCTGACGCCGATGTGGTTCGACTACGAGGGCGACAAGGTGCTCGTCAACGTCGCGTCGCATCGCGTGAAGACCAAGTGGATCCGCAAGACACCGCAGATCACGATCATCATCGTCAATCCGGAGAACATGTATCACTGGATGAGCATGAAGGTGTCGGTCGAGCGCGAGATCAGCGAGGACGACCCGAAGGAAGGCGCATGGGTGACCGAGCAACTGAACCGCATCTGGCGCAAGTACATCGGCCAGGGTGACGAGTACGGCCTGCGCGATCCGTCGATCGACGAGCGGCGTGTGCTGTTCGTCTGCAAGGTCGACAGCGTCGCCACATTCGGCAAGTCCTGACACCTGCCCGGCTGCACCATCAGCCGGAGCGGGATCAGCCGCCGATCTGGCTCATCGTGCGACGCGGCTTGACGAACGCGACCTGACCGATCTGGTGGCCCGCCCACTTCGTGCCGACGGCACGACGGATCTCCTCGGCGATGTCGTCGTCGGACGAACCGTCGCGCAGCATCAGTCGGAGGTCGAACTCGCGGGTCTCGAACAGGCACGTCCGGAACTGGCCGTCGGCCGTCAGACGCACGCGGTCGCAGTCGCCGCAGAACGGCTTGGTCACCGTGGGGATCACCCCGATCATGCCGGCGCCGTCGAGATACCGCCAGCGGTCGGCGGGCGCTGCGCCACGGGCCGGCACCTGCTCGAGGGGGAACACGTCAGCGAGGCGGGCGACGATCTCGTCCTGACCGACGACCTTGCCGTCGACCCAGTGACCTGCGGCGTCGAGCGGCATGAACTCGATGAACCGCACCTCGACCTGTCGCTCGCGTCCGAACCGTGCGAGGTCGATGATCTCGTCGTCATTCACACCGCGCTCGATCACCGCATTGATCTTCACCGGGTCGAATCCGGCTTCCTTGGCGGCCTCGATTCCGTCGAGGACACGGACGAGTTCGTCACGGCGTGTCATCTGCTCGAATCGATCGCGCCGGAGGGTGTCGAGGCTGATGTTCACCCGCCGCACGCCCGCCTCACGAAGAGGCGCGGCGAGCTGGCGGAAGGTCGCACCGTTGGTGGTGAGCGCGATGTCGGGTGCCGTGCCATCGGCGAGACGCAGTGCCGCCAGCTTCTCGACGAGGACCGCGAGGTTGGCCCGCACCGTGGGCTCGCCGCCGGTGAGACGGATGCCGTTCACGTCGAACCGCTCGACGGCGATCCGGGCCAGCCGCTCGATCTCCTCGAAGCTGAGGATCTCGTGGCGGGGCAACCACTGCATCCCTTCCTCGGGCATGCAGTACGTGCAGCGGAAGTTGCAGCGGTCGGTGACCGAGATACGCAGGTCGCGGATCGTCCGCCCGAACGGATCGACCAGGTCCATCCGGTCAGGCTAGCGACAGGAGGACGACACGGACCGCCCCGCCGGGCTCGACACCGTCGCCGTCGGGTACGACGGCGAGGGCATTGGCGAGCGATGTGGCGGCCAGTTGATGGCTGCCCTGGGCCCCGACGGACTCCACGTGGACCCGTCCGTCGTCGGCGAACTGCGCCACCACCCGCATGTAGTGGACCTTGCCGTCGGGACGACGCCGGAGTCCACCGTCGGCGACCGCCCACACCGCCGGCCGATGTGGCGTCGGGTGACCGGCCATCTGCCGCAGGCCCGGACGAGCGAGCAGCTCGAAGCTGACGAACGAGCTCACCGGGTTCCCGGGGAGCCCGAACACCGGTACACCGGCGCCGAGCAGGCCGAAGGCGAACGGCTTGGCCGGCTTGATGGCGATCTGCATCCACCGCATCGTCGCGAGACGCGAGAGCACGGCCTTGACGACGTCGTAGTCGCCCATGCTCACTCCCCCGCTGGTGACGATCGCGTCGTGGTCGGTGGCGGCGCGTCGCAGCACGTCCTCGAGGGCGGCCTCATCGTCGCGAACCGTCCCGAGATCGATCGCTTCGCACCCCGCGGCGTTCACGAGGCCGACGAGCATCGTGCGGTTGCTCTCGCGAATCTGCCCCGGTGCGAGCGGCGCACCGTCGTCGATGAGTTCGTCACCCGTGCTGAGCACCGCGACACGCGGACGACGGACGACCTGCACCGATCCGACGTTGGCGCCGGCGAGCACCGCCGCAACTGCCGGCGAGACGAGCGTGCCGGCCGGGTAGAGCGGGGTGCCTTCGCGCACATCGTCGCCGACGGGTCGCACCGCATCGCCGACCGCAACGTGCCGGCGGATCGAGACCCGCGCCCCACCGTCGAGACGCTCGGTGTCCTCGACCATCACGATCGCGTCGGCGCCTGCCGGCACGGGTGCACCGGTCATGATGCGGATCGCCTCACCGACACCGACCACGCGACTCGTCGATGCGCCGGCCGCGACCTCGTCGACGACGGCGAGTACGACAGGTTCGGACGTCGTCGCCGCGGCGACATCGGCGGCGCGCACGGCATAGCCGTCGACGGCGCTGTTGGCGAACGGGGGGACGTCCTCTGCCGCGGCGACCGGCCGGGCGAGCACGAGGCCGACGGCCTCACGCGCCGCGACGTCGACCGTCGGGAGGGCGAGGCAGTGCTCGAGCACGTAGCGCTGCGCGTCCTCGATCGTCACCATGCTGCTGCCGGTGCCGTGCGAGGTCGCGTCCATGACGGGCAACGGTACCGTTGCCCCGGTGACCGCGTACATGCCGTTCGCCGACGCCCACGGCACGGCGGGCCATGCCGTCCGCTGGCAGACCTGGGACGGCGCACACCGGGAAGACCTGACGATCCGCTGGGAGAACGAGGGGTTCACCGTTGCGGGCACCGTGTCGAGTGAGCGGATCGAATACGTCGTGCGCCTGTCGGCGCAGTGGCACGTGCGACAGTTCCTCCTCTTCCGCGACCTCGACGAGCCCGATCTGTGGCTCGCCACCGACGGACACGGTCGCTGGGGGGAGATGAACGGCGCACACCGCACCGAGCTCGACGGATGCCACGACGTCGTGCTCGCCTGCACGCCGTTCAGCCATACGCCACCGATCCGCCGCCTCCCGCTGCACGACGGCCACACCGCCGAACTCCCGGTGGTGGTGGTCGATCCCGACTCTCTCGCGGTCACGGCAGAACCGGTGCGCTACACGCGTCACTCTGCGTCGCACTGGACGATCACCCGCGCCGGTGTCGTGGCGGAGGTCGAGGTCGACGAGCACGGGCTCGTCGTCAGCATCGACGGCTCATTCTCGCGGGTCGACTGATCGTCAGTCGGCGGTGAGCCGGCCGTCGAGCCAGTGGCGGAATGCATCGCCCACCGCAGGATCGTCGAGTGCTCGATCGACCACCGCGATCAGCCAGCCGAGTGGGGTCCCGGTGTCGAACCGACGCGTCGTGCCGAGCACACCGTGGAACGGGCCGGACTCGGCCTGCGCGCGCAGGGCATCGGTGAGCTGGATCTCACCACCCCGACCGGGAGCGACACGGTCGATCCGCTCGAACACATCGGGGGTGAGCACATACCGCCCGATGATGATCAGGTTGCTCGGCGCCACCGACGGATCGGGCTTCTCGACCATCGTGCGCACGCCGACGACCCCATCACCGTCGGGATCGCCGACGGGATCGACGACGCCGTACGCACCCACCTCGCTGCGCGCCACCCGACCCAGTCCGACCACGCCGCCGCCCGTGCGCTCGCACACGTCGATCATCTGACGCAAGAGACGACTGTCGGACATCAGTTCATCGGGCAGCAGGACGGCGAACGGTTCATCGCCGACGGCAGCGCGCGCACACCCGACCGCATGACCGAGACCGTGCGGTGCATCTTGGTGCACCACCGTCACCCGCACGTCGGTACCCACCCGGTCGAGCGAGTCGGCCAGCGCCGTTCGCCCGGCGGCGCGCAGGCGGGCGGTCACCTCGGGTGCCGGGGCGAGGAAGGCCGCGATCGCCGGCTTGGCGGCACTCGACACGACGACGATGTGTTCGATCCCCGCCCCGATGCACTCCTCGACGATCAAGTGGAGCGCCGGGGTGTCGATGATCGGCAGGAGTTCTTTGGGAATGGCCTTGGTGGCGGGCAGGAACCGGGTCCCCATCCCCGCCGCCGGGATCACCGCTGTCCGTACGCGCATCGGCGCAGGCTACGGCCCGCACCGGCGCTTCGATCGCTCGGGCTGCGCCGTCGGCCGATAGCCTTGGCACTCGACCTATCCGAGTGCCAACACGAGTCGACCGAGGCGAGCCGTGCCCACCTACGTGTACAAATTCGTCGAGACCGGAGAGACCATCGAGGTCCAGCAGTCCTTCGAGGATCCGGCCCTCACCGAGGCCACCCACCCGCGCACCGGCGCGGTGATGCAGGTGAAGAAGGTCTTCCAGCCCGTCGGGGTCACGTTCAAGGGCGGCGGGTTCTACAAGACCGATGCCCGCAGTTCGACCGGCAAGGGTGCGGGCACGTCGAAGTCGGGTGAGACGACCTCGAGCAGCAGCTCCTCGAGCGACACCGGATCAGCCACGACCTCGTCGAGCACGACTTCCACGAACACGACTTCCACGAACACGACCTCCTCGAGCACGACCTCGTCGAACACGACCTCGTCATCCTCGAGCACCTGACCGTCGCCACGCCGACGGCAGGGTGCCGACGGTAGGGTGCCGCCGGCTCCCCCGAGTACCTCATCGTCGTGGGAGGTCGTCTCGTGGGTGCGCTCGTCGCCCGAGCACGTTGGCTGCTCGCCCGACATCCATCGCTGTACTGGGCGACCGTCGCCGTCGCCGTACTCGTCGCGGCCACCACGGTCCGCGGTGCCGTGCGTGAGGCGGAGGCTCAGCGTGATCGGTGGGGCACCACCCGGGTCGTGTGGGTCGTCACCGCACCCACCGAACGCGGCGCACCGATCGCTGCGGAGGCGCGCGAACTACCTGTTGCCGTGCTGCCCGCAACACCGCTCGATACCGCGCCGACCGCTCCTGCGTCGCGCCGACTCGGGGTGGGTGAGATCCTCGTCGCCGACGATGTGGCCGCCGTGGGCACGGTGCCGGCCGACTGGGTGGTGATGTCCGTCGACGACGACGCTGCGCCGCGTCTCGTGATCGGCGACGGTGTCGTCGTGTTCGCCGACGGCGAGCGGCTGTGCCCAGGGGTCGTCGTCACGACCGATGACGAACGGTTCGAGGTCGCCGTCGACGAGAGATGCGCGGCGCGTGTCAGTGCCGCCGGGATGGTCGTGCTCGGCCGATCACCATGATCGAAGGGTCACACTACGGCGTCGAGTGCCGCAGACAGGTCGTCCCACAGGTCGTCGATGTGTTCGATGCCGACGCTCATCCGGATCAAGCCCGGCGCCACATGCGCATCACCAGCGTACTTCTGCCGTCGCTCCATCGTCGTCTCGACACCCCCGAGGCTGGTCGCCGGCACGATGAGACGCACGGCCCGACACACCGCGTCGGCGGCATCCGCCCCACCTGCCACGACGAACGAGACCATCGCGCCGTATCCGGGATGACGAACCTCGGCGACGGCGCGATGGCGACCCAGCCGGTCGACGAGGTCGATGGCATTCCGCTGCGCCTGTGTCATCCGCAGCGGGAGCGTGCGCAGTCCACGGAGAGCGAGGAACGCCTCGAGTGCTCCCGGCGTCGTGCCCGACACGAGGCGGGCGTCGTGGAGTCGTGCGTATCGCTCGTCGTCGCCGTCGTTCACGACGACGAGCCCGATGAGCAGGTCGCTGTGTCCGCCGATGAACTTCGTCCCACTGTGCACCACCACATGGGCACCCTGCGCGAGTGGACGACGGAAGATCGGCGTGGCGAACGTGCTGTCGACCACGACGGTGGTCGGCGCACCCACAGATGCAGTGATCGCCGTGACGTCCGCCTCGTCGAGCGTCGGATTGGTCGGCGACTCGAGCCACACCACATCGGCACCCCGCGACGCTGCGATGACCGCTGCGGTGTCGGTGATGTCGACTCGGCGCACCTCGACACCGCCGCGGGACTCGAGCTCGTCGACCAGTCGACGCACACCGAGGTACGACACGGTGGGCAGGACGAGCACCCGAGGCGCGAGCGCGAACAACACACTCGACGCGGCACCCATGCCGCTGCTGAAGGCGAGTGCGCGACCGCCCTCGAGCGCGCCGACAGCATCCTCGAGCGCATGCCACGTCGCAGTGCCATGCGTTCGGCTGTAGTCGCCGGCCTCGCTGCGGAAGTTGCTCGCCAGCACGATCGGCACGTTCAGCGGCGCACCCTCACCCTCGGGGCGTCCACTCGTGACGGCGATCGTCTCGTGTCGCGGTCGACGCTCGTTCAGCATCGGGTCAGCGTATGCCGGTGAGCACGAGGCCCACCACGGCGGCTCCGAGCAGCACGCGGTAGGTGACGAACCACCCGAACGTGCGCGTCCGCACGAGGCGGAGCGTTCCCCACACCGCGGTCCACCCTGCGATACCCGAGGTGACCACACCGACCAGCATCGGCATCGCGAGTCCCTCGGGGACACCGTCGATGAACAGCCCACCCACCTTGTAGACCACGGCCCCGGCCGTCACGGGGATCGCCATCAGGAAGCTGGCGCGTGCCGCCGCATCGCGTTGGAACCCGAGGAGCAGTGCGGCCGTCATCGTGATCCCGCTGCGCGAGGTGCCCGGGTTGAGCGCGAGCACCTGCGCGGCACCGACCTTCAGCGCATCGCCGGTGCGGTAGTCGCCGAGTGTGCGCTCGCCGGGCCGTCGGTCGGCCCACCACAGCAGGAGGCCGAAGCCGACGAGCGACACCCCGATGAGCAGCGGCGTCCCGAGCTGTTCGTCGATGTACCGCTCGCCGAGGGCACCTGCAGCGGCAGCAGGCATCGACGACAGGACGAGCAACCACGCGAGCCGACCGTCCGGTGTCGTCGGGCGACGACGCGACCGCAGCACCGCCACCCCCTCACGCACGTAGATCGCAACATCTCGACGGAAGTAGGCGACGACCGCGACGAGGGTGCCCCCGTGGAGGGCCACGTCGAACGCCTTCTTCACCGATGCGCTCTCCAGGTCGTCCCAGCCGAACAACCACGGCACGAGGAGGAGATGACCGCTCGAGGAGATCGGCAGGAACTCCGACAGTCCCTGGACGATCCCGAGGATGACGGCGTGGAGGATCGGCATGGGTCAGTCGGTGCTCGGCACGGCGCACACCCGTGCCGGGATCATGCGCCGCTCAGTGTGAGGTCGCGGATGACGAGACTCACGCCGGCCGCACGCATCGGGAGCCACTCGACGTCGCCGCCCACCTCGACCACGTCGAGCAACATCCGCTGGAGCGTCGAGGCGATCGTGAACTCGCGCACCGGGGCACCCACCTCACCGCCGGAGATCAACAGACCCGATGCGCCGACCGAGAAGTCGCCGCTGATCGTGTTGACACCGCTGTGCAGTCCCTGCACCGACTGCACGAGCACACCATCGCCCACATCGGCGATGAGCGCCGCCTGATCGCGAGTGCCGGGTCGCAGCTGCAGCGCGAGGCAGCCCACACCCGGCGTCCCCGAGTATCCGCCGCGCACGGCATTACCCGTGCTGCGGGTTCCGGTCCGCCGGGCGCTGTAGCTGTTGTGGGTGAACATCCGCAGCACGCCGTCCTCGACGAGCACATTGCGGCGCGCTGCGAGGCCCTCGCCGTCGAGATCGCTCGCCGTGTAGGCGAGTGGATTGGTGGGGTCGTCGAGCAGGGTGAACAGCGGACTCGCCACCTGCTCGCCGAGACGGTCCTTGAACAGGCTGCGACCCTTGGCGACCGACTCACCGTTGAGCGTCGAGCCGATCACCCCGAGCAACGATGCGGTCACCATCGGATCGAGCACCACCGTCGTGCGACGACTCGTCGGCTTGGTCGCCCCGAGCAGCCGCGTCGCCCGCTCAGCTGCCTCGCGCGCCGCGCGTTCGAGATCGAATTCGTCGGGCGACCGTCCGACACTGAACCCGAAGCCGGTCTGCGTCTCGTCACCCTCGTCGGCCAGTGTGCTCACGCTGACATAGCACCCGTTCTCGCGACCCGTCCGGCGGATCCCGGTCGTACTGGCGACGGCCGACTCGACGGCGACGTCTGCGTAGTTCGAGTCGTCGACGCGGATACGGCGATCGGCAGCGAGGGTGAGCCGCTCGAGCTGTTTGGCGAGCTCGATCTTCACATCGGTCGCACAGTTGGCGAGCGCCTCGTTCCACAGATCCTGGGGGACGACATCGACGCCGTCAGGCTCGGCCAGTCCTGCCCACTCGTCTCGGGTTCCGAACTCGACGTTCGTGCGGGCATCGGCGAGAACCTCGGCGATCACGCCGGGATCGAGCGTGCCGGCGTAGGCGAACCCGGTGCGCCCATCTCGGATGACCCGGATGCCGATGCCCTCCGACTGGGCACTGACGAAGTGCTCGACCTCACCCTCTTAGACACGGACATCGGTCTCGACACCGCGGCTCACATACGCCTCGACCTGTTCGCCGGGGGCGGCCTCGGCGACGATGCGATCGGCGAGGGTCAGCAACTCCGAACTCATGCCGCAGTGCCACCGATGGTGAGCGAACGCACCCGCAGCGTCGGCTGCCCATCGCCGACGGGCACACCCTGCCCGTCCTTACCGCATGTCCCGGGGTTCCCCATCGCGAAGTCGTTGCCGAGCATGTCGATGTCGCGCAGCACCTGTGGCCCGTTGCCGATGAGGTTGCCGTCGCGCAGCGGTGTCGTGATCTCGCCGTTCTCGATGAGGTACGCCTCGGTCATCCCGAAGACGAAGTCGCCGGTCGCCGTGTTCACACTCCCACCGCCGAGCTTGGCCACGTAGACGCCGTACTCGGTCGAGCGGATGATGTCGTCGGGTTCGTCGGTGCCGTCGAGGACGAAAGTGTTCGTCATCCGCACCATCGGGAGGTGCTGATAGCTCTGACGCCGACCGTTGCCGCTCTGGGCGCGGCCTTCCTTGCGCGCACGCAGGTAATCCCACATGTAGTCGGTGAGCACGCCGTTCTCGATGAGCACGTTGTACTGACTTGCGTGGCCCTCGTCGTCGTAGCCGATCGCGCCCCACTCGCCGGTCATCGTCCCGTCGTCGACGAGGGTGACGAGCGGCGATGCGACGAGTTCACCCTTCTTGCCGCGGTAGACGCTGCCGCCCTTCGCGACGAGGTCGGCCTCGAGACCGTGACCGCATGCTTCGTGGAAAAGCACACCACCGCTGCCCCGCTTGATCACCACGGGGAGCGCGCCGCTCGGTGCCGGTCGGGCCTCGAGCTTGGTGATCGCGATCCGCGCCGCGTCGCGGGCGAGATCCTCGACGTCGATCCTGTCGAACAACTCGAAGCCCATCGTGTGACCCGCGCTCTGGGCGCCGGTCTGCATCCCGGCGTCACCGTCGGCGACGGCACCGACGCGCACGAGTGTGCGCACCTGTTCGTCGGTGACGAACACACCCTCGGTGTTCGCGACGAGGATCCGCTTGCGACTGTCGGCATAGCCCGCGCTGACCTGCACGATGCTCGCGCCGGCCGAACGGGCCGCATCGTCAATCTGCCGCAGCAGCCGCACCTTGTCGGCCGTCGGCACGCCATCGGGGTACTGCTCGACCGGACTCACCGTGCGCGTCGCACCTGCGGTGAGGGCGACCGTGCGGGTGCCACCATCGCCCCGGCTCGCCGCCGCGGCCGCTGCTTCGGCGGCGGCGCGCAATCCGGCCTCGGACAGGTCGGCGGTGTAGGCGAACCCGGTCGTCTCACCGCGTACGACGCGGATGCCGGCACCGCGCTCACGGCCCGACGACACCTGTTCGATGCGCCCGTCGTCGAGGCCGACACCGGTCGCCCGCTTGTCCTCTGCGTATACCTCGGCGAAATCGGCACCGGTGCGCACGGCCCCGGCGAGCACCCGTTCGAGCACGTCGTGATCGATCATGGAGGCGAGCCTACCGAGCCCTAGCGTGCGGGGCATGAGCGTGGTGGTCGGTCTGCGGGGCGTCGCCGAACTGATCGTCACGACGGCCGACACGGCCGTCGCGCTCGGCTCCGGCGATGTCGCCGTCCTCGCCACACCACGTGTGGTGGCCCTGTGCGAAGAGGCGAGCTGTCGTGCTCTCGACGGACATCTCGACGCGACGACGACCACGGTGGGGACGAGGATCGAGCTCGACCATGTCCGGCCGACGGCGGTCGGCGCGAGGGTCGGGGCCGAGGCCCGACTCGAGGAGATCGACGGGAGGCGGCTGACCTTCATCGTCTCGGCGGCCGACTCGGCGGGGGTGGTGGCCACGGGGCGGGTGATCCGGGTCGTCGTCGACAGGATCGCCTTCATCGAGCGCCTCCGCTGACACCCCACCCACCCCACCAGCCCCACCCCACCAGCTTCGGCGTTCACGTCCCGCGAGGGCCGGCTTCGGCAGTCAGGTGCGCGAAAGCGGCACCTGAATGCCGACTCTCGGCGATACGACGGCGGATGAGTTCGACGAGCATCGCCACCGTCGGGCTCAGTTGGGTCCGGATCTGTGTGTCCGTGACTCGCTCGACGACGGCGCCGAGGAGTCGAAGTTGCCGATCTCGCGCCGTGTCACGATCGATCGCCTCCTTGGTCCCGTGCCAGGTGTGGTGGTCGACCTCGATGAAGAAGCCAATGTCGGGAATGCCGAGGTCGGGGTGGATCGTCACACCAGAACCGAGCACGACCGTCGGCTGGGTCACCAGCCCCTCCACCCCGGCAGCGACGAGCGCGCGCAGCAGGATCAGCTCGAGATCGGAGTCGACCGGTGCACGGTCGGTCGCCCGTGATCGAACGACGCGTGTGGCCCGGCTCGATCCGGGCCGTCCCGGGACTGCGAGCCGCTCGACGGTCTCACCGAGCACACGCCACGAGCACAGCTCGCGGTCCAAGATGTGCTCACCAACCGACTCGAGGCGACGGTCGTCGAGATGCTTCGCCAAGTCGAAGAACGTGCGGGCCGGTGTCGTGAGGCGAATCCCGTCCCCACGCCGCACCACGTCGCGTTCCGGAAGTGTCCGCGAACGATGCACGAGCACCTGCGCGCCCACCGGTCGAGTGAGGCGTCGGGTCGTGGCATGGATGAGGTCGTCGACACATCCCCTCAGTTCCCACAGCCGACCCGCAGTCGTGCACGACAACACGAGCGATGGGTCGGCCATACAGACCGCTGCGCACCACATCTCGAAGGTCTCCGGCGCGCCAGCCGATCGGTACACCCCCTCGAACAGGGCCAGGAGTTCACCTCGCTCGATCATGCCGAGCCGACGACGTCGGGAGATTCCGATCACTGCCAAGGTCGACGAATCGACCACACCATGATGCGTGGCACACCACGCGAGTAACGACGAGTCCACCGCAGCGCCCCTCGATCTGAAACCGTTGATCGGGGAAGTCGGGGCGAACCTACCGAGCACGCTGCACCACGCCACCACGCCACCACGCCATCTCGCCGTCTCGCCATCTCGCCACCTCGCCATCTCGCCAGGCTTTGGCGGTGGTCGCGGGACGTGAACGCCGAAGCGGGTGGGTCAGGCGAGGTTGCTCGTGCGCGGGTAGACGTCGCCGGGGTCGGTGAGCACGTTCACGAGGTACGGCACGCCGGCGGCGAAGGCCCGGTCGAGCGCAGGGCCGATCGCGTCCGCCGAGTCGACGGTCTCGCCTGCGCCACCGAGGGCGCGCACGACGTCGTCGTAGCGGCAGCCCGGCTGGAGGTCGCACGCCATGTCCCAGCCGTAGATCATCTGCATGGGGTGCTTCTCGAGTCCCCACATCCCGTTGTTGCCCACGACCATCACCACCGGCAGGCCATGACGCACCATCGAGTCGACGTCCATCAGGCTGAACCCCGCCGCACCGTCACCGAGCAACAGCACCACCTGGCTCGACGGCCGCACGACACGTGCAGCGATCGCATAGCCGGGCCCGTTGCCGAGACAGCCGTAGGGGCCGGTGTCGAGCCAACAGCCGGGCTGGAACACCTCGACGAACTTTCCGGCGTAGCTGGCGAAGTCGCCGCCGTCGCAGATGACCACGGCATCGCGCTCGAGGCGGCGGCCCAGCTCGCCGTAGATGCGGCTCGGCTTGATTGGCGATGAGTCGGCATCGAGCAGCAGCCGGTCGTCGGCGCGGCCGCGCTCCTCGGCTGCCCGCAGTTCGTTGATCCAGCCCTCGTGGTCCGCCCGCGGACCGGTGTAGTCGGCGAGG
>JBJSXI010000009.1:0-12041 GCA_046086305.1 Ilumatobacteraceae bacterium
GATCACACCGATGCCGCGCAGACGGCTCTGGAAGATCTCGTTACCGAACAGGAGATCCTCGATCTCGTCGCAGAACCCACGCAGCTTCTTCATCACCTGCTTGGTCTCGGCGATCCATCCCTCGGGCAGATCGTCCTTCAGACCGCCGATGCGGTCGAAGTTGGGATGGAACCGACCGCCGGTCGCCGCCTCGATGAGGTTGAGCACGTACTCGCGGTCGCGGAATGCAAGGAACACCGGGGTGACTGCGCCGAGCTGCACACCGAGGTCGCCGAGGAACAGCGACACGTTGGCGATGCGGCTGAGCTCGAACAGCACGGTGCGGATCCACTGGGCACGCGGCGGCGCCTCGATGTCCATCAACTTCTCGGCCGCGAGGATGAACGGCACTTCGTTGGCGAAGCTGCCGAGCCAGTCGATGCGGTTGACGAGCGCCGTGACCTGCGGGAAGGTGCGAACCTCGGTGAGCTTCTCGTAGCCGCGGTGCATGTAGCCCGCGCTCGGTTCGGCCCACACGACCTGCTCGCCGTCGAGGCGGACGATGATGCGCAGCGTGCCGTGGGTGGCCGGGTGCTGCGGGCCGATGTTGAGGGTCATCCCCTCGGTCTCGAGCTCGACGTTCAGCCGCGCATCGGCCGCCTGGGCCGCGATGTAGCTGAGCTTCTGACGGTCGGCGAGATCGGTCACGCGTCGTCCCCTTCGGAGTCGTCGCCCGGGAGCGGTTCGACGTCGGCGATACCCGGCCACGGCTTCACCATGCGGGCGAGCAGCGGGAAGTCCTTACGCAGCGGATGCCCCTCGAAGTCGATCGGCAGGTACATGTTGCGCAGATCGGGGTGACCGTCGAAGCCGATGCCGAACATCTCGTGGCACTCGCGCTCGTGCCAGTTGGCACCGGCGTACACACCGACCCACGAGGCGACCGAGGGATGATCGTCGGCAACATCGGCCTTGATCGTCACGCCGAAGTGGTCGGCGACATTCACCACTCGCGCGAACACTTGCATCCGGGTGTCGCCGCCGCAGTAGCCGGGGCGGATGGTCATGTCGCGCTCGGGCGGCGGCTCGGTGGGGTCGTCCTCGCCGCGGCCGTAGGGACTCGGCATCCAGTCGATCGCCGAGAGGAAGCAGAAGTAGTCGCAACCGAGCGCGTCACGCAGCACTTCGCCGGCCCGACGCCACATGTCGGGACGCACGCGCACCCACACGTCGTCGCTGGGCTTGACGAGGCTGTCGACGAGTCCGTCGCCGAGCGCATCGCGCAGCACCTGCACGACTCGCTCGCGGCGCGCGTCACCGGGGAGCGCGGCGACTGCGTCGCCGACGGTGTCACTCAACCGGGCCACCCCCCACGACGATCGGCTCGGCGACGAGTGGGCGCGTGCCCTCGCCGCGCCACCGCGCGCCCATGTCCTCGTTCTTGATCCGCTGCTGGAGCAGTACGACACCCTCGAGGAGCGCCTCGGGTCGCGGCGGACAGCCGGGCACGTAGACGTCGACGGGGATGATCTGGTCGACACCCTTGGTCACCGAGTAGCTGTCCCAGTAGGGGCCACCGCAGTTCGCGCAACTGCCCATGCTGATCACGTACTTCGGTTCGGGCATCTGCTCGTAGAGCCGCTTGATCGCGGGTGCCATCTTGTCGGTGACCGTGCCGGAGATGACGACGAGGTCGGCCTGGCGCGGACTGGCGGGCAGCGGGATCACCCCGAGGCGCATCACGTCGTAGCGCGGTGAGGCGAACGCCGCACCCATCTCGATGGCGCAGCACGCGAGCCCCCACTGGTACACCCACAGGCTGTACGAGCGTCCGAGGTTGAACAGCGTCGTGAGCGGCTTGGGCAGACGCCCCTTGTCGACGAGACCCATGTGATTACACCCAGCGCAGGACACCCTTGCGCCACGCATACACGAGGCCCAAGAGCAGGACGAACACGAAGATTCCCATCTCGACCAACCCGAACGTGCCGTAGCGCTCGAGCTGAGTGGCCCACGGGAAGATGAACACGGCCTCGACGTCGAACACGACGAACAGCAGGGCGAAGATGTAGTAGCGGACCTGGCTCTGCGACCAGCCGTCACCGACGGGGTTCACACCGCTCTCGTAGGCGAGCAGCTTCTGTGCCGACGGCTTGGATGGCCGCACCAGGGCCGCCACACCGAGCAGGACGCTGGCGAGGACGAGGGCGATGGCGGCGAACCACACGACCGTGAGGTAGTCGCGCAGGAAGGAGGACATCGGCGCCGACGCTACTACGCCACGAGAATCCGCTCACAACTACCGCTCCCCCACCCGTTGGGCGCGAAACCCCCGCACTTACGTCCTTCCCCAACCCCACGGGCGCGAGATTGTGCCAATTCAGGCCGGATTCGCGCCCACGGCCTGTGTGGCGTCGAGCCACCACTCCATCCCTGCGGCGATCTGCTCACGCGAGATGGACGCCGCATACAGCGCCCCCGATCGGGCGGTTGCGCCCCGGTTCGCATCGGCCGAGCGGACGGCGGCCGCGAGGTCGGCCGCAAACCGCTCCACGACTCCGGACATCGTGTTCGGCCGGGTCACGCAGAAGTGCAGCGCCGCCGGGAACTGGAGTCCGTTCAGACGCCACCCGCGCGCCACCATCTTGTCGTTGACGAGGAAGATGTCGAGCCCGCTGGCAGCGGTGGTCGTGAAGGCGATGTTGAACAGCGAGTCGCCGAGTACCTGCAACTCGTCGATGCCCTCGATGGCCCGGCGGATACCCGCCGCCGTCGCGAAGATGTCGACGGCGATCGACCGGTATCCCTCACGACCGAGCGACACCATCGACGCCCACGTCGCGGCGATGATGCCGCCCGAACGCGAGCCACTCATCCCGGGCGACGTGTACAGGCCCCCCGGCCAGTCGGCGACCACGAAGTACTGGCGCCGACGCATCTCGGCCGATCGATAGAGCAACACGCTCGATCCCTTCAGGGCGAAGCCGTACTTGTGGGTATCGGCACTGATCGAGGTCACACCCGCAACGCGGAAGTCGAAACGCGGACATGTCAGACCGAGCTCGTCGGCCCACGCCAGCACGAACCCTCCGAGACACGCGTCGACATGCAGGTTCACCCCGTGACGCAGCACCACCTCGGACAACTCCTCGACAGGATCGACCACACCGTGCGGATAGGTGCCGGCAGATGCCACACAGGCAACGGTCGCACCGTCGATCATCGACTCCATCGCGGCAACATCGGCCACGTACCGATCGGTGACCGGGGCGCGACGCAGTTCGATGCCGAAGTAGTGCGCACCCTTGGCGAGCGCCGGGTGCGCCGTCACCGGGAGGACGATGTTCGGCCGGTCGATGCCTCGCTCGCGTCCCCACTCGCGATACACCAGCAGCGGGTTCATCAGACTCTCGGTGCCGCCACTCGTCACCACGCCGCTCGCCGATGACGGATCGGGAGCGTGCAGCAGATCGGCCGTCATGGCGATGATCTCGCCCTCGAACCGGGTGGCGCTCGGGTACATGTCGCGCTGCAGCACGTTGGCATGGCCGTAGTGACCGAACACCTCGGTGAGGAACGCGTAGTGGGCCGCATCACCCGAGTAGATCGAACCACTGATCCTGCCGTCGTGTGCCGGTGCATCCTCGATCGCCGACATCTCCTCGATCTCGCGCAGGATCTCGTCGCGAGCCCGACCGTGCTCGGGCATCGCCGCGAGCACGCCATAGCGATCGGCATAGGGGTACAGGCCCATGTGGTCCTCCTCGTTCAGGGCTGCCGGGCGATCCCCGACAGTGTCGGGTGCAGTGCCGCCAACCGGGCGACACCTGCCTCCATCACGGCACGATGGTGCGGATCCGGTTCGTGGACGGCCTCCACCTCGATCAGGTCGGGCACCGTGGCCAGATCGAGACCTGCGAGATCGGCGAATGCCAGGAACGCTGCGCCGCGGGCGTTGGTGACACGCGGCGCCGCAAGCCGATGCACGGGACGATCGAGCGCGTCGGCGAGCATCTGGGCCCACAGCGGACTCATCGCCCCGCCACCACCGAAGCGGACGAAGGGGGCCGCATGTCCGGTGAACTCATCGAAGCGCGGCTGGAGCCAGGCGAGGTTGAGTGCGACACCCTCGAGTACGGCGCGCACGGCGTGACGCCGACCGTGCTCGAGCCCGAGTCCGACGAAGGCGGCGCGCACATCCTCGTCGGGGCTCGGGGCGAGTGAGCCCAGCAGCCACGGGAGGAACGCCACACCCGCGCTGCCGGCCTCAACCGTCGCCGCATCGGCGCATGCGGCGTCCGGATCGCTGTAGCCGAACAACTGCATGGCCCATTCGAGCGCCCGACCACCGACACCGTTCTCGGCCATCGCGTAATACATCCCGTGCAGCGGACTCGGCACGGCGAGCAGACCGTTCAGCAGATCGCTGCGTTGTTCGCCGATGTGACTCACCGTCACTGCAGTCGTGCCGATGACGACCGACGTCGACGTGGGGTCGAGCGCGGCGCTTCCGACCGCGGACGTGATCGAATCGATCGTCCCCGGCACGACCGGGATGCCGGCGGGGATTCCGAGCTCGTCGGCCGGTCCCGGACGCACCTCGCCGACGGCTCCCCACATCGGCACGAGTGCCGGCAACCGATCGGGATCGAGGCCCGTGGCCGCGACGAGTTCGGGGTCGTACTCGGTCGTGCCCCACGTCCGGTTGTCGCACACCAACTGGCCGAACACCGTGCTCTGTGTCGCCGTCACCCGACCGGTGAGTCGTGCGGTGATGTAGTCCATCGGCTCGACGAGTGCCGTCGCCCGCTCGTACGCGTCGGGGTGGTGGTGGCGCAGCACCCATGCGTGCGCGACGTTGTCGTTCCCACTCGGCAGGGGGATCAAGCCGTGACGCTCGACGAACAACATGAAGGTCGTGTCATCGAGCAACGACATGCTGTGCGCGGCACCGCGCGTGTCCATCCACAGCACGCACGGCCCAGTTGGTGTGCCGTCGGCGGTCACCGGGATCGTGCTCATGTACTGGCTGGTGACTGCGACGGCCACGATGGGCGGCACCGGTCGGAGCACGGCCATCGCGCTGCGGCACGCAACGACGATCGCCTGCCACATCTCGTGCGGATCCTGCTCTGCACCACCGCTCGCGATGAGCATCGTGCGCACCGGGGCATTCGCCCACGAGAGCGCTCGACCGGTGCGATCGACGACCGCGACCTTCGGGCCGCTCGTGCCGAGGTCGATGGCGAGGACACAACCGTCCATCACCTCAGCCTGCCAGACTGCCGGGGACGGGTCGGCCCCGGCGCCATTCAGGAACCGGCAACCTGTTCGAGGAACCAGTCGACGAGGACATCGGCACGAGGTCGGGAGTCACCGACCGATCGACGGGTCTCGTCGAGCAGCACTCCGGGATCGCGACCGTTTGCGACGGCCTCCTCGGCACCACCAGCGTCGATCCATCGCCGCACGATCGACTCGGTGACCTCGGGGTGGAACTGCGTGCACATCGTCCGACCGATCCGCCACGCTTGCGGACCGACCGCACTGTGGGCGAGGACCTCGGCACCCGGGGGCACGTCGACCACATCGGAGTGCCACTGGAACCACGGCCCGGGCGCGATCACCGTCGGGAGCCGCGACTCGATCTGATACCAGCCGATCTCGGGTTCGCTCGCCCGACGCACCGAGCCGCCCAGCGCGTGCGCCGAGATCTGGCTCCCGTAGCAGATGCCGAGCACCGGCACACCTGCGCCGTGCGCAGCGCGGATGAGCGCCGCCTCGGCTGCGACCTCGCCCTCGAGGTGCGGCCAGTAGACGCTCCAGTCGCTCCCGAGCAGGAGCACCAGATCGTGTCCGGCGAGGTCGGACCAACCCGCCGAACGCTCGCGATGGCATTCGGTGAACGCGTAGCCGTGTCGACGCAGCCGCTCGCCGACGAATCCGGCGTCGGCGTCGTAGAAGTTAGAGACGATGAGGGCGCGCACTGCTGATCCGTCAGGTCGCCACGAAGACGTTCTTCAGTTCGGTGTAGTGATCGAGCGCGTGCATGCTGTGCTCGCGGCCGAGACCACTCTGCTTGAATCCGCCGAACGGAGTCGAGTAACGCACCGACGAATTCGAGTTGACGCTGATCGTGCCGGCATCCATCGCCCGCACCACCCGGATCGCTCGTGCGCCGTCGCGGGTCCACACAGAGCCAGAGAGTCCGTACGGTGAGTCGTTGCAGATGCGCACGGCGTCGGCCTCGTCGTCGAACGGCACGACGACGGCGACAGGACCGAACACCTCGTCACGACACACGGGCGATGCAGGATCGTCGGGCATCGCGATCATCACCGGATGCCAGTAGCCGGGTCCGGTCGGTGCCTCGCCGGTGAAGATGGTGTCGAGTCCGTCGGTGAAGCGTCGGACGCGTGCGAGATGCTGAGCCGTGACGAGCGGCCCCATCGACGTGTCGGGGGCGTGTGGATCACCCACCTTCCACGCGCGCGCGGCATCGACGAACAGCTCGAGGAACCGATCGAGTGCCGATCGCTGCACGAGCACACGACTCCGGGCGCAGCAATCCTGACCCGAGTTGTCGAACACCGCACTCGGGGCAGCGGCCGCCGCGCGTTCGAGGTCAGCGTCGGCGAAGACGATGTTCGCGCTCTTGCCGCCGAGCTCGAGCGTCACACGCTTCACCTGGTCGGCGCATCCCGCCATGATGCGCGTGCCCACGGCAGTACTGCCGGTGAATGCCACCTTGCGCACGTCGGGGTGTGTGACGAGCCGCCAGCCGGCAACCTCGCCGGTGCCGACGACCACGTTGAGCACACCCTCGGGGATGCCCGCCTCGAGCGCGAGTTCGCCGAGGCGAAGTGCGGTGAGCGGCGTGATCTCGGCGGGCTTCAGCACGGCCGTGTTGCCCGCCGCGAGGGCCGGGCCGATCTTCCACGCCGCCATCAGTACCGGGAAGTTCCACGGGGTGATGAGACCCACGACGCCGAGCGGCTCGTGGAACGTCATGTCGATACCGCCGGCAACCGGGATCGTCGTGCCGGTGTGCTTCTCGACCGCGCCGGCGAAGTAATGGATGGTGTCGGCAGCAGCGTTGGCGCACCACCGCGAACTGCCGATGGGCATGCCCATGTTGCGCGTGTCGAGAGCCGCCAGTTCCTCGGCGTGCGCGGCGATGGTGTCGGCGAAGCGGCGAAGGAGTCGCGTCCGGTCGGCGGGCGACATGGCCCGCCACCCGGGCAGGGCGCGGCCGGCGGCGGCGATCGCCGCATCGACGGTGGCGAGATCGGCGAGCGGCTGCTCGGCAAAGGCCTCACCCGTGGCCGGATCGTGCAGAACCAGTGACGTCACGTCCGCCGAGGGTAGTGGCCGGATCACGCGCGGCACGACGGTCGGCCAGAATGAGCGGCGATGTCGTCGCCTCCCCCGCTGATCGCCGTGTGTGCCCGGGTGCTCACGTTCTCCGACGAGGGTAAACGCGACGCGTACAGCAGCAGTCAGCCGTATTCACGTGCCGTCGCCCGCGCTGGCGGCGTACCCGTGTTGGTCCCGCCGATCAGGCAGCTGGCGCAGAACGCGCACAGCGTGCTGCAGCACTTCGACGGTGTGCTGCTACCCGGCGGTGGCGATGTCGATCCGCGCCGCTACGGGCAGGAACCGCTCGACGACACCCTGTACGGCATCGTCGACGAACACGACGAACTCGACATCGCCGTGTGTCTTGCGGCGATCGAACTCGATCTACCGATGCTCGCGCTGTGCAGGGGCATGCAGGTGCTCAATGTTGCCCTCGGCGGCACGCTCGTACAGGACATCGGCAACGACGATCACTGGATGCGCGAGCACACGGTGGAGCTCACCGAGGGGTGCAAGTTGGCCCGCGCCACTGGCACGACCACACTCGAGCACTGCCATTCGGTGCACCACCAGGGCCTCGATCGACTGGCGTCGCCGCTGGTCGCATGCGGCTGGGCACCCGACGGCCAGCTCGAAGCCGTCGAGATGCCGAGCGCCTCGTGGGTGGTCGGCGCGCAGTGGCATCCGGAGGACACGGCCACCCGCCAACCGACACAGCAGGCGATCTACGACGCACTCATCGCCCGCGCTGCAGGCCGACTCGTCGATCACGACGAGGAGACACGATGAGTCGCCCACTCGTGCTGATCGTCGGACGGTTGGCCACTGGTGCGACCGGAGTGCGCGGCGAACCGTTCGCGGCTGGTCGCCGCTATTTCGAGGCGGTCGTCCGAGCCGGTGGTGCGCCGGTGATGTTGCCGCCCATCGTCGAGTTGTCCGACGACGCAACGACGATCATCGGACGCGTCGACGCCGTCGTGCTGCACGGCGGAGGCGATCTCGATCCGCGGCACTACGGCGAGGAGCCGACCGCCGAGCAGTTGTACGGGATCGTGCCCGAGCACGACGAGGTCGAGTTGGCCGTCGTCCGAGCTGCGCTCGATGCCGATGTGCCGACGCTGGCGATCTGCCGCGGGCTGCAGGTGCTGAACGTTGCGCTCGGCGGCACGCTCGTGCAGGACATCGGTACCGAGGCGCACTGGTTCGCCCACCACACGGTCACCCTCGATCCGACGAGCAGGCTGGCTGCGGCGATCGGTGCGACCACGGTCGATCGGGCGCACTGTGTGCATCACCAGGCGCTGGCGCGACTCGGCTCGGGTGTGCGACCCGTCGGTCACACGGCCGACGGCATCGTGCATGCCGCCGAGGTCGACGGGGCGAGGTGGGTCGTGGGGACGCAGTGGCATCCCGAGGACACCGCCGATGTCGACCCGCAGCAGCAGGCGCTGTTCACCTCCCTCCTCGCCCAGACCTGACACCCCCGCCCCGTTGGGCGCGAATCCCTGCCATTCGGGGCGCACCCGGGCGCCATGGGCGCGATCCAGCCGCGCATACGCCCACTCTTGCGCCCATGGGCGGCGCCACGAGATCCCCCGCCTGATCAGCTCGTCGACCGATAGGTTCGCCCGCGGCCTCCCCCACCCATCACACGGCGAGGGGACGGTCATGGCGACTTGGCAGACAGCACTCGACGATTGGTTCCGCACCCATCACGGCATCGCCAGTTCGGCCGAGCTACTGCGACTCGGCGTGTCGACACGCACGATTTCGCGCATGTGCGCCGCAGGCCGGCTCCGCACCGTGCTTCCCGGCGTCCACCTCAGCGCGCAGTGGACGTTCGGCCCTGAACAGGTGATGCGCGCCGCGTGCGCACGAAATCCGCACGCGGCGATCGGCTTCACGACCGCAGCGCGATTGTGGGGTCTTCGACGCGTCGAGGATCGACGCATCCACGTCCTCGTGCCCCACGGGTGCTCGCCAGAGCTGGAGGGGATCATCGTCCATCGGTGTCGGCGGATCGACGCCGTCGACCTCGTCGAGCGGCCCGACGGCATTCGCCTCACCAGCCCGCCCCGCACCCTCTTCGATGCCGCCGATCTGCTCGGGCATTCGGCGACGCGATCGATCCTCGAACAGATGATCAACGAGCACATGTGCTCGCTCGACGCAGTGGTCGACACGTTCTCGCGCCTGGTGCATCCACATCGACCCGGTTCGCGCACGATGAGTGTGGTCATCGGTTCGAGGCCACAGTGGCGTCGCGCCCTGCAGTCGAACCTCGAGTCACGCGTGCTCGAGGAGATAGAGCGGCAGCACCTCCCACGGCCCGTCGCGCAATGTCCCGTCAGACTGGCTGACGGCACCACCATCCATCTCGACTTCGGTTGGCCGAAGTGGTGCGTCGGTGTAGAAGTGGACGACCCCACATGGCACGCAGGTTTCGAGGAACACCACCGCGACACCCGGCGAGACCGCAAGGCCGCGGCAATGGGATGGACGGTGCCGAGGATCTCGCGGACCGATGTCGACCGTCACCTCGGCGAAGCCGTACGCGACCTCGGAGCCGTGCTACGCGCCCGAGGGTGGCACGGCTGAGCCCATGGGCGCGCAGAGCGCCGCACGTGGCCGAGCGCTGCGCCCATGGGGCGCAGCGAGGCCACCGCTGGCCGGGAATCGCGCCCAAACGGGTCAGGGGACGAGGGATACGAGCGGACCCGGGTACACGCCGATCACGAGCGTCGCCGCAACCGAGAGCGCCACGGCGAACGTGACGAACCGCGGGACCACAACGACCTCACGGGCAGCGTCACCCGGTTCGGCATCGGCGACCCACATGCTCACCATGATCCGCAGGTAGAGGTACGCAGCGATCACCGCCGCCACCATCGCCACCACCGCCAGGCTGTAGCTCTCGACCTCGACGGCCGCTTCGATCACCGAGAACTTGGCGACGAAGCCACTCGTCAACGGCACACCGGCCTGAGCGAGCAACAGCACGGTCATCGCCAGCGCGAGCAGTGGCCGTTCACGACCGAGCCCGCGGAATCCCGCGAGATCGGTGCTCGCCTCACCTGTCCGCCCGACCACCGACACCACGGCGAAGGTGCCGAGCACGAGCACTGCGTACACGAGCACGTACAACAGGACCGCGCTCACACCACCGCTGACGAGCGAACCCGGCTCGTGCGCAGCGGCCTCGACACCCACGAGGATGAACCCGGCGTGGCTGATCGACGAGAAGGCCAGCATGCGCTTCACGTCGGTCTGCACCACGGCCATCACCGATCCCACGACCACCGTGATCGCCGCGAGCGCCCACAGCACGGGTCGGTAGTCGTCGCTCCAGTGTCCGAGCGTGGCGATCGTCAGCCGCAGCATCGCGACGAACGCCGCCGCCTTGGCCGCCGATGCCATGAACGCCGTCACCGGCGTCGGTGCCCCCTGGTACACATCGGGCGTCCAGAAGTGGAACGGCACGGCCGCCACCTTGAACCCGAGTCCGACGATGATCAACGCCACCCCGGCCAGTACGAGCGAGTCATCGGCCCGGTCGAGGTTCACCGCTGCGTTGAACGCCTCGACGATGCGACTGAAGTTGGTGCTCCCGGTCGCGCCGTACACGAGCGCCGCGCCGTAGAGGAAGAATGCCGACGCGAAGCCGCCGAGGATGAAGTACTTGAGACCACTCTCCTGGCTGGCGAGCCGACGTCGATGACTGGCCGCAAGGATGTAGAGCGCCAGCGACAGGATCTCGAGGCCGAGGAACAGCACGATGAGGTCGTTCGCTGCTCCCATGACGATCGCCCCGATCGCCGCCAGCATGTAGAGCGCATACGGCTCGACACCGTCGAAACCCTCGCGCTCGAGATAGCCGTCGGTGATGAGCGCTGCCAAGAACAACGCCACCGCCACGGTCATCGTCAACCACAGGGTGACCTTGTCGAGGTCGAGCGCATTCCCGACGAGCCCGACCGGACCCTCGCGGTCGACCTGGTGCCACAGCATCACCGTCAACGCACCCACCGCAACGGCAACCACCGCGGTCGCCACGGCGGCGAGATGGCGGGGCCACGGGCGTGTCAGCGCCGACACCACCAGCAGCGCCATCGCTCCCCCGAGCAGCACCAACAGTGGGCTCAGCGAGATCCAATCGATCCCGGGTCCCTGCAATGCGGCAACCAGACCGGCGGACATCAGCCCTCACCCTCTCCGGCCGGCACCACGACCTCGGCCGGCTCGGGCTGACGCCAGTCGGTGCGCTGCTCGACATGCTCCATGAGGGCGCGCACCGACGGCTCGATCCGATCGATCATCGGCTTCGGGTACACGCCACAGAAGATGATCAGTGCGACGAACGGCACCAAGAGCGCACCTTCACGCACACGCATCTCGGCAAAGCCACGGTTCGCCTCGTCGGGCTCGGTGTGGAACACCCGCTGGTACGCCCACAACAGGTAGAGCGCCGCCACGATGACACCGGTGGCTGCCACCGTCACCCACCACCGGGCCGCACCGAAGGAACCGATGAGCACCATGAACTCGCCGACGAACCCGTTCAGCCCGGGCACGCCGATGCTGCTGAGCATGACCAGCGTGAAGAACCCGGCGAAGACCGGCGCGACCTTCTGCAGCCCCCTGAGCTGGGCGATCTCGCGTGTGTGGCGACGCTCGTAGATCATGCCGACGAGCAGGAACAGGGC
>JBJSXI010000010.1:0-7174 GCA_046086305.1 Ilumatobacteraceae bacterium
CCGAGGTGTTCACCGGTGTGAAGGGTGAGTACGTGCCGGTGGCCGAGACGGTCGAGTCGTTCGAGGCGCTCATCAACGGCGAACTCGACGAAGTGCCCGAGCAGGCCTTCTTGAACGTCGGATCGGTCGAGCAGGTGCTCGCCAAGGCGAAGGCACTCGCCGAGCAGGCCGGCTGACATGGCCGACACGATGCGCGTCGAGATCGTCTCGCCCGAGCGCGTCCTGTATTCGGGTGAGGCGACTCAGGTCGTCACACGCACCCTCGGCGGTGGGGAGATCGCCTTTCTCCCCGGTCACGCGCCGTTCCTCGCGGCCCTCGTCGAGAACCACACCCGCATCACGCTCGGCGACGGCACGGTCGTCGATGCTGCGGTGCACCGCGGCTTCGTCCAGGTCGCCGGTTCGACCGTCACCATCCTCAGCGACGTCGCGGAACTCGGGACGCAGATCGATCGCGAGCGGGCGATGCGGGCACGCGACGCCGCCGAGGAGTTGCTGCGCCGCGAGCACGATGCCGAGGCCGTGTCAGCACTGGCTCGTGCCCATGCTCGTCTCGCCGCATCCGGCGGTGTCGTCGGCACGTCGCAGGGCGCGCACTGACCGAGTTCGGCTTCACGTCGGCCCTCGTCACGGGGGCCTCGAGCGGCATCGGTGCGGCGATGGCGCGACGTCTCGGTGCTGCGGGTGTGGCGACCACGGTCGTGGCGCGACGAGCCGATCGGCTCGATGAACTGGCCCGTGCATATCCGTCGATCGATGTGCTCGTCGCCGACCTGACGACCATCGACGGTGTCGCGGCCGTGGAGGACCGCCTCGCGAGCGGGTCGTACGACCTCGTGGTGAACAACGCCGGATTCGGCACATCGGGGTCGTTCCACACCCTCGACCCCGATCGCCTCGATCGCGAGATCGCTCTGAACGTGCGCGCGCTCACCAGACTCAGCCATGCCGCGCTCCGGTCGATGGTGCCGCGTGGTCGTGGTCACCTGTTGAACGTGAGCAGCGTCGCCGGATTCCAGGCGGCGCCACATCTCGCCGTGTACGCGGCCACCAAGGCGTACGTGACGAGCCTCACCGAGAGCCTGCACGAAGAGGTGCGCGGCACCGGTGTGCGCGTGACCGCACTGTGCCCGGGGCTGACGCGCACCGAGTTCATCGACGTGAGCAACCAGTCGGGTCGCACGGCGACCTATCCGAGATTCATGTGGATGGAGGCGGATCAGGTCGCGGCGGTCGCGCTCGATGATGTCGGGCGCGGGCGGGCGCTCAGCGTGCCCGGGGTGCTCTACCGCACG
The DNA here is from genome assembly GCA_046086305.1 of Ilumatobacteraceae bacterium. Taxonomy (GTDB): domain Bacteria; phylum Actinomycetota; class Acidimicrobiia; order Acidimicrobiales; family Ilumatobacteraceae; genus UBA668. Next base: position 1,296 of record JBJSXI010000010.1, read on the forward strand.
CTCGTGGCCGCCAGTGGTGCGGCGCCGCGGCGCGTGGTCCGGCGGCTCCGCCGCCGTCTGCGCCGCTGAGACGTCGGGATCTCCGCAGCCGAGCAGCCGTCAGTAGTCGACGGCGGCGAATGCCGAGAGTTTGTCGATGCGGTGACGGGCATCGATCATGCGGACGGTGCCGCTCTTCGAGCGCATCACGAGGCTCTGTGTTCGTGCACCACCATGGTCGTACCTGACGCCGCGGAGCAGTTCACCGTCGGTGACACCGGTGGCCGCGAAGAAGCAGTTGTCACCGCGCACGAGGTCGTTGGTCGTGAGCACCTTGTCGAGGTCGTAGCCGAGGTTGCGTGCCGCGTCTCGTTCGGCGTCGCTGCGCGCGACGAGCATGCCCTGGATCTCGCCGCCCATGCACTTGAGCGCTGCTGCGGCCGTGACCCCTTCGGGTGTGCCGCCGACACCGAGCAGCACGTCGACCCCGGCGTCGGGCCACGCCGTGGCGAGTGCGCCGAAGATGTCGCCGTCGGTGATCAACTTGACCCGGGCACCGGTCGAGCGGACCTCGGCGATGAGATCGACATGACGGTCGCGGTCGAGGATGACGACGGTGAGGTCGCGTACCGACTCGCCTTTCGCCTTGGCGACCCAGCGCAGGTTCTGCGTGGCGGTGGCGGTGATGTCGATCGACCCGGCCGCTTCGGGGCCGACGACGATCTTGTTCATGTAGACGCAGGGTCCGGGATTGAACATCGTGCCCCGCTCACTCACCGCGATCACTGCGATCGCATTCGCCCGGCCCTTGGCCGTCAGCGTGGTGCCGTCGATCGGATCGACGGCGACATCGGTGAGCGGTGCAGTGCCGTCACCGACCCGCTCACCGTTCTCGAGCATCGGCGCGCCGTCCTTCTCGCCCTCACCGATGACGATGATCCCGTCCATCGGCACGGTGGTCAGCACGGTTCGCATCGCGTCGACCGCTGCACGGTCGGCGCCGTTCTTGTCGCCACGTCCGACCCAGCGCGATGCGGCGAGGGCGGCCGACTCGGTGACCCGCACGAGCTCGAGGGCGAGGTTGCGATCGGGGCGTTGGGTGGCGCTGTTCACGGCCCCACCGTAGTGCCGTGGGTAGCGTGCGGCCGATGCCCCCGCTCCCCGTCGAACGGTGTCTCCCCGGTCGGGAGGTCTTCGAACCGCGACTCGTCGGTGGTGCGATCGTCCACGGCGTGGCCAGTGAGGGTGCCGGACATCTCGAGGTCGTCCCGCTCGACGGCACGGCGTCCCGCCTCGTGCCGCTCGATCCGCCGCTGCGCGCCGCTCGTGGGCTCGGTGGTGGCTCCTGGGCGCCGACCCCGGACGGAGGGTCGGTGGTCTACGTCGCCGTCGACGGCGGACTGGCGGTTGCGTCGCTCGCCGGTGGTCCGGTGCGTCGGCTCACCCCGACCGACCGGCAGGTGAGTGGTCCGGTGGTCGCCGGCGACGGGCGGACCGTCGTTCACGCCGTCGATGAGGCCGAGGTGTGGACCGTCGACCTCGTCTCGGGGTCGACGGTGCGACTCGACCGGGCCGAGCACGACTTCTGTCTCGATCCCTACATCGGTGACGGTGAGGTGCGGTGGGTCGGGTGGCGTGTCCCGGACATGCCGTGGGACCACGCCGAGATCGCGGGAAGTTCGATCGACGGCACACCGCGGCCGACACTGGTTCCGCCAGGTGCCGTGCAGCAGCCGCGCATCGCCCCGGACGGGACACTGCTGTGTCTGCGCGACGACACCGGATGGCTGAACCTGTGGCACGGCGACCGTCCACTCGTCGATGAATCCTTCGAGCACGGAGGGCCGCTGTGGGGTCCTGGTCAGCGGTCGTACGCGATCTCACCCGATGGACGACGGGTCGCATTCACCCGGAACGAACTCGGCTTCGGGCGGCTGTGTGTCGTCGATACCGACACGGGCCGCGTCGACGAGGTGGCCCGCGGCGTCCACGGCCAACTCGACTGGCGTGGCGACCGCCTCGTCGCGATGCGCACCGGGGCGCGCACACCGACCGGTGTGGTCGTCTACGACATTGCCGACTGGTCACGTCGCACCCTCGCCACCGGCGACGAGTGGCCCGACGATGCGCTCGTCGAACCAGAATTGCTCGCCATCGACCACCCGGACGGCCACACCGTGCACGCACGCTGGTACCGAGCCGACTCGGACCGGCTGCTCGTGTGGGTCCACGGTGGTCCGACCGACCAGTGGCAGGTGACCTTCATGCCCCGCATCGCCTACTGGCGATCACGGGGCTGGAACGTCATCGTGCCCGACCACCGCGGCTCCACGGGCCACGGTCGGGTGTTCCAGCAGTCGCTGCGTCATCGATGGGGCGTCGACGACGTTGCAGATGTCCTCGAGGTCACTCGCGCTGCACATCGGCGTGGGATCGCCGTGCCGCCGCACACCGTGCTGATGGGGTCGTCGGCGGGTGGATTCTGCGCGCTCGGTGCCCTCGGCGCCGCGCCAGAGATGTTCGCTGGCGCCGCCGTGCTGTATCCGGTCACCGACCTCGTCGACCTTGCCGAGCGCAGCCACCGTTTCGAGCGTCATTACACCGACACACTCGTGGGTCCATTGCCCGAGACGGCCACCGAGTACCGACGGCGTTCACCGGTCGCGCATGCCGAGCGTCTGGCCGCTCGGCCACTACTCGTGCTGCACGGGGAGGTCGACCCCGTCGTCCCTGTCGACCACAGCCGAGCATTCGTCGATCGGGTGATCGCTGCCGGCGGCGACGCGACGCTGCACGTGTACCCCGGCGAGGGACATGGGTTCCGCCGACGCGAGCACCAACTCGACGAGTATCGCCGGCTCGAGCAGTTCCTCACGCGGTGCCTGCAGATAGCGTCATCTCGATGACGAGCGACTGGAACCCGCAGGACCCCGACGCGGTGTCGGTCGTCTACGACCTCTCGGCGTGGTCGTTCGATCATCAGGCCGATCTGGCAGCCGAGCTCGCCGAGGCAGGTGTGCCGCACTCGTGGAGCGGCGCGGAGTTGGTGGTGCCCGAGGAGTACGAGGCTCCCGCCGATGCGGTCATCGCGTCGGTCGAGGAGCGGTTCGGGATCGACAGCGACGAGATCGACGATGGCACCGGCGGTGGGGTGGTCGTACCGCTGCCCCTCGATCCGGGGCGCCTCGTCACCGAGTACGACCTGACCGACTGGACCATGGCCGAGCGCGATGCGGTCAGCAGAGCCCTCTGGCATGCGGAGCGCCCCTTCGAATGGGTGGATGCGGTGCTCGTCGTGCACGCCGACGACGAGGCCGTCGTCGACTCGTTGCTCGACATGGTCGAGCAGGGTCAGGTGGGCACAGCGACCGACGAGGCGCCCGATGTCGACGGTCGACCGCCGTTCGAGACGCTGACGACGTTCTTCCTCATGGCCGAGCGGCTGCGGCGCGATCCACTCGACGCCGACGGGCTCGAGCAGTTGCTCGACGCACTCGATCTCGCCGAACCGGCCAGTGCTCCGTACGGTGTCGACCCACGCTTGTGGGCGCGCACGTGCGAGCTTGCCGACGAACTCGCAGGTGCGCTCGCCGACGACGAACATCCCGACCACGAGGCGGCGATGTCGTTGGCCGACGAGCTCCACGATCTGCTCCGTCCGTACATCTGACAGGTCACGGCCGTGTTGCTCGCCGAACTGCAGATCTGGCACACCCGACCGGCGACGCCGACGCGTCGGCTCGCCCTCGGTCATCTCGTGCTGCCGACCGATCCGGCACCCGGGGTGGGTGGGGTGCTCCTCGCTGCCGTGATCGCGGCGTATCTCCCCGATGTCGACCTCGACATGCGGGCTGATGTGGCTCGGCTCATCGATCAGGTGGCGCGCGGCGAGCACGTCGTGCAGCCGCGTCTCCAGCATCGATATCAGGTCGATCGTCACGGCCTTGCGGTCAGCGTCCATCAGATGACGGGTGACGCGGCGGGTGTGTCGTTCGACCTGCACTCGATGGGTCGGCCGCTCGCTCAGGTACTCGGCGCGGTGTATGCACTCGAGCGTCTCGAGGCCGAGACCCGCCGGGTCATCGCCCCGGTCCTCCTCCGGGCGATGCGCTGGCGTGGTCCGATCGGTCCGTCGTTCGTCGCCGACATCACCGGCGTCGCGCGCGCCGACCTCGTCGGTCTGGCCGACCCGCGGGCGTGGGCGCTCGACGTGCTCGGATTCCCGATGGGTACGGTGCGGGCATCGCGACGTGAGGTGATGTCGCGGTTCCGTCAGCGGCTCCGCGAGGCGCATCCCGACCACGGAGGAGACGACGACGATGCAGCAGCGGCGATCGATCGACTCGGTGAGGCCCGGCGCATCCTGCTCGAGCACGCCACCTGAGACGGCTCAGGTGATCACCGGGTCGTCCGGGTTGATCTCCTCGAGTTCGAGATGGGCGGTCTCGGGGTACCAGCGCCACGCGGCGAATGCCGCAACGAGTTGACCGAGGGCGACGACGGCGATGAGGCCGCCGAAGCCGTAGCCGCGGTCGTGCAGCACGCCGACGGCGAGGATGCCGAGACTGCCGGCCACGAGCGCGGAGGCCGTGACGATCCCGTTCGCCGCACCACGGCTGCCGGTGGGGAACAGTTCGGCGCGGTAGACGGCGAAGGCCGGGAACGTCATCGCCGCGGTGAAGCCGCCGAGGAGGACGACGAGCCACATGAGTGCACCCTCGGTGAAGTAGCCGGCAACGAGGCATGCGGTCGACAGTGGACTGCACCACGCGATGAGTCGCCTGCGCCCGACGGTGTCGGCGAGTCGGCCACCGAGGATCAGGCCGAGGGACGCCGGTGTGCCGGTGGCCAGTGTGAACAGCGTGATCCCACCACCGGTGTAGCCACGGATGTCGTCGAGGTACCGGTTCTGGAAGAACGATGCAGGTGCGACGAACAGGTTCGACATGAGGGCGACACCGGCGACGAGGCCGAGACGCTGGCGGTCCATCGGAGGGGCGATGCGGTGGACGGTCTGGAAGCGCGTCGTCTCGAGCAGATGACGGAGCAGGACGACGGCGACGGGGAGCCAGACGAGTGCGAGCACGTAGACGAGTCGCCAGCCACCCGGACCGAGATCGGCGAGACGAAGGGCACCGACGGCGACGCCGGCCCCGAGACCGGCGGCCATGGCGAGCACACTGAGCGCGTAGGCGCGCGAGTTACGGGGCATGTCCTCGGCCGCAGCGATCGCGGCGATCAGCGAGAGTGCGAGGCCGAGCGGTCGAGCGACGGTCTGGGAGGCGACCAGGACCCAGAAGCCTGGCGCGAACGCGCCGAGTGCACAGCACAGTGGGGTGAGCCAGGAGAGCAGGACGATCGTCCGCCGTCGACCGATCCGGTCGGCGACGACGGCGAAGGGGAGCGCGATGACGACACCGAGACGGACGATGGCGCCGCCGAGTCCCTGTCCGGCCGCCCCTACTCCGAAATCGTCGGCCGCGAAGTTGGCCGTCTGGGTGAACAGCGTGTTGGCGAACGCGGCGGTCATCGTCGCACTGGCGAGGAGCGCGAGGGTGCGGACCTGACGCTCGTCGAGTCGATCCGGTGGCGCCCACCACGGACTCGACGCACCGGCAGGGGGTCGGTGGCGCAGCGCGTGGCGCACGGGCAGCGAGAGCAACCATCCGAACCACGGCAGCGCGAGTCGGTACTCGGTCCGCTCGACGACCGATCCGTCAGCGGCGACGTCGACGACCCGGCGGTAGTGCCGGAACGGGCCGTGTCGTTGGACGAAGGCCCCGTCGATCGCCGTCTCAGCGACGAGGTCGTCGCGGACCTCTCGGGCCCGACGTGCCCCATCGGATCCTGCGGGCCACCGGCGCGTCAGCGAACGGTGGGGTCGGGGCACCGGGCAGAGG
>JBJSXI010000011.1:0-5951 GCA_046086305.1 Ilumatobacteraceae bacterium
GCGTCGCGGATCAGTGCGACCAACGAGCCGAGCCCGCTCACCGACCGACCGACGGCCACGACGACGATGTCGCCGGCGCGTAGCCCCGCCAGATCGGCCGGACCATCGGGGCTGACCTCTTCCACCACGGCACCCGATCCACCATCCTGTCGATCGTTCAGCACCACCCCGAGGAATCCCTCGACGTTCTCCTCGCCATTCGCAGTCCCGCGGAGATCGTCGATCGTGGCGAGCAGTTCACGCGCCGAGATGGCGAAACCGACATTGCTGGCCGCCCGGGTCGCGCCACCCGTCGCGACGGCCGTGTTGATGCCGACGACCTGGCCGCGGGCGTTGACGAGCGGCCCACCCGAGTTGCCCGACGAGATCGCCGCGTCGGTCTGCACGAGACCACCGAGGGCTCCCTCGTCGGTGACCAGTGAACGATCGAGCGCCGACACCACACCGGTCGTCACCGTGGCACCACCCTCGAGACCGAGGGCGAAGCCGATGGCGACCACCGGATCGCCGACGCGCACCGAGTCGGGGTCGGCGATCGTTGCGGGGCGGAAGCCCGTGCCCTCCACGCGCAGGAGCGCGAGATCGTTCGGAGGATCGCTGGCCAGCACCTCGGCGTCGCGCGGTTCGGTCTCACCGGAGAAACGCACACGCACCGCATCGACCCCATCGATCACATGGGCGTTGGTGACGATCTCGCCGTCGCTCGTGATGACCACCCCGCTGCCGATCGAGGCCTGCTGACCGTCGACGAGGCCGATCACGGTGACGACACTCGGGCCGACGCGCTCGGCGATCGCCGCGACGTCGAGGACCGACTCGGGGATCGCCACCGGTGCTGCCGTCGACTGGGTCGTGGCGACCGTGGTGGCGACGTCGAGCGGGAGCTGCGCGCTGCCCGGCCCGTCGTCGACGAGCGCCGCACCGAGCACACCGCCGACGAGTCCGATCGGGAGGGCCAACGTCACCGCCACCACGACCCACGGCCAACGGCGCGGCGGACGCGACGGCGGTTCGGCGGAGGGCGCGGACGGGGCGGGCCAGGCGGGGGGCGGATACATGCTCATGTCGTCACCTCAGCGACGAGAGTACCGGGGGCATCGGTAACGTTCCTGTCGCGATGATCCTCGACATCCAGTTCAGCTCGTCGCACCGCGACTGGCCCGAGCTGCGCGATGTGGTGCTGCGCGCCGAGGCCGAGGGCTACCGCACCACCTGGGTGCTCGACCATTTCGATGGCAAGGTGCTCGGCGGCGACCGCGAGATGCTCGAATGCTTCACGCTGCTCGGTGCGCTGGCCGAGGCGACGACGACGATCGGGCTGGGCACCCTCGTCGCCAATGTCGCCAATCGCCACCCCGCTCTGCTCGCCCTCGCCGCGTCGAGCGGGCAGCGCATCAGCAGCGGACGACTCGTGCTGGGTATTGGCGCCGGTGCCGATCCGTCGATGCCCTGGGCCGTCGAACATCACGAGCGGGGAATCCCCCTACGCGCCACACTCGCCGAGCGTCACGCGGCGGTCGAACGACAGATCGAGGTGCTGCGCACGATCGAGCCCACACCGGTGATCGTCGGGGTGAACAGCGTCGAGCTCGCCACGCTGGCCGGACGACAGGCCGACGGTGTGAACATCCGCCTCAGCAGTCCGCACGCACCGCGCTATCTCGCGGCAGCGCGCGAGGCCGCAGGCGACCGGCCGTTCGAGTGCAGCGGCTGGGCCCATCATCTCGACCACGCATCGCAGGAACGAGCCCACGAGCTCGCCCTCGACCGGCTGGTGATCACCCGTTTCGAAGTCGACTGAACGCGCGCCCGCGGTGTGACAGCGCCTGCTTCTCGGCGGCGGTCATCTCGGCGAACGTGCGCCCGTCGCCCTCGGCCGGCACGAACAGCGGGTCGTACCCGAAACCCGCAGCACCACGCTCGGACTCGGCGATCGATCCCTCGCACACACCCTCGGCGACGAGTTCGCGTCCGTCGGGCCACGCCACCACGACGACCGTGCAGAACCGCGCTCGGCGATCGACCACCCCGCGCAGCCGCTCGACGAGCAGCGCTCGGTTCTCCTCGGCAGTTGCCTCCGGACCGGCGAAGTAGGCCGTGTCGACTCCCGGCTCACCGTCGAGCGCGTCGACGAACAGCCCCGTGTCGTCGCTCACGGCGGGCAGACCGGTCGCCGATGCGACGGCGCGTGCCTTCAGTCGTGCATTGCCGAGCAGGGTGCCGGCGTCCTCGATCACCGCTGCGAGGTCGGCCGGCCGTGGCACGAGGGGCACACCGAGCATCGCCTCGATCTCGGCCAACTTGTGCGGGTTCGCCGTGGCCGAGACGAGCGGGGTCGGCAGGCGCGCCACGGATCAGCGCGAAGGACGCGGACTCGGCGGATCCGAGACCAGCTCGGCCTGCAGGGAGATGATCTCGCTGAGCCCGGCCGTTGCGAGCCCGAGCAGCGACTCGAGTTCGCTGCGCGAGAACGCCTGTCCCTCGGCGGTGCCCTGCACCTCGACGAAGCGCGGCTCGGCACCCGGATGGCCGAGCACGACGACGTTCATATCGACCTCAGCCGTCGAGTCCTCGACGTAGGGAAGATCGAGCACGGGTACTCCCTCGACGATGCCCACACTGATCGCCGCGCAGAACGAGTGCAGTGGGTGGGTCTGGATGGCCGACTGCTGCACGAGCCGGCTGAGGGCGTCGTGGAGGGCGAGGTATCCACCGCAGATGCTCGCGGTACGCGTGCCACCATCGGCCTGCAGCACGTCGCAGTCGACGACCACCTGGCGCTCACCGAGCAGTTGCATGTCGCACGCGGCACGTAGTGACCGACCGATGAGGCGCTGGATCTCGACGGTACGACCGCTCTGCTTACCCTTGGCTGCTTCACGGTCGATGCGCTCGGCCGATGCACCGGGGAGCATCGAGTACTCGGCCGTCACCCAGCCCTTCCCCGAGTTGCGCATCCAGCGCGGCACGTCCTCGTCGATACTCGCGGTGCACAGCACCCGCGTGCGACCGAACGACACGAGCACACTGCCCGCCGCCATCTCGGTGTAGTCGCGTTCGAAGGTGATCGGGCGCAATTCGTCGTCGGCGCGTCCGTCGGGGCGTGTCATGTCGTCTCCATGTTCCAGTGTTCGGCATTGCGCAGTTCGGGTCCGAGGAGACGCCGACCGAGTTCGGCGAACCATGAGATGTCACCGCTCGACAAGAAGCGGTGCACGGCCGGCCCGCTGCCCGCTGGGCGGAGCAGGTCGGCCGTCTCGAGCTGCGCACGCGCGGCGAAGGCGGTCTCGTCGGCGCTGCTGACGAGCACGACCTCGGGCCCCATCACCTCGCCGATCACCCGGGCGAGGAATGGATAGTGGGTGCAGCCGAGCAGCAGCGTGTCGATGCGTGCATCGCGCAGCGGTGCGAGGAGTCGTTCGGCGAGGATCGTGACCTCGTCGCCACTGGTCTGGCCGCGCTCGACGAACTCGACGAACCCGGGACACGCCGCAGCGAACAAGGTGACATCGGCGCCGGTGGCCTCGACGGCGCGCACGTAGGCGCCCGAGCGGATCGTGCCGACCGTGCCGATCACACCGACCCGACCGGTGCGCGTGGCGCGCACGAGGGCCGACGCGCCCGGCTGCACCACATCGATCACCGGCACCGGCAACTCGGCGCGCAGGACGTCGATGGCCGCCGCCGAGGCTGTGTTGCAGGCGACAACCACGGCCTTTGCGTCGTGGTCGGTGACGAGGCTCCACGCGAGCTCGAGGGCGAAGCCGCGCACCTCGTCGAGCGGACGCGGTCCGTAGGGATAGCGGGCCGTGTCACCGATGTAGACGAGGTGTTCGTCGGGCAGCAGGTCGATCAGCGCCCTCGCCACCGTGAGACCGCCGAACCCGCTGTCGAACATGCCGATCGGTCGGTCCATCGCCCGCAGGCTACTGAGCGCCTACGCTCCGACGGCCCCATCCATGCTCCTCGCCACCGTCCTCGCCCTGTCGGCCGCCGTGCTGCACGCCGGCTGGAACCTCGTCGCCAAACGTGCCGAGGGCGACCGGTACATGGTGCTGTGGGCGCAGTTCTTCGTCGGTGGCGTCGTGTCGGTGCCGTTCCTCGTCGCCAGTCACCTGTGGTGGGGTATGCCGGCCGAGGCCTACCTGTGGGCCGCGCTCAGCGGTTCGGTCCACCTCCCCTACACCTGGCTGCTCGCCCGGGCCTACACGGTGGGCGACTTCTCGGTGAGCTATCCGATCGCCCGTGGTGGCGGTGCGGCGTTGGCCGCGATCGGCGGGGTCGTCGCCCTCGGCGACTCGCTCACCGGCACCGAGGCCGCCGGCATCGTCATCGTCGTCACGGGACTGTCGATGCTCGCCTATCGCGCGGGCACACGCGAGCTGGGGATGGCGCTGCTCGTCGCGCTCACGATCGGGCTGTACACGACCTTCGATGCAAAGGGCGCCCGGGTGACCGAGAGCATCGTGTACATCTTCGCCTCGTTCGCCGCGACAGCCGTGACGAACACGGCCTTCGCGCTCGGCACGGGACGACGTCGCGAGATGGTCGCCGTACTGCGCACCGCGTGGCGGCGCACGCTGCTCACCGGGATGGCGTCACTCGTCACCTACGGCATGGTGTTGGTGGCGGTGCGCTACGCATCGGTCGGCTACGTCGCGTCGCTGCGTGAATCGAGTGTGGTGATCGCGTCGCTGGCCGGGTGGCGGCTGCTCGGTGAGGCCGACCACCGTCGACGCCTCGCCGCAGCGGGTGTGGTGTTCACCGGGCTGCTCGTCCTCGTCGCCGGATGATCGGCTCGCGACGACGTCAGAAGTAGATGATCTGCTCGGCCTTCGCCTCGGCAGCATCGAGGTCGTCGGTGAAGGCACCCGTCGAGAGGTACTTCCACCCGCCGTCGCAGACGATGAACACGATGCAGCCACTGTCGATCTCGCTCGCCACCTTGGCCGCACCGGCCATCGCTGCACCGGCCGAGATACCGCAGAAGATGCCACACGCTCGCACCAATCGACGCGTCCACTCGATCGACTCGCGCGGCCGCACCACACGCTTGCGGTCGAGCAGGTCGAAGCCGTGCCAGTTCTCGAACAGCGGCGGGATGTAACCCTCGTCGAGGTTGCGCAGGCCCTCGACACGCTCGCCGAGCGGCGGTTCGACGGCGACGATCTGGATGTCGGCGTTGCGCTCCTTGAGGAATCGCCCGGTGCCCATCAGCGTGCCGCTCGTGCCGAGGCCGGCGACGAAGTGGGTGATCTCGGGGCAGTCGCGCCAGATCTCAGGGCCGGTGCCCTCGTAGTGGGCCAGCGGGTTGTTGTCGTTGCCGTACTGGTAGAGGAAGCACCACTCGGGGTGCTGGGCGGCCATCTCCTGGGCCCGGCGCACGGCGCCGTTGCTGCCCTCCTCGCCCGGCGTCAGGATCAGTTCGGCGCCGAACACCTCGAGCATCTGGCGGCGCTCGATCGACACGCTCGTCGGCATGAGGATCTTGATCGGGTGACCCTTCATCTGGGCGATGGCCGCCAGGGCGATACCGGTGTTGCCCGACGACGGCTCGATGATCGTCTGGCCGGGCAGCAGCCGCCCGTCCTTCTCGGCCTGCTCGATCATGTGCTTGGCGATGCGGTCCTTGACCGACCCGAACGGGTTCTGCATCTCCAGCTTGGCGACGAGGCGCACCTCGGGGTTCGGCGACAGCCGGCTGACGTCGACCAAGGGCGTATTGCCGATGAGGTCGAGCACATTCTCGTTGATGACCACGGGACCCTCCTGGGACACGACGTGCAACCGCCCGACATCGGCGACTATTCCGACCAGATCTGTCAGCATTCTACGCAGGCGGGCTGCAGGCGGCCACCCGAGCCACAGGTTCGGCCCGGGGTCGGGCTGGCCGGGGTCGGGCTGGCCGGGGTCGGGCTGTCCGGGGCGGGCTGTCCGGGGCGGGCAGTCAC
>JBJSXI010000012.1:0-8966 GCA_046086305.1 Ilumatobacteraceae bacterium
TCCTCTCCCCGCGCGGAGACAATACCCCTCGGGCCCGTCCGTCCCCGAGTCTGCGCAGCGCGGGTCAGAGGGGCGTGTTGTCGTGCTTGCGGTCGGCGAGCACCTCGCGCTTGTCGCGCAGCATCGACAGCGCGGCGGCCACCTCGCGTCGCGTCTCGCCCGGCTCGATCACCGCGTCGACGTAGCCGCGCTCGGCGGCGATGTAGGGATTGAGGAGGCGGTCGGCATAGTCGGACTCGAATGCCGCCCGTTCCTCGTCGGTCGCCCGCCGTTGCAGGATCGCCGCGGCCTGGCCCGCGCCCATGACGGCGAGTTCGGCCCACGGCCAGGCGAGGCACAGGTCGTTGCCCATCCGTTTGGAGTCCATGACGATGTAGGCACCGCCGTAGCTCTTGCGGAGGATCACGCAGATGCGCGGCACTGTCGCTCGTCCGTAGGCAAAGACGAGTTGGGCGCCATGGCGGATCATCCCACGCCACTCGAGATCCTTGCCCGGGTAGAAGCCGGGTGTGTCGACGAGCGTGAGTAGCGGGATGTTGAACGCATCGCATGTGGCAACGAAGCGGGCAGCCTTCTGAGAGGCCGGGATGTCGAGCGTGCCGGCGAGCGCGAGCGGCTGGTTGGCGACGATGCCGATGGGCATCCCTCCCATCGTCGCAAGTGCCGTGACCACGTTGCCGGCCCAGCGCGGACGCAGTTCGAGGAGCTCGCCGTCGTCGACGAGCGCGCTGATGACGGTGCGTACGTCGTAGCTCCCGGTCGATGACGGCGGGATCGCTGCGCCGGCCTCCGGCGTGGACCGCGCGTCGGGATCGGCGGTCTCCCACCGAGGGGGCTCCTCGTCGGTGCTCGACGGGAAATAGGCGAGCAGGTGGCCGACCTGATCGATTGCCTGATCGATGTCGGCGGCGACGAGTGTCGCCGCACCTGAGTAACGAGCGTGGGTCGACGCGCCACCGAGCTCGTCGCTGCCGACCTCGACCCCGGTGAACTCGGCGACCATGGTGGGGCCACTGACGAAGGCGTACGCGGCCTCCGTCATCACCACGTGATCGGCGATGCCGAGCAGCAGAGCCGGACCAGAGACTGCAGGACCGTCGACGACGAAGATGGTCGGCACGATGCCTGAGCAGTCGGTGAGCGCCCGTGCGGCTCGTCCCCAGCCGTGGAGTGCCGCAATGCCCTCGACGATGTCGGCCCCGCTCGAGCGCATCAGGCAGACGAGGGGGAGGCGCTCGTCCAGCGCGGTGCGCGCCGCGGCTTCGATCACCGAGGACGAGGCACTCGAGAGCGCGCCCCGACGATGATCGGGCGCCACCTCCACCCAGACGACATTTCGACCATCGAGGGGCCGCACTGCGGCCCGAACCGCGCCGGGCACGCGGGCCCGGAGGGCGATCTCGCTCATCGAGGGCAGACTAGACAGTGCGTCCGAGGGGGAATGCCTCGGTGCCGACGTGTACGCCGGGCTGCTTGGCGCCCTGAACGGCCACGACGTCGCGGATCAGGCTGTGGACCGCCCGTGTCGCAATGCCGGGCGTCGGTCGGCGCCGCTGGGCCCAGGCGACGACGCGGCGAGGGAGTTCTGGTACGGCGATCCGGGCGAAGTCGCCGCGTAACCAGCGCGGGACGGCCGTGGCAGGCACGATGGCCGCGCCAAATCCCTCGAATGCGAGTGACCCGAGCAGGCGAACACCGTCGATCTCGACCTTCGCCCGCAGGGTCACTCCCGCGCTGGCTGCGGCTCGGTCGATCACCCGCCGCAGCGCAGTGCCCGCAGGTGGAAGCAGGAGCGGTTCGTCGGCGAGTTCGGCGAGGGAGATCGACTCGAGTGCAGAGAGCGGGTGGCGGGCGTGCACGAGGAGCATCAGGTCCTCGGCGAAGAGCGGCTCGACGGTGATCTCCGGGTCGTCGACAGGCAGGTGGATGATCGCCGCGTCGATGTGCTGTGCGACGAGACGGGGGATCAGGTTGGTCGTGTTCCCCTCGTGCACCGTCACATGCACATGGGGATGTGCGGCGGCGAGGCGGGTGAGCAGCAGGGGGAGCAGCCAGCGGGCCGTCGTCCCGATCGAACCGAGTCGAGCGTCACCGCGGATCTCGCTGCCTCGCGAGGCCATGTCTGCGCTGAGGTCGTCGAGCTCGTGGAGCACCCGTCGCGCTCGATCGACGACGACGATCCCCTCGTCGGTGAGTCCGCCACGCTGGCGGTCGACGAGCACGACACCGAGTTCGCGCTCGAGACGCGCAATGTGGCTGCTGACGTTCGACTGCACGGTGTACAGCGCTCGGGCGGCGGCGGAGAACGACCCGTGGTCGGCGATGGCGACGAGCGTCGCCAGCTGGCGGAGGTCCATCTCCGGGAACGATAGCGAGTATCTGCTCCAACAAGTTGATAGATCGCTTGTTCACGTGCATACTTTCACGTGTTCGAGGCGATCGGCCCCCAACGGTCGCCCGAGAGAACCCAAGTGGTCCCCCACCACAGGTTCAGGTCGAGAGGCCCCGCGTCCCCCACGCGGGGCCTTTCCCGTCTGAGGCCGGGCCATCCCTCGTACGCTTTTGAGCCATGACGTCGTCGCCGTCCGGGGCCGCCTTCATCGATCTCGATCGGACCCTGCTCGTCGGCGCCTCGGGCGCCGTGCTGTCACGGACGATGCGCGCGGCCGGTGTCGTCGACTGGACGATCCCCGGTGAGTCGCTGCTCTACGCGGTGTTCGACCGTGTGGGCGAGAACCTGCCATCGATGATGCTCGCTCGACAGGCGGTCCGACTGGCCCGCGGTCGATCGCAGGCGGCCGTGCAACGCGCAGGCGAGGAAGCCGCCGATGACCTCGTCGCACTGATGCAGCCGCTGGCATCCGGGATGATCGACGAGCACCGTCGCGCGGGGCGCCCCGTTGTTCTTGCGACCACGACTCCCTACGACCTTGTCGCCCCGTTCGCCGCACGCCTCGGGCTCGACGATGTGATCGCCACGCGATATGCGGTGGATGCCGACGGCCGTTACGACGGCAATCTCGACGGTCCATTCGTCTGGAGCACCGGCAAACTCGCTGCTGTCCGCGAGTGGGCGACACGCCACGGTGTCGAGCTCGACGACTGCTACGCGTACAGCGACAGCGTCTTCGACACGCCGCTGCTCTCGGCGGTCGGACATCCGGTCGTGGTCAATCCCGACCCGCGGATGCGCCTCGTCGCTGCCGGACGCCGGTGGCCGGTCGTCGACCTCGGAGGGCAGGGAGGGCTCGGGCTCGGACGTGGTGCGGTCGGCGAGTTGCCGCGACGACTGGTGTCACTCGTGCATCCGGCGATGTTCCCCTATGCCCGCTTCGAGATCGACGGTGTCGAGCACATACCGCCAGACGGGCCGGCCATCGTGGTGGCCAACCACCGGAGCTACTTCGACGTCGCCGCCATGGCCGTGATGCTCGCTCGCACGGGCCGGACGGTGCGGTTCCTCGGCAAGCGTGAGGTGTTCGACGCGCCGATCATCGGTGCACTTGCCCACGCGCTCGGCGGAATCCCGGTCGATCGGGCGAGCGGGAGCGACGAACCACTCCGGGCCGCTGAAGAGGCACTTGCGGCGGGCGAGCTGGTGGCGATGATGCCCCAGGGCACCATTCCGCGCGGTGCGGCGCTGTACGAGCCGGTGCTGCGTGGTCGTTGGGGTGCTGCACGTCTGGCCAAGGCCACGCGGGCGCCGGTGATTCCCGTCGGACTGTGGGGCACCGAGCACGTCTGGCCGCGAGCGACGCGCCTGCCTCAAGTGCTCGCCATCACCGATCCACCGCTCGTCACCGTGCGTGTCGGAGCACCCGTGGTGCTCGTGCACCGCAGCCTCGACGCCGACACGCGACGGATCATGACGGCGATCATGGACCTGCTCCCGCCGGAGAGCCGGCAACGTCGCCGGCCGACCGATGCCGAGATCGCGGCGGCGACGCCGCCCGGAGGGAACGCAGCGGTGTCGCCCGAGGCGACGCGCCGGCCCGGCAACGACTGATCCGCGTCAGTCGCTCGGCAGCCGCCGTGGTGGGCGGGGGAAGAACGAACTCGTGCGGGCCGCGTAGTCGGCGTAGTCGGCCTTGCGGCGGCGCAGCGACTTCTCGAGCAGGGCGACACCGCTCACCCTGACCAGGAGAATGTTCATCATGAGCGCGCCGATCAATCCCCACCGGCCCACTGTGGTCTCCGCAGCAACGAGGGCGATGCCCCACCACACGCAGGCATCGCCGAAGTAGTTCGGATGGCGCGTGTAGCGCCACAGCCCGGTGGTCATCAACGCTCCTGCATTCGCCGGGTTGCGCTTGAAGCGCACGAGTTGCGCGTCGCCGACGGACTCGAAGAACAGCCCGATCGCCCAGACTGCCACTCCGAGTGCGGCAAGCAGTCCAAGATCCGGTGACTCGGCGGTCTGGCCGACCTGGACCGGGAGCGACACGATCCACATCAGCACCCCTTGCAGGGTGAACACGGTGAGCAGGCTGACGATCGGGAACCGTGCACCCCAGTGCCGTCGCATCGCCTGATAGCGGAAGTCCTCACCCTTGCCGTGATTCCGCCACCCGAGATAGATGGCCAGGCGGAGTCCCCAAATGGTGGTGAGTGCGAGGAGGAGGTTCTGACGTGCCTCGACGCCATCGACGCGCAGGCGGACGGCCCAGGCGACGATGACGAACCCGAGTCCCCAGACGACATCGACGATCGACGCGTTCCGGACGGCGAGGCTGACGACCCATGTGCTGATCATCAGCACCGCAATCACGAGTGCAGCGGTGACGAGTGCGGTCATCTGGATTCTCCGATCGATGGTGAGGTGAGTAAGTGATCGACGGCATCGTCGACGTGACGCCACTCATCGTCGATCCAGCGAGCGAATGAACCGGCGGATGTGACGGCGGCATCGACGGCCGAGCGGGGGACCCGTCGTGCGTCGAAGACGACGGTGGGCATCGGTGCGGCGAGCGCGCGCAGGATCCCACCGAAGGTGTCGAGACCGTCGAACCCGACATGCCATGCGAACACCACGTCGGCATGCGGGGCACCGCGGACGAGGGCCTCCGAACCGGCGGGTCGCGGGGGGAGCAGGTGGCGAAGCGTCGACAGGCGTGTCGCCCGGTCCGGGTCGCGCTCGCGGATCTTCTCGAGGGCACGGGTCCGTTTCGCTGGCGACGATCGGGTTCCCTCGGGGAAGATCACGGCGACCTGATGCTCATCGAGCCCGCTGGCGAGATCTCGTAGCGCGTCGAGCTCGCGGGTGGAGTCGGTGGCCTCACGGTCGAGGAAGTGGTTCGGGAGTCGACCGCCGACGATGTCGAGGCAGGGATCTGCGAGCAGTTCGCGCTTGAGGACATAACGCGGCTGGAGGCGGGCGAGTGACGTGATCACCCATGCGCTCAACAGCGAATCTGCGAGGCTGGCATGTCGACACAGGATCACCGCCGGGCCGGGTGAGAGCGCTGCGGCCCCGGGCGTCACGACGTCAAGACCGGTCGTCGCCCGAAGTGCACCCATCAGTCGAGCCGCCCACCAGCGCTGCAGGGCGAGATGCGACGCTGCATGACGGCGGCGCCCGACGACCCAAAGGACGCCACAGACGATCACGCCCGCCGACTCGAGCCACGCCCAGCAGAAGCCGAACGCGAGCAGGCGCACCGTGGGAAGACGCCGTCTACCACGAGTCACATCAGCGAGCGCGGCGATCGGGAGCCACACGGGCGCAAGTGCCGTGAGCGCGGTGGCGGCGATGAAGAGCGCTGGGACCGATACCGCTCGCCGACGCAGCGCGCTCATGGACGAACGTTAGCGGGCGTATCGGTGGAGCTCAGCCGTTGAACTCCGTCACGAGTGACGCGTAACGGTCCATGGTCGCGAGTGCTGCGTCGCGATCGAGCGGTGGGAGCCCCAGCGCGACGAACGACGCGCCGATGTTGCGCAGGTGAGCGAGGTGATCAGCGTCGGGTCGTGGACCGAACACGCCGAGTTGCAGGGTCGAGGGGTCGCGGCCCGCCTCGGCCGCCATCCGCTGCAGCTCGAGCCAGCTCGTCTCGATCTCGAATCGTCCCTCGATGGGCATCCACGCATCGCCGTACTCGACGATGTGGCGGAAGTGGAGTGGTGTGGGGGATGCACCGATGACGATCGGCGGATGGGGCTGCTGGATGGGCTTGGGCCACGCCCAACTCTTCTCGAATCGCACGAACTCGCCGTCGAAGGACGCCTCGTCCTCGGTCCACAGTGCCTTGCAGGCGAGGATCTTCTCGCGGACTAGCGCACGACGGCGGGTGACATCGACCCCGTGTGATGCCATCTCCTCATGGTTCCAGCCGTAGCCAACCCCGAACATCACGCGGCCCCCGGAGATCACATCGAGCGAGGCAACCTCCTTGGCCAGCCACAGTGGATCGCGTTGGGCGACGAGGGTGATGCCGGTACCGAGGCGCAGGTGCTCGGTGACGGCAGCGATTGCGGCGAGCGCGATGAACTGATCGTGGGTGCGCCAGTACTCCTCGGGGAGCGGCGGCGCTCCTTCGCGCCCACCCCACGGCGTGCGCCGGCTCACAGGAATGTGCGAGTGCTCGGGGAACCACAGTGCGTCGAAGCCGCGGGCCTCTGCCTCACGGCCGAGTTCGACGGGCTGAATCCCACGGTCGGTGGGGAAGATGACGAGGCCGAGGCGCATGGAGGCGACACTAACGCCGTTGCAGAGGTGGGCCGAATGGTGCGGACCGCCCGGCGACGGAGCGGAGTATGGTGACGCCATGCCGACCGAGATGACCGAGCGTGAGTTGCTCCACGAGCTCGAACCGGTCGCCGAGCGCCTCGTCGAGCGTCATCTCGGATCGTGCAAGAGTTGGTACCCGCACGAGTACGTCCCGTGGTCGCTCGGGCGCGACTACACCGACGACGACGCGTGGAGGGCCGAGGAAGTGCCGCTCCCCGATGAGGTGCGCAGCGCGCTGTTCGTCAACCTCCTCACCGAGGACAACCTTCCGTACTACCTGCGCACCATCGACCGGATGTTCGGTACGTCGGGGGTGTGGCGCGAGTGGTCGCACCGCTGGGTCGCCGAAGAAGCCCGGCACGCCCAGGCCCTGCGCGATTACGCACTCGTCACGAGGGCGCTCGAGCCGCGTGCACTCGAGGACGGTCGGATGGCCCAGATGGCAGGCGGGGCCGTGCCGGAACCGGAGACGGCGATCGACGGGTTCGTCTATGTCGCAATGCAGGAACTCGCGACGCGACTGTCGCATCGCAACACCGCCAAGGCGCTGCAGGACGCGCTCGGTGATCACCCGGCGGCTGCGGCCGGCTACGAACTGCTCGGCCGCGTGGCGACCGACGAGAACTTCCACTTCCTGTTCTACCGCGACCTCACCTCGGCCGCCCTCGAGATGGCGCCGTCACTCGTGGTGCCGGCGATCGAGCGACAGGTGCGGGGTTTCGAGATGCCCGGCACAGGGATCCCCGGTTTCAAGCACCACGCAGCGGCGATCGCGCGCGCCGAGATCTACAACCTCGGTCAACATCACGACCAAGTACTCCAGCCGGTCGTCGTGAAGTGGTGGCGGATCGAAGCGCTCCAGGGTCTCAGCGCAGAGGCCGAGCAGGCTCGTGAACTGCTGCTCGCCCAGATCACCCGGCTCGGGACCGTAGCGGCGCGACTGCGGGAGCGGGCACGCCAGACGCGCGCCCGTGGGCGCGACATCCTGTCGAAGGCGCCGGCACTCGCGCCCAAGGGGCGCGGGCCGGCCGGCCGTGGCAGGGTTCCGCGCCCAACCTGAGGGGTTAGCGCGCGGCGTCGGCGACCTTGCGGCGCACGACGTTCAGCGCTGAGCCGGCACGGAACCACTCGACCTGCTCGTCGCTGAAGGTGTGTACGGCCTCGAAACTGTGCGTCGAGCCGTCGGGTGACACGATGCGGCACTGCACCGGACGTCCGGGCATCGGGGGCAGACCGACGACATCGATGCGGTCGTCCTCGCCGATGCGGTCGTAGGTGGTCGGATCGGCGAAGGTCAGCGGCAGCATGCCCTGCTTCTTCAGATTCGTCTCATGGATGCGGGCGAAGCTGCGAGCGAAGATGACGACGCCACCCCGAAAGCGCGGCTCCATCGCTGCATGCTCACGTGACGACCCCTCGCCGTAGTTGCGGTCGCCGATCGCGCACCAGCGGATGCCCGCCTCGCTGTAGGCGCGGGCGAGGTTCGGGAAGGTGTCGGTCCGACCATCACGGATGTCGCGTCCTTCGCCGACCGCCCCCGTGAAGGCGTTGACCGCACCGAGGAACAGGTTGCCGCTGATGTTCTCGAGATGACCGCGATAGGTGAGCCACTTGCCCGCCGCCGAGATGTGGTCGGTGGTGCACTTGCCCTGCGCCTTCATCAGCACGGGCAGGCCGAGATAGTCCGCGCCGTCCCACGCCGGGAAGGGTTCGAGCAACTGCAGACGTTCGCTCGTCGGCGACACCTCGACGACCACCGACGATCCGTCCTCGGGCGGCGGGGTGAAGGTGTTCTCACCCGGGTCGTACCCACGTGTCGGCAACACCTCGCCGACGGGTGGGTCGAGGCGCACCGTCGTGCCGTCGGGGGCCGTGAGCGATTCGGTCAGCGGATCGAAGTCGAGCCGTCCGGCGAGGGCCAGCGCCACCACGGTGTCGGGGGATGTCACGAACGACAGGGTGTTGGCCGACCCGTCGTTGCGCTTCGGGAAGTTCCGGTTGAACGAGTTGACGATGGTGTTCGGCGCACCAGTCACGCTGGCGGGGCGATCCCACTGGCCGATGCACGGTCCGCACGCATTGGCGAGCACCGTCGCACCTGCGGACTCGAACACCTCGAGCAGCCCGTCGCGCTCGAGCGTCGCGCGGACCTGCTCGGAACCCGGCGTGATCAGCAGCGGGGTGCGGACCTGCAGGCCCTGGTCGGCAGCGTGGCGCAGCACCGAGGCCGCCCGGGTGA
>JBJSXI010000013.1:0-10172 GCA_046086305.1 Ilumatobacteraceae bacterium
TCGGCACGGTGCTGGCTGCCGCCTACCTGCTGTGGCTCTACCAGCGCACCGCGTTCGGACAGCCGAACCCCGAGTTCGCCGGGCACGGCCACGACGACCTGCACGATGTCGGCACCTACGAGTGGATCGCCTGGACGCCCCTGCTCGTGGCGATCGTCGTGTTCGGCGTCTACCCGCAGTTGATGTTCAAGGTCATGGACCCCGCTGTCACCAACTTGTTCGGACGCTGACCGATGCTCGCGTCGACACTGCCCGAGTTCGTCACCCCGACGATCGATTACCACGCGCTCGCGCCTGAGATCATCCTCGCCGCGGGTCTGTGCACGGTGCTGCTCGTCGACCTGTTCGTCTCCGAGCGCCGTCGGTGGATCACCGGCTCGCTCACCGGGCTCTTCCTGCTCGCGGCGTTCGTGCCGGTCGTCACCCTCGCGGTGATCGGCGACGACATGCGCAGCATGTTCGACGGGCGGTACGTGATCGACGAGTTCGCCCTCGCGCTCAAGGCCCTCTTCCTCCTCGCCGGCTATGTCGTCGTGCTCCTCAGTACCAACGAGATGGAGGAGGGGCACTACTACCAGGGCGAGTACTACGTCCTGCTGCTGACGAGCGTGCTCGGCATGGTGATGATGGCGAGCTCGCGCGACCTCGTGAGCGTCTTCGTCGCCCTCGAGTTCCTGTCGATCCCCGCGTACATGATGGCGGCGTGGCGCAAGCGTGATGCGCGCAGCAACGAGGCGGGTGTGAAGTACTACCTGCTCGGCGTGTTCGCCAGTGGCGTGCTGCTGTACGGCATGAGCCTGCTGTACGGCATCGCGGGCAGCACCCGACTCAGCGACATCGGAGCGGCCGTCGACATCGTGTCGGGAGCCGAGGGTGTCGGTCTGTCGGTCGTGGCCGTCGTGTTCGTCCTCGTCGGCTTCGCGTTCAAGGTGAGCGCGGTGCCGTTCCACACGTGGGCGCCCGACACCTACGAGGGTGCACCCACGCCGGTCACCGCGTTCTTGAGCGTCGCGTCGAAGGCCGCCGGATTCATCGGCATCGTCGTCATGGTCTATCTGGCCTTCCCCGATGCCGACGATGTGTACGGCCCGCTGATGTGGGTGCTCGCCGCACTGACCATGACGGTGGGCAACCTGCTCGCGCTGCGGCAGACCAACATCGTGCGCATGCTGGCGTACTCGAGTGTCAGCCAAGGCGGCTTCATCCTCATGCCGCTCGCCGTCGCCGGCACGGCGGGTGCATCGGAGGCGGCGCTGAAGGCCGTCGTCGTGTACCTGCTCATCTATGCGGCCACGAACCTCGGCGCCTTCGCCGTGGTGATCGGTGTGTCGCGCACGACTCGCAGCGGTGAGATCAGCAGTTTCGGCGGACTCTTCCAGTACGCGCCCGGCCTCACCGTACTGATGACGCTGTTCCTCGCGTCGCTCGCCGGTATCCCGCCCCTCGGTGGCTGGTACGCGAAGTTTGGTGCGTTCCGCGCCGTCGTTGATGCCGGCGGTGGCTGGGGCTACAGCATCGCCGTGATCGGTGCGGTC
This sequence comes from Ilumatobacteraceae bacterium, assembly GCA_046086305.1. Classification (GTDB taxonomy): domain Bacteria; phylum Actinomycetota; class Acidimicrobiia; order Acidimicrobiales; family Ilumatobacteraceae; genus UBA668. Next base: position 1,536 of record JBJSXI010000013.1, read on the forward strand.
AACGCCGTGATCGCGACGGCGTACTACATCACGGTCATGCGCGAGATGTGGATGAAGCCGGTGCCCGAGGGCACGCCGACGCGGACCGATGTGCCGGCGCCGGTGTGGGCATCACTCGCGCTGTGCGCGGGTGGCACCGTCGTCATGGGTGTGCTGCCCGGTCTCGTCGCCCGTTTCGGCGATCTGGCCGATCTGACCGGTGCTGTCGGACGCTGAGCCGATCGTCCGTCGGCTCGCTGGTCTGCAGGAGTCGCTCGGGCGTCCACTGCGCTTCGACGAGTACCTCGACTGCGTGCTCTACGGCCCCGAGGGGTTCTACGCAGTCGGCGGGCGTGCGGGTCGACGCGGCGACTTCCTCACCGCCCCCGAGGTCGGGCCGCTGTTCGGTGCGGTGGTGGCGCGCTGGATCGACGGCGAGTTCGAGCGTCTCGGCCGGCCCGACGAGTTCCGCGTCATCGAGGTCGGCGCCGGTCCGGGCACCCTCGCCCGTGCCGTGTTGGCCGCCGCACCGCACTGGTCGGGTCGATATGTGACGGTGGAGCGGTCATCCGTGCAGCGTGCCGGTCACCCCGACGGCGCCGTCGCGCTCGATGCGTTGCCCGCCGAGCCGATCGTCGGAGTCGTCATCGCCAACGAACTGCTCGACAATCTCCCGTTCCGCCTCGCGGTGGTCGACGGCGGCTGGCGGGAGGCACATGTGCGGGTCGAACCTTCCGGTGCCCTCGTCGAGCTGCTGCTTCCCGCCCCCGACGAGTGGGCATCCCTGCCGGACGCGGCGCACGGGGCGCGCCTACCGGTGCAGTCGACCGCAGCCGCATGGGTCGCCGATGTGGTCGGCCGACTGAAGGCGGGTTCGCTCGTCGTCCTCGACTACTGCTCGGCGACGACCGCCGAACTCGCGCGCACCGAGTGGCGACGTTGGCTGCGTACCTATCGAGGCCATGAGCGCGGCACGCACTACCTGCGCGACCCGGGGCATCAGGACATCACGGTGCAGGTGTGCATCGACCAGCTCGCGTCCCCGGATGCCGTGCGGACTCAGGCCCAGTTCCTCCTGCGGTGGGGGATCGACGAGCTCGTCGCCGAGGGTCGACGCGAGTGGGAGCGACTGGCGGCCACCCCCGATCTGCATGCCCTGCGGATGCGCAGCCGCGTCCGCGAGGCCGAGAGCCTGCTCGACCCCGACGGACTCGGCGGATTCACCGTGCTCGAGTGGCGTCGCTGAGCACGGTGGGTCGCCCAACAGGCCCCTCGGGGGGTCGGTGCGGCTACCGTGGCGCCCGGTGACGCACTCGGGATCCGCACGCGCCGGCCAGCGCGCCCTGGTGCTCGGCGCACTCGGCGTCGTGTACGGCGACATCGGGACGAGCCCGCTCTACGCCTTCAAGGAAGCGTTCACCGAAAAGACCCACGAGCTCACTGTCGACCGGGTGAACATCTACGGCGTCTGCTCGCTCGCCTTCTGGGCGCTCGTCCTGATCATCTCGGTGAAGTACCTGATGTTCGTGATGCGCGCCGACAACAACGGTGAGGGTGGCATCCTCGCGCTGACGAGTCTCGTGATGAAGCGGCGCGCCGATGTCGCAAAGGCTGGTGCACTGGTCGCCCTCGGAGTGTTCGGGACGGCGCTGCTCTACGGCGACGGCATCATCACCCCGGCGATCTCGGTGCTCAGCGCGGTCGAAGGCCTCGGCCGCGTGTCGCCGTCGCTCGATGCGTGGGTCGTGCCGATCGCCGTCGTGATCCTGATCGGCCTGTTCTCCGTGCAGCGTCGTGGTACCACCTCGGTGGGCCGCGTGTTCGGTCCGGTCATGGTGGTGTGGTTCTCGGTGCTCGCCGTCCTGGGAGTGCGCCAGATCCTCCTCGAGCCGGGCATCATCGCCTCGGTCAATCCGATCTACGCCGTGCGCTTCTTCGCCTACGAGTCGAAGCTGGCCTTCCTGTCACTCGGGTCGATCTTCCTCGTCGTCACCGGTGGTGAAGCCCTCTACGCCGACATGGGCCACTTCGGTCGACGTCCGATCATGTTCGGTTGGTACGGGCTCGTTCTGCCGGCGCTGTTGTTGAACTACTGGGGGCAGGGTGCGCTCCTGCTCCGGCAGCCCGAGGCCGTGGAGGCCGTCTTCTTCTCCCTCGCACCCCAGTCACTCGCGCTGCCTCTTACTGCGCTGGCGACGATGGCAACGATCATCGCGTCGCAGGCGCTCATCTCAGGTGTGTTCAGCCTCACCCAGCAGGCCGTGCAACTCGATTACCTGCCGCGTATCCGCATCCTGCACACCTCGCACGAACACTCCGGTCAGATCTACGTGCCGCTCGTGAACTGGGCCTTGATGATCGCGTGCGTCGGTCTCGTCTTCGGATTCCGTACGTCGAGCAATCTCGCCGCCGCCTACGGCATCGCGGTGACGATGACGATGGCGATCACCACCTTGATCTTCTTCAGGGTCCTCACCGACCGCTGGGACTGGCCGCGGTGGAGGGCCTTCCTCGTGTGCGTCCCGATGATCGTCGTCGAGGCCGGATTCCTCGGGGCGAACCTGCCGAAGATCCCTCACGGTGGGTGGTTCGCCCTCGGCGTCGGCGCACTGCTGATGCTGCAGATGGCCACCTGGCGTCGTGGTCGCCAACTCGTCTCGGCACGGATCGGACGTGGCGCGCACCAGCTCAGTTCGGTGCTCACCGAGCACGCCGACGCAAAGCGGGTCAGTGGCACCGGTGTCTTCCTGTTCAAGGACCTCGGTCAGGCACCCCCGGCGCTGATCAACAATCTCGAGCACAACAAGGTGCTGCACCGCACCACGATCATCGTGTCGGTCGACACTGCCGATGCACCGCGGGTCGATCCCGCCGATCGGGCGACCGTCACGCGGGTCGAGCCTGGGGTGTTCCAAGTGCTCCTCGAGTACGGGTTCATGGAGGACCCCGATGTGCCGGCCGCGCTCGCCGCACTCGACGTGCGTGGTCTCGACTTCGACCCCGACGACGTCACCTACTTCATCGGCCGCGAGTCGATCGTCGCTGGCAAGGCGCCGGGTATGAACCCTCTCGCCGAGCACTTGTTCGTGTGGCTGAACCGGGGCGCCGACAGTGCCGTGCGGTTCTTCAACCTGCCCGACGACAGGGTGTTCGAGGTCGGGTCGCGCGTCGAGATCTGACCGCAAGGCATCGCGCTAACCTCACCCGCCGGGGGTGCACGACATGGCCGACGAGACCGACACCATCCGTGCGCTGCTCGATGAGCAGCGCACGTTCCCGCCAGCGGAGCAGTTCCGGGCCCAGGCCCTCGTGGCCGGTCCCGCACTGCACGACGAGGCGGCACGCGACCCGCTGGCCTTCTGGGCCCGCCAGGCGGGTGAGCTCCTCGACTGGCGCAGTCCGTGGAACGAGGTGTGCGAGTGGGACCTCCCGTTCGCCAAGTGGTTCGTCGGCGGCACCTTGAACGTGAGCGAGAACTGTCTCGATCGCCATGTCCGTGCAGGTCGCGGCGATCGGGTCGCCTTCTACTGGGAGGGCGAGCCCGGCGATACGCGGGTCGTCACCTACGCCGACCTCCTCGCCGAGGTGCAGCGGTTCGCCAATGTGCTGAAGGGCCTCGGTGTCGAACGCGGCGATCGGGTGAACATCTACCTGCCGATGATCCCCGAGGCTGCGGTGGCGATGCTCGCCTGCGCACGGATCGGTGCGGCGCACAGCGTCGTGTTCGGCGGCTTCAGTGCGCAGAGCCTCACCGACCGGATCAACGATGCCAGTGCCAAGGTGCTCATCACGGCCGATGGCGGATATCGGCGTGGCGAGGTCTTCCCGCTGAAGACGGCTGCGGACGAGGCGCTCCTCTCGACACCGTCGATCGAACACGTCGTGGTGGTCCGACGTGGTGGCAACGAGGTCGAGATGGTCGCCGGACGCGATCACTGGTACCACGATCTGATGGCTGCCGCCGATCCGGTGTGTCCGGCCGAGCCGATGGACAGCGAGCAACTGCTGTTCCTCCTCTACACGAGCGGTACGACGGGCAAGCCCAAGGGCATCATGCACACGAGTGGTGGGTATCTCACCCATGTCGCATTCACCCACCGCTACGTGTTCGACCTGCACGACGACGACGTCTACTGGTGCACCGCCGATGTCGGATGGATCACCGGGCACTCGTACATCGTGTACGGCCCGCTGGCCAACGGTGCAACCCAGGTGATGTACGAGGGTGTGCCCAACTATCCGGCCAACGATCGCTTCTGGGCGATCATCGAGAAGTACCGGGTGACGAAGTTCTACACCGCACCCACGGCGATCCGGACCTTCATGAAGTGGGGTGCCGAGGAGCCCGCCAAGCACGACCTGTCGTCGCTGCGTGTGCTCGGATCGGTCGGCGAGCCGATCAACCCCGAGGCGTGGATGTGGTACCACACCCACATCGGTGGTGGTCGCTGTCCGGTCGTCGACACGTGGTGGCAGACCGAGACCGGGGGCATCATGATCAGCCCGCTCCCCGGTGTGACGACGACCAAGCCCGGCTCGGCCACCTTCCCGCTGCCGGGTGTGGGTGCCGAGGTGGTCGACGAACAGGGTGCACCGGTGCTGCACGGCGGCGGCTATCTCACTCTCACCCGTCCGTGGCCGGGCATGCTGCGCGGGATCTGGGGTGACCCGCAGCGCTACCGCGACACGTATTGGAGTCGCTTCGACGGTCGGTACTTCGCCGGCGACGGCTGCAAGCTCGACGACGACGGCTACCTCTGGTTGCTCGGACGGGTCGACGATGTGATGAACGTGTCGGGCCACCGGATCAGCACGGCCGAGGTAGAGAGTGCGCTCGTCAGCCACCCTGCGGTGGCCGAGGCGGCCGTGGTGGGTGCGAACGATCCGACGACGGGTCAGGCGATCATCGCCTATGTCACGCTGCGTGGCGGCCTGGAGGCCACGGTCGACGTTCTGCGCGACCATGTGGCCCACGAGATCGGTGCGATCGCCAGGCCGAAGACCATCTACTTCACGCCCGACCTACCCAAGACGCGCAGCGGCAAGATCATGCGCCGCCTGCTGCGCGACGTGGCCGAGGGCCGCAATCTCGGTGACACGACGACCCTCGCTGACGCCAGTGTGGTCAACGAGTTGCAGCGTCGGGCCGCCGCCACACCGGCGGAGGACTGACAGCGTCACTCAAGACGCCGGCCCGGTGGCCGATACTTGAGACGTGGCTTCCGATGACCACGTCGACGACGATCGCCCCGACGACCCCTTGCGCGCGCTCGACGCGGCGGGTCGTCTGCTCGGCGAACCTCTGCTCGCTGGCCCGTCGACGACCAGTGGCGATGCCCTCGATCTCCTCGTTGCGGCGACGGCGACGTCGTGGCCCGATCCGCGACTCGACGATGCGCAGCCGAGTGCCGAGGTCGCGGCCGAACTGGCGCGGCTCGCCCGCGTCGACGAGGTGAGTGACGGTGCACCCGTCGGGGTCGACGTGTCGTCGCCCGATCCGACGGTGCCCGATCCGACGGTGCTCGATTCGACCGTGCTCGATCCGACCGTGCCGACGTCGACGGGTGCCGGCCCGGTCCTGGCTCCGTCGGCGCCGCGGCCAGCACCCCGACCGACGGTGACGACACCGTTCCCGGGTACGCCGACGACCCCACCGCGCCGTCGTCGCGGACGTCTGCGGCGACTGCTCGGTCGATTCGTCTCGCTGACGATCGTCGCCGCGCTGATCGGGGGAGGGGTGCTCGCATATCGGCACTTCGTGCTCGAGACGCGGTGGTCGGCCGATGTGCAGCCGCTCGCCGACGAGGTGGCCGCGGCGCGCGGTCTCGCGTTCACCGATTCCGTCGACGTCGTCGAGTTGCCGGTCGCCGACTACGCCGTGCGACTCGCGACCGTCACGCTCGGACTCACCGACGCCACGGTCGATCAGGTTGCCGGCGAGTGGCGCGCGCTCGGGTTGCTCGACGGTGTGCTCGATCTCGAGCAACTCGGCCGGTCGGCACTGCCCGACGCGCCGGCGGTGTACGACCCGGCGACCGGGCAGATCGTCGTCGCTGCGGGGTTGGCCGACGACTTGCGGACCTTCGCGGTGCAGCGCGCCCTCGCGCTCGCCCTTCTCGACCAGACGTCCGGATGGTCCGACACACGCGAGGGTGCATCGCCCGCCGTCGTGATGGGCACGCGGGCCCTCGTCGAGTCGGATGCCCTCGAGACCGCCCTGTCGCTCGTGGTCGAGTCGGAACGACTCGCCATCGGCGGCCAACTCCTCGATCTCTACGCCCGCCTCGGCACGCCACCGCCCGCGTCGCCGTTCGCCACGGCGGTGATCGCCCGGCTCGGTGTGGCGACCTGGCCGGTGTTCCGCGGCGCTGATGCCGCCGAGCGCGCCGCCCTCGTGTCGCTCGCGCCCGTCGCCGATGCCGATGTGTTCGACCTGCGCCGCCTCGCCGGGCTCCCGCAGGGGACCAGTGCCGTGGGCGCCGATTCGCGAGGGGTGCTCTACTGGTACCACGTCCTCGCGGCCCGCATCGACGACGATCTCGCATGGCGGACGGCGCTCACCTGGCGGGCCGATGCGGTGACGGTGATCCGTACGGTCGATCGGGTGTGTGTGGCTGGCTCGTTCGAGTCGTCGTCGGCCGATCTCGCACCCGGCGCGTTCGCCGCATGGGCCGATGGCTCGCCGGTCGCCGTGACCCTCGAGACGACCGCCGTCGCCGATGGGGTGCGCATCTCGATCAATGTGTGTGATCCCGGCGCCCGGGTGGTCACCAACGACGGTTCGTCGCGACTGTCACTCGGCGGGGCACCGCTGCGCAGCGAGCAGTTCCGCCGACTGCGCGAACTGAACCCCGAGCTGTCGTGGGCCCGGCTGGCGTGCATCATCTCGGTGCCCGATCCGATCAGCCTCGCCGACGAGCGTGGCGTGATCGACGCAGTCGATGGGTGGCCCGCTCCCGCCGCCCACCCGACCGGCGATGTCGCCCAGCCGGAGTGCGCAGCGCTGTGAGGGTCAGTCGCGGAAGTTGGTGAACTGGAGCGGGATGCCGAGATCGGCACCCTTCAACAGGGCGATCACCGCCTGGAGATCGTCACGCTTCTTGCCCGTCACGCGCACCGTGTCGCCCTGGGTCTGACTGCTGATCCCCTTGGGTCCGTTGTCCTTGATCGTCCGGTTGATCTCGCGGGCCTTGTCGGAGCCGATGCCGACCTTGATCGTGACCACCTGGCGGACCGTGTTCTGGGTGGCCTCCTCGACGGTGCCGTAGTCGACGCCCTTCAGCGACACACCGCGCTTGACGAGCCGCTCCTCGAGCAGGAGCCGCAGGGCGGCGAGGCGGTCCTCGCTCACCGAACGCAGGGTCAGCACGAGCTCGTTCTGCTCGATCGACGAGTTGGTGTTCTTGAAGTCGAAGCGGGTGGCGAGCTCACGCTGGGCCTGGTCGACCGCGTTGCGCACCTCTTGGCGGTCCACCTCGGAGACGACGTCGAAACTGGGCATGGGCCAAGCGTAGTGAAGCCGGTAGTCTCTGGAACTGCTGTTGGGTCGGTGCCCGAGTGGCCAAAGGGAGTTGACTGTAAATCAACCGGCGTCGTCCTTCGGAGGTTCGAATCCTTCCCGGCCCACCACCTCGATCGCCAGGCCTCGTGCCTGGCGATCGTCGCGTCCGGCCACGGGCGGCGAGCCGCTGATCAGCCGAGGAGTCGCTCCATCAGGGCGACGTCGTGCCAGCGACCGAACTTGCGTCCGACCTCGCGTTCGATGCCCACGAGCTCGAAGCCGAGTGAGCGGTGCAGGCGGATCGAGGCCTCACCGGTCGCGTTGATACGGGCGAACACGGCGTGGAACCCCGAGGTGGCGGCCACCTCGAGCAGTTCGGCGAGCAGCGTGCGGCCGATCCCGAGTCCGTGGCGGTCGCGCCGGACATAGACCGAGTCCTCGACGCTGGTGCGGTAGGCGGCCCGCTCGCGGTAGGGCGACAGTGAGGCGAAGCCGACGATCTCGGCCCCGTCGGCGGCGACGATCGTCGACAGTGCCCCGGTGCGGTCGGCGAGCCATTGGCGCTGGTCGTCGAGGCTGCGTGGGACGAGGTCGAAGGTGGCCGTGCCCTGGAGGACCTCGTGGTTGTAGATCTCACGGATCTGCTCGGCGTCGGCCACGACGGCGGGGCGGATCGCGACACCGGCCACGGCGCCCGAGGGTAGCCGTCAGGTGCCCGGTTTTCGGGGTCCCGTAGCCGCCTACCCCGGACGACCGCTAGCATCGCCCCTCGGCTTGCGGGCTCGCTCGCGCGCCCCAAAGCCCTCTTAGCTCAGTCGGTAGAGCAACGCCATGGTAAGGCGTAGGTCGTCGGTTCGATTCCGACAGAGGGCTCGACCACACGGTCGGGTCCCCCGGTCGCGGCAAAGCCCTGGCGGCGTAGCTCAGTTGGTCAGAGCATCCGGCTCATAATCGGAAGGTCATCGGTTCGATCCCGATCGCCGCTACCACAGTCCACAACCAACACACACCCGAGGAGAGGGTCTCCAATGAGCAAGGCGAAGTTCGAGCGTACGAAGCCGCATGTGAATATCGGCACGATGGGTCATATTGATCATGGGAAGACGACGTTGACGGCGGCGATTTCCAAGACGTTGGCGGATCGTGGGTTGGCGCAG
>JBJSXI010000014.1:0-8856 GCA_046086305.1 Ilumatobacteraceae bacterium
CTCATGGCGAGAGTTCGCCGTCGGTGGGGCGGTGCTCGCGGCGATCGTGCCCGCAGTTTCGGTTCTCGCCCCTCCGCCGCCGTCGCAGTTCGACTTCGAGGAAGCGGCGAACGATTTTTCTTCACTGGTCGACGTGCGACCATCGACCACTGAGGTGATCAGTGCAACATCGATCTCCGCTGACTCGTCGACCTCCTCTACCCCTGGGTCCTCTGAACCACGCCGTCCCGTCTCGTTGGGGCTCTTCGGCGACTCGAAGATGCTCACCCTGGTGCTCGGCAGAGGTTTCAGGCCGGGCCGGGAGACAGTTGCAGGGATGGGGTGGACGGAACTGGGATGCCCACTCGGCCGTATGACGGCCTTCCGCACATCTGAGACGGCGCCCACCCAAGAGGTTCGACCGAAGTGCGACTGGACCACGACGACGGTCGACGCTGCGAGGGGTAAACCGCCGATCGACATCGCCGTTGCTTGGTTTGGCACGTGGGACGTCATCGACGCGAAGGTGCCTGAGTTGGGCGACGCATGGGTGTCGGTCGACGATGCGAACTATCGGCTGTGGCTCATCGAGGAGATGCTCGCCTTCAACCAGTTGCTCGTCAACGTCACCGGCGCCCGTGCGGTGGTATGGCTCACGCTGTTCCCGAACCCAAGGTCGACTCACCCTGATCGAGTGGACGTCTACAACGATCTCCTGTTGACACTTTCTCAGCTCGATCCGGCCGTCAGGGTTGTCGACATCGCCGGATGGATCGACTCGACAGGTGAAGCCGCTCGGTTGCTGCCCGATTCGGTCCATCTGACCTACGGCAAGGACGGTGGCCCGAACTCGGCGGCGGAGGTCGCCGACCGGTTCCTCACCGCGGAGATTCTCGAGATCTTCGACGCGCTCCCCGCCGGGTGACATGTCACGCACGTCGACCCTGCCATGCGGCGGGGCCGACGTGCGTGGAGTTCGTCGACGGGATCAGGCCACGGGCGGTGGCGTCGAGCCGCCACCCGACCCGAACTGACCCTTGATCTTCTCGATGTCGGTGAGGTCGTCGAGCGTTCCGCCCGATTCCCTGTACGACAGGAACGCCCCGGCGAGGGCGACCACACCACCGATGACCGACAGATAGAGCCCGAACGCCCGGTCGAGCCCATCTGCGCCGGGGTTGAACAGCAGTCGGATGAGCATCAGGACGGTCGCCAGCGCCGTGGCGCCGAGCATGAGCAACGGCCACGGCAGGCTGCCCGCCTTCATCATTCCGCTGGCCATCAGGAAGGTGAGTACTCCCGTGGCGACGACGAGGATCCACGGCAGGGTCCCGGTGAACTCGAACTCGAATGCATTCACGCCGAAGCTGCCGAAGCCGCCGGCGTCGAAACTGACCCAGTCGAAGAACGCGAAGACCAGCACCACTGCGGCGCCGCCCACCTTCAACCAGTCGGACTGCTTGAACTTGCTGACGTCCATGAGTGCCCTCCCACTCGTGTCGGATCGATTGCGCGAAACGTACACCGGATCGACAGGGCCGCCGTTCAGCGGACCCTGCTCCTACAGTGGCTCCGTGGACCTGTCGACGCGCCGTCCGACGGCGCTGCTGTCCGTCTTCGACAAGACGGGCATCGTCGACCTCGCCGCCGGACTTCACGAGCTCGGCTGGCGCATCCTCGCGAGTGGTGGCACAGCGGCCGCAGTGAGTGCTGCTGGTGTGCCGGTGACCGATGTCGCCGAGATCACCGGTGTCCCGGCAATCCTCGACCATCGAGTCGTCACCTTGCACCCGAGGGTGCACGGTGGTCTGCTCGCCGACCCGACCGACGAGGGGCACCGTGCCGACATGGCGGCGTACGGGATCGAGCCGATCCAACTCGTCGTGGTCGGCATCCCCCCGTTCGCGACCCATGCGAGCATCGATGCGATCGACGTCGGAGGACCAGCGATGATCCGCGCTGCCGCGAAGAACCATCTCCACGTCGGTGTCGTGGTGAGAACGGCCGAGTACGGGCCGGTCCTCGACGAAATCCGACGCGACGGAGCGCTGTCGCTCGCGACCCGACGTCGGCTCGCCCGCGATGCGTTCGCCACGATCTCTGCCTACGACACGGCAATTGCGTCATGGATCGACGATCCCCGGGTCGTCGAGGAAAGCCTGCCGCCCGGCCTGCACCTCTCGCTCGAACGCGCGCAGACGCTGCGATACGGCGAGAACCCGCACCAGCAGGGTGCTCGATATCGCGTCGTCGGACGCCACGGGTGGCCCGACGCTGCCGTCGTGCACCAGGGAAAGCCGCTGAGCTATCTCAACATGCTCGATGCCGATGCTGCATGGCGACTGGTCAACCACTTCGCCGCGCCCGCGAGCGTCATCGTCAAGCACACGAATCCGTGCGGTGTCGCCGTCGCCGGCGACATCCTCGCGGCCCACGATCGGGCGCTCGCGTGCGATCCGACGAGCGCGTTCGGAGGCGTGGTCGCGCTCAACCGGGCGATCGACGTTGGGGTGGCCGAGGTGTTGGTGACCGGGTTCATCGACGTGCTCATCGCCCCGGACTGCGAGCAGACGGCGCTCGAGGTGCTTGCACGACGACCCTCCATGCGCGTGCTCTCGGCTCCGCCCCCGTCGGGCGATGCGCTGCACATGCGGTCGCTCGACGGGGGGATGCTCGTGCAGCAGATCGACACCGTGTCACCCGATCGATCGGCCTGGCGCGTCGTCACCAGGGTCGAACCGACACCAGAGCAGTGGTCGGATCTCGAATTCGCCTGGTCGGTGTGCGCCGCTGTCAGCAGCAACGCGATCGTCTACGCCCGACAGCTCCAGGCAGTGGGGATCGGTGCTGGTCAGCAGAACCGGCTCGATGCGGCCAGGATCGCCGCCGACCGCGCGGCAGGCCGGGCCGCGGGTGGCGTCTGCGCGAGCGATGCATTCTTCCCGTTCCGCGACGGGCTCGACGCCGCCGCCTCCGCCGGCGTCGCAGCCGTCATCCAGCCCGGTGGCAGTCGGCGGGACGATGAGGTGATCGCTGCCGCCGACGAGCACGGGATCGCTATGGTGTTCACGGGCGAGCGGCACTTCCGTCACTGAGGTCGCTCCGAGCGCGCCCACCGGCTCGACCGGGTCTAACGTCGGCTCATGCGCACGTTCGGACATCTCTACATCGACGGCCAGTGGGTCGCACCCAGTGGAACGGACACCCTCGAGGTCACCGACTCGACGACCGAGGAGGTGATCGCAACGATCCCGGCGGGCACCGAGGCCGACGTCGATCGTGCAGTGAGCGCCGCCCGTGCTGCGTTCCCCGCATGGAGTGCGCTCACCGCCGCCGATCGGGCCGACTACCTCACCCGTATCCACGCCGGCCTCGAGGCGCGAACGCAAGAGATTGCCGAAACGATCTCTCGCGAGGTCGGCATGCCGCTCACCCTCAGCACGATCATCCAGACAGGACTACCGAAGGCGAATTTCGCGATCGCCGCCCAGTTGCTCGGGACGTTCGAGTTCGAGGAGAAGATCGGCAACAGTCTGGTCGTCCGCGAAGCCATCGGCGTCGTGGGGTGCATCACGCCGTGGAACTATCCGCTCCACCAGATCGCACTCAAAGTGGCGCCGGCGCTCGCGGCAGGCAATACCGTGGTGCTCAAGCCGAGTGAAGTCGCGCCGATCAACGCGTTCCTGCTCGCCGAGGTGATCCATGAGGCGGGGCTGCCAGCCGGTGTGTTCAACCTCGTCACAGGTCTCGGCCCCGTCGTCGGCGAGGCGATCGCTGCCCACCCCCATGTCGACATGATCAGCTTCACCGGAAGTACGCGCGCCGGCAAGCGGGTTGCCGAGGTCGCCAGTCAGACAGTCAAGAAGGTCGCCCTCGAGTTGGGCGGCAAGAGCGCCAATGTGATCCTCGACGACGCCGACTTCACCAAGGCGGTCGCCGACGGCGTCGGAAAGTGCTTCCTCAACTCCGGTCAGACCTGCACGGCGCTCACCCGGATGCTCGTGCCGCGCGCCCGCCTCGCCGAGGCCGAGCAGATCGCTGCGGCCACCGCCGCCGCCTTCACACCGGGTAACCCGTTCGAGAAGACGACCCGTCTCGGGCCGCTCGTGTCGGCAGCCCAGCGTGATCGAGTGCGCGGGTTCATCACCACCGGCATCGACGAGGGGGCGACGCTGCTCGTCGGCGGGGTCGAGGCACCCGAGGGGCTCGATACCGGCTACTTCGTTGCGCCGACGGTGTTCAGCAATGTCCGACGCGACATGACCATCGCTCGTGAGGAGATCTTCGGGCCCGTCCTGTCGATCATTCCCTACGACACCGAAGAGGAGGCGATCGACATCGCCAACGACACGATCTACGGACTCGCCGGGGGAGTGTGGAGTGGCGATCCGGATCGGGCCACCCGCGTGGCCCGTCGACTGCGTGCCGGCCAGGTCGAGGTGAACGGTGGTGCCTTCAACGTGCTCGCACCCTTCGGCGGCTACAAGCAGAGTGGACTCGGGCGTGAAGCCGGGCGATTCGGACTCGAGGAGTTCCTCGAGGTGAAGTCCCTGCAACTCTGACGAGTTGCCCGCATCCCGTGCCCGAGACCACGGGCTCGGCGATACTGACCGGTCAGATGACCGGGCACGACGAGACCGAGACGCCGACGGGCGAACATCCGTCCTTGCGGACGCAGATCAGTGCGCTGCCGTACCTCGGGGGCCTCGACGGAGTGCGCGCCCTCGCGGTCGTGGCAGTGATGATCTACCACGCCCGTCCGGCGTGGCTGCAGGGCGGCTTCCTCGGGGTCGAGGTGTTCTTCGTCATCTCTGGATACCTGATCACGCTGCTGCTCATCGGCGAGCACGAGCGCACCGGACGGGTCGACCTCTCGGCATTCTGGATCCGTCGAGCCCGGCGTCTCCTGCCGGCACTGTTCGTGTTGTTCGGCCTCGTTGCGGTGTACCTCGCACTCTTCGACCGGCGGCCGATGGGGGCCGTACGCGGCGATCTCGCAAGTGGTCTGCTGTACGTGAGCAACTGGTACCAATTGTGGGTCGGTCAGGGATACTCCGACTTCGAGGCGTTCGCTCCACTCCGGCACCTGTGGAGCCTTGCGGTCGAGGAGCAGTACTACCTGTTGTGGCCGCTCGTGATGGTGCTGATCCTGCGCAAGGGACGCGACCGCCTTCCGGTCGTCGCACTGCGCCTCATCGCGATCGCCCTCGCCGTGACGGCCGCTGTCGCCGTGCTCTACGTACCCGGCGATATCGAACCGGAGTGCAGTGCATCGCCGTACGGCTACTGGACGGTGTTCGGCCGGTGCATCAACATCAACGAGACCCTGTATCTCAGCACGGTCACCAGGATCGGAGGATTACTCCTCGGGGGTGCCTTCGCGATGCTGTGGCGTCCGGTGGCGATCATGCGTGGTCCTCTCCGTCAGCGGGGCCGTCGCCTCGATGTCGTTGCCCTCGTTGGGCTCGTGGTGCTCATCGTGTCGATGCGCACCGTGTCGCTCAGCTCGCCAGCCGACGACTCGCTCTTCGGTCTGAAGTACGACGCGCGCCTGTTCCGCGGAGGGTTCCTGCTCACCGGGGTGTGCACCTTGGCGATCATCGCCGCCTCGGCCCACCGATCGACGATGACCGGACGACTCCTGTCGTGGTCACCCCTGCAGTGGCTCGGTACCCGGAGCTACGGCCTCTATCTCTTCCATTGGCCCGTCTATCAGATCGTGCGTGATCCGGGCAGACCACTCACCCTTGGTCAACTCGCAGTGGCACTGGCTGTCACCCTGCCGCTGACCGAATTCAGTTACCGCGTCGTCGAGATGCCGCTGCGTCGACGCCAGCCGGCAGTGGCGCGGAGTCGTCGTCGCGCGCGGCGCGCGGCGCGTGGCCGCGTTGCGCTCGCCAGCGTGTCGGCAGGTCTGATGGGCTTCGCGGCCGTCAGCATCGCCACCGCCGATGTGCTGTGCGTCGGTGAGGTGGCGTGTTCGATCGAGGCCGGGTCGGTGACCACCTCGAGCAGTCCGGTCACCACGACGACGGTGCCGAACACGTCGACGACGTTGCCGACGGATGTCGACTCGACCGGGGTTCCGACGACGGTCGACCCACTCGCGGCGCTGCCAGTCTTCGCGATCGGTGAGTCGGTGATGCTCGGCGCGCGTCCACAACTCGAAGCTGGTGGCCTCATCGTCAATGCAGAGGTCAGTCGTCAGGGCGAAGGTGTCGCCGAGGTCGTCGAGGGCCTCAGGCTCGCCGGTCTGATCGGACGGACGATCGTCATCCAGACGGGAACCAACGGAAGCGTGTCCGACGAGGTCTTCGACCGGATCATGGCCCAACTCCCTGCCGCAGCGACGCCAACTGTCGTGTTCATGACGGTGAAGGCGCCGAAGCGGTGGGTCGCCGAGAACAATGCGCGTATCAGGGCGCTGCCGGCTCGCTACTCGAACGTCGTCGTGCTCGACTGGGAACTCGGTGCTGCCCGGGTGGAGGACCAGTTGAGCGGCAGTGACGGTGGTGTGCACCTCGTCACCGATGGGGCCCGCCAGTACTACGCCAATCTGATCTTCGAGGCAATCGGACGACCCGAACTGAAGGTCGCCTAGACCGAACTCGTCGAAGGTCAGCACATACTGTTGACCCCATGTCGGTGCGAGGAACCTCCCGGGCGCGACCAGACGCGGCTCCGGCGCGTCTTGCGTACCTCCCGGGCCTCGACGGCCTCCGGGCGATCGCCGTCGTCGCGGTGATCATCTATCACGCCAATCACCGCTGGCTCGAAGGTGGCTACCTCGGCGTCGAGGTGTTCTTCGTCATCTCCGGCTACCTCATCACCCTGCTGCTCCTCCACGAACAGCGGCGCACGGGGACGATCCGGCTCGGACAGTTCTGGGCCAGACGGGCGAGACGTCTGCTCCCGGCCGTCTTCGTCGTGATGACGCTCGTCATGGTGTACGTCGCTGCGTTCTACCCGGAGACCCGCGAGCAGTCGAGAGGTGACGTGATCGCAGGCCTCTTCTACGTCAGCAACTGGTACCAGATCTGGGTCGGGCAGGGCTACGGCGCTGGAGAAGCCTTCGCGCCGCTGCGACATCTCTGGAGCCTCGCGGTCGAGGAGCAGTTCTACCTCGTGTGGCCGCTCGTGATGACGGCGATCCTCGCTCGTCGACGTGGCCGCCTCGGTGACATCGGCCTGCGGTTCATGACCCTGGCCACACTCGTCACCGTCGTCACGGCCTTTCTCTACCGCCCGGGCGTGGTGGTGGCGTGTGGTGGAGAAGCGACGAACGGACTGTGGTTCCTCGGTGAGCGGTGTCTCAACGTGAACGAGATGCTCTATCTCGGATCGCTGTCGCGATCGACCGGACTCCTCCTCGGTGCAGGCTTCGCGATGCTGTGGCGTCCGGAGATGTCGTCACGGTCACCGATCCGCGAGCGGAGTCGCTCGTTCGATCTGCTCGGAATTCTGGCGCTCGGCGCACTCGTGGTGCTGATGTCACAGATGCACCTCATCCGCTCGCGCATCTACAACCCGTGGCTGTTCAGGGGCGGCTTCCTCGTCGTCGGTGTGCTCACACTGGTGGTCATCGCTGCGGTGGTCCACGGGCGCGCCGTCACCGGGCCGCTTCTCGGGAATCCGCTGTTCCGCTGGATCGGCACGCGGAGTTACGGCCTCTACCTGTACCACTGGCCGATCTTCCAGATCATCCGCAAGCAGGCGAATGTCCTGCTCACGCCGGCACAGTTCGCTGGCGCGATGGTGGTCACGGTCGTCATCTCCGAGGTGAGCTACCGGGTCATCGAGCGGCCCATCCGCGAAGGTCGCCTGACCAACGTCATCGCTGCGGCGCGTGCCACGACGGCTCGTGCCGTCGCAGTCGGCACGGTCGGCGCGGTGGTGGCGCTCGCCATCGGCAGTCACGTCGTCGCCGATCCCCAGTGTGTCGGGGCACAGAACTGCGCCGAAGCGGCGAACAGTTCGACGGCGAACAGTGTGTCGCCGAGCGATCCCGGCGGCGGGGTTGTCGCCGGCGAACCTGCGAAGTTCGTCGCGATCGGCGAGTCGGTGATGGTGGGTGCGGTTCGCCTGCTGCGTTCCGCAGGGCTGCAGGTCGACGCCGAGGAGAACCGGGGACCCGAGGGTGTGCGTAAGACGGTCGTCCGATTGCGTGACGAGGAGGGCCTCATCGGTGCCGGGACCTCGGTCGTCATCCAGGTGGGGACCAATGCGCCGTTGGCACCGGACGCCTTCGCGGCGATCATGGCCGAGATCCCTGCCGACGCCGGCACCGTCTACTTCATGACCCTGCGCGCGGACGTCGACTACATCGCCGCCAACAACGAGTTGATCCGTCGACTGCCGAGTATCTATCCGAATGTGCGGGTGATCGACTGGGATCTCCAGGCGCCGAACACCCAACTGTGTCCGGACGGCATCCACATCACGTGTAACGGCAACCTGCCGGCGATCTTCTACTCCAACCTCATCTTGTCCGCACTGGGTCAGCCGGTCATCCTCTGATCGGTCCGTTGGGTGGCGCCAGAGGTGGCGACCTACGCTGCCGCCATGACCACTCCCGTTCATGTCGCCGTCACCGGGGCCGCTGGCCAGATCGGCTACAGCCTCCTGTTCCGTATCGCTTCCGGGGCGATGCTCGGCCCGACGACGCCGATCGTGCTGCATCTCCTCGAGGTCACCCCGGCGCTCGGCGCGCTCGAGGGTGTGCGTATGGAGCTCGATGACTGTGCATTCCCGCTGCTCGCCGGAGTGGTGTGCACCGACGATCCGGCGGTCGCATTCGGCGATGTCGAGGTGGCACTCCTCGTGGGTGCGATGCCGCGCAAGGCCGGGATGGAGCGCAGCGATCTGCTGAGCGCGAAC
>JBJSXI010000015.1:0-60565 GCA_046086305.1 Ilumatobacteraceae bacterium
GGGTGCGCACGCGCACCCTCGAGGCCTACGCCAAGCACTACACGATGGCCTGGCCGCACGAGGAACACGACAGTGGTCGGCCACTGCGCACGTCGCCGCTCTACGAGCGACTGCGCGCTGCAGGTGCCGTGTTCGGCGAGAAACTCGGCTGGGAGCGGCCGAACTGGTTCGCCGATCCCGCGCTCGGCGACGTGCCCCACGACGAGCACACCTACGGACGCCCCAATTGGTTCGAGGCCGTCGGACGCGAACATCGCGCGTGCCGCGAGGCCGCCGTCCTGATCGACCAGACCTCGTTCGCCAAGTACGCGGTCCGCGGGCCCGACGCGCCCGCCGTCCTCGATCGCCTGTGCGCGAACGATGTGCGCGGCCCGATGGGATCACTCACCTACACCCAGTTGCTCGACGAGCGAGGCGGCATCCAGTGCGACCTCACCGTGGCACGGATCACCGCATCCGAGTACTACACGTCACCGGCACCGGCTTCGCCACACACGACCTCGACTGGATCATGCGCAACATCCCGACCGGCGCACGGTGCGAGGTACTCGACGTCACGTCGGCCTGGGCGGTCCTGTCGCTGATGGGCCCACGGTCGCGCGACATCCTCGAGCGCACGTGCCGCGCCGACCTCGGCAACGACGCGTTCCCCTTCGGCACATGGCAGCCGATCTCGGTGGCCGGCGCACCCGTGCGCGCCCTGCGGCTCACCTACATGGGTGAACTCGGCTGGGAGTTGCACTTCCCCGTCGAGTTCGCGCCCCGCGTCTACGACGCGCTCGTCGATGCGGGCGCGCCACTCGGCTTGCGCAATGGCGGCTACCGCTGCATCGAGAGCTGCCGACTCGAGAAGGGATACCGCGCGTGGGGTAGCGACATCGGACCCGACCACACTCCCCTCGAGGCAGGCCTCGGATGGGCCATCAAGACGAAGACCGACATCGACTTCATCGGCCGGGCGGCCATCGAACGCCAGCGCGCCACCGGCACCGTCAAGCTGCTCGCCGGCTTCAGCGTCGATCCGTCGATCGTCCTCCACGGGCGCGAGACCATCCTGCGCGACGGCGCGCGCGTCGGATGGTTGACGAGCGGCGGCTTCGGCCACTGGATCGGCCGATCGATCGGCTACGGCTACGTGAGACGACCGCTCGACGCGGGTGGCGTGACCGCCGACTGGGTACGCGCGGGCACCTACGAACTCGAGGTCGCCGGCGAGACGGTGCCCGCCGAAGTGACCCTGCGGCCGTTCCACGACCCGACCAACTCGAGAGTGAGGACCTGACATGTCGAGCGCACGCGTCGTCGTGATCGGCGGTGGCATCCTCGGATGCAGCATCGCCTACTGGCTCACCAAGATGGGTGAGACCGACGTCGTCCTGCTCGAACAGCACCAGTTGACCGACGGTGCGACCTGGCATGCCGCCGGCCTCGTGGGCCAGCTCCGCTCGTCGCGCAACACGACCCGGATGCTCGAGCAGTCGGTCGAGATGTACCGCACGCTCGAGGCCGAGACCGGTCAGGCGGTCGATTGGCACGAGACCGGCAGCCTGCGCCTCGCCTGCTCACCCGAGCGGCTGAAGGAGCTCCGTCGTCTCGCCACCATGGCGAAGAGCTTCGGTCTGCCGATGGAGATCGTCTCGGCCGACCAGGCCCGCGAGTTGTTCCCCCTCATGAGCACCGACCGCGTCCTCGCCGCAGCGTTCCTGCCGACCGACGGGTACATCGATCCCGCGTCGGTCACGATGGCCATCGCCCGCGGCGCACGCCAGCGGGGCGCCGTGATCCGCGAGCACACCAAGGCCGTGCGGGTGCACGTCGACGATCGCCGGTGTGTCGCCGTCGATGTGGAGACCGCCGAGGGCATCGAGCGCATCGAGTGCGACGTCCTCGTCAACGCAGCCGGGATGTGGGGGCTCGAGGTCGGACGGATGGCCGGTGCACGTGTGCCGGCACTCGCCGTCGAGCACCAGTACATGCTGAGCGGACCGATCGACGGGTGGACGCCGGTCGAGCTGGGGCGCCTCCCCACGATGCGCGACCCCGATCACCTCGTCTACTACAAGCCCGACGGACCCGGCCTGCTCGTCGGGGGGTACGAACCCGACACCATCGCCTTCGGCACCGAGGGCATCCCCTCGCCCTTCCAGCGCCGCCTTTTCGACCCCGAGGTCGACCGCTTCGCCCAACTCGGTGAACTCGCCACGATGCGCACACCGTGTCTCGAGTCGGCCGGTATCCGTCGGATCGTCAACGGACCGATCCCCTACTCGGCCGACGCCGACTTCGTGATGGGCCGCGCGCCCGAGCTCGACAACTTCTTCGTCGCCACCGGATTCCTCTACGGCATCGCGGCGGGTGGTGGGGCCGGCAAGATGATGGCCGAGTGGATCCTCGACGGCCATCCGTCACTCGACCTGTGGCCACTCGACGTGCGTCGCTTCTCGTTCCACCACACGACGCGCCACTTCATCGGACCTCGGATGGTCGAGTTGTACGGGCACCACTACAAGCTCGCCGCGCCCGGATCGGAGAAGACGAGTGTCCGCGGTGTGCGGCGCAGTCCGCTGCACGACGCACTCGCGGCACGAGGGGCCGTGTTCGGCTCGCGAGGCGGGTGGGAGCGCGCCAACTGGTTCGCTCCTCCCGGTGTCGAGGCTGTCGATCGCCCGTCGTTCGACGAGCCGAACTGGTTTCCCCACGTCGGCGAGGAGTGTCGGGCCGTACGCGAACGGGTCGGCCTGGTCGATCAGACATCGTTCGCCAAGTTCGAGATCAGTGGTCCGGCCGCACTCGACGCCGTGCAGCGACTCAGTGTCGCCGATATGGACACGCCGGTCGGCGCAGTCATGTACACCCAGCTGTGCAACGACCGCGGCGGGATCGAGTGCGACCTGACGATGACGCGCACCGCGCCCGATCGCTGGTACGTCGTGACCGGATCGGCATTCGGCGCCCATGACATGGGGTGGATCGCCGAACACGCCCCGGATGTGGCCATCCGCGATCTCACGTCGTCGCGAGCCGTGCTCAACCTGTGCGGCCCGGCGAGTCGATCCGTGCTCGCTGCCGTCACCGAGGAGGACGTCAGCAACGAGGCCTTCCCGTATGCAACGGCGCGCCAGCTCACCGTCGGCGCGGCACCCGTGCTCGCCATGCGGGTCGGCTACACCGGTGAGCTCGGATGGGAACTGCACATCCCGACCGAGTACGCGGCCCACGTGGACGAGGTGCTCCGCGAGGCCGGCGCCGCCCACCAGCTCGCCGATGTCGGCTATCGGGCCGTCGACCGCCTCCGGATGGAGAAGGGCTACCTCTACTGGAGCACCGACATCACACCCGACACCACTCCGTACGAAGCAGGACTCGGCTGGCGCGTCGACCTCACCAAGGCCGATTTCATCGGCCGCAAGGCGCTCGTCGCCCAGCGCAAGCAGGGTGTCACGCGGCGATTGAGCACGCTCACGCTCTCGCGTCGAGCGTTCCCGGTCGGCGGTGAGGCGATCCTCGTCGACGACCGCGTCGTCGGGTTCACGACGAGCGCCAACTTCGGACATACGGTCGGCGCCCCCGTCGTCTACGGCTACCTCCCGGTGGATGTCATCGCGTCGACGCCGGCAGACGGGTACGTCGTCGAGGTCTACGGTGAGGCCGTGCCCTCGACGCGTCACACCCGCGCCCTGCACGATCCCACCGGCGCGAGGATGCGCGGATGAGCGACGACCTGCGCGACGCACTCCGCCGAGCCGGTCTACCGGTCGATGCGCCGACGACCCGTCTTGCCGGGCTCACCAACATCAACCACCTGGTGACCACGACCGAGGGGCGCTTCGTCCTGCGGATCCCGGGTGCCGGCACGAGCGAGTACATCGACCGTGCCGCCGAGGAGGTGGCGGCACGCTCGGCCGCCGCCGCAGGCGTGAACGCCGAGGTCGTCATGTTCGATCCGACCGATGGCCTGATGGTGACCAGATTCGTCGACGGCGCGACGACGATGGACCCGGTGAGCTTCCGCGACCTCGGCGCGGTCGCCCGCGCCGCACAGGTGATCCATCGTCTCCACCACACGGCCGCACCGTTCGCCGTCGACTTCGACCTGTTCGGTTCGATCGATGGCTTTCGCCGTCTGCTCACCGAGAAGTCGGCACCCCTCCCCGACGGGTATGCGGCGCTCGAGGCGCGGGCCGAGCAGACGCGCGAGGTGCTCGAGCGAGGTCCGCGTCGGAGGGTCCCGTCGCACTGCGACCCGCTGTGCGAGAACTTCCTCGACACCGGTGCGCGCATGTACCTCATCGACTACGAGTACTCGGGGAACAACGACCCGATGTGGGACCTCGGTGACGTGTCGGTCGAGGGGGGATTCACCGACGAGCAGGACCAGGTGCTACTGCGCGCCTACTTCTCCGGCGAACCTCCCGCCGCAGAGATCGGACGGATGACGGCGTACAAGGCGATGTGCGATCTGCTGTGGACGCTGTGGGGTGTCCTGCAGTACGTCAACGACAATCCGGCCGAGGACTTCTGGGCCTATGCGACCGGCCGGTTCACACGCTGCGCCACGCTCATGGACAGCCCCGAGTTCACGCACCATCTGGGGCGCATCGCCGGCGGGTGATCTGCTAGCGTTCCACCATGCGGATGTGTTCCATATGGTGGAACACCCTCTCGAAAGGTGCGACATGAGCGACGGCGACGACCTCGACCTGGCGGCACTGCCCGACGACGAACTCGTCACCCAGATGCACGAGGACCTCTACGACGGTCTCGCGCCCGAGATCGCCGAGGGGACGATGATCCTGCTCGATCGCGGCTGGGGCCCCGACAAGGTGCTCAACGATGCGCTCGTCGAGGGGATGCGGATCGTCGGCATCGACTTCCGCGACGGCATCCTGTTCGTTCCCGAGGTGCTCCTGTCGGCCAACGCGATGAAGGCCGGCATGGAGATCCTCCGTCCGCTCCTCGCCGAGACCGGCGCCGAGCCGATCGGCAAAGTCGTCATCGGCACCGTGAAGGGCGACATCCACGACATCGGCAAGAACCTCGTCGCGATGATGCTCGAGGGCGCCGGGTTCGAGGTGATCGACCTCGGCATCAACACCGACGCCGATGCCTTCCTCGCCGCGCTCGACGAGCACAAGCCCGACATCCTCGGCATGTCGGCCCTGCTCACGACCACCATGCCCTATATGAAGGTCGTCATCGACACCCTCCAAGAGCGTGGCCTGCGCGAGAAGTACATCGTGCTCGTGGGCGGCGCACCGCTCAACGAAGAGTTCGGTCAGGCCATCGGCGCCGACGCGTACTGCCGCGACGCGGCCGTCGCCGCCGAGACTGCCAAGCAACTCGTCTCCGCCCGCCGCGGCAGGTCCGAGCCGCCCGGCCCGTCCGTCTGAGGTCGACGTGACCCTCGTCCTCGCCTGCGGGGCGCTCGTCTCCGAACTGCGAGCCGTGCTGCGCGCCGACGGTCTCGACGAACGTGTCGAGGTCCACTTCCTGCCGGCCCGCCTGCACAATCAGCCCGACCAGATCGTCCCCGAACTCCGTCGCCTGCTCGACGACCTCGACCCGCACGCCGATCGGCAGGTGCTCATCGGCTACGCCGACTGCGGCACGGGCGGTGCCCTCGATCGCCTGATCGACGAGCGGCCCAACCTGCGTCGTCTGCCCGGCGCCCACTGCTACGAGTTCTTCGCCGGAGCCGAGCTGTTCGCTGCCCTCCACGACACTGAGCCGGGCACCTTCTATCTCACCGACTTCCTCGCCAAGCACTTCGACGCCCTGGTGTGGGGTGGGCTCGGCCTCGACCGCCATCCGCAGCTGCGCGACACCTACTTCGCCCACTACCACCGTGTCGTCCTGCTGTCGCAGACCGACGATCCGGCTGTGGTCGCTGCCGCCTCGGAGGCCGCCACACGGCTCGGACTGCACTTCGAGCACCGCCATGTCGGGCTCACTCCCTTCCGCGCCGCGATCGGGAAGGTGGCGTGATGCCGCGTCGATCAGTTGACGAGATCGTCGTCGTGATGTGGCGCGACATCCCCGCCCAGATCAAGGGACGTCAGGGCACCGAGACGCACAGCGTCGTGCTCCCCCATCGTTTCCAGAAGGCGATCGATCGGGCGGCGATGATCGCCGGCAAGAAGACCGCCCAGGAGTACGTCGGCGAGTGGCGGCGTACGAGCCACCCGATCACCGGTGACCTCGTCGAGAGCGTCGACACGACGGCGGCGACGATCGATCGCGAGTTCACCAACGAGCGTCTGCATGCGCTCGTCGACAACGGCGGGTGGGACCCCGCCTCCCCCGAACAGGAGCACCGCCCATGACCCACACCGTCGTCAGCTCGGCCACCAAAGAGGTGGTCATCGGCTTCGACCGGCCGTTCGTCATGATCGGCGAGCGGATCAACCCGACCGGCCGCAAACTGCTCGCCGAGGAGATGCGCAACGGCGACTTCAGCCGTGTCGAGGCCGACGCCCTGGCCCAGGTGGCCGCCGGCGCGCACATGCTCGACGTCAATGCGGGCATCCCCCTCGCCGACGAGCCCGCCCTGCTCGCCCGCGCCGTGCAACTGGTGCAGTCGATCACCGATGTGCCGCTGTCGATCGACTCGTCGATCATCGCGGCCCTCGAGGCCGGACTTGCGGTCTACAAGGGCAAGGCCCTCGTCAACTCGGTCACCGGCGAGGACGAGGTCATGGAGCGCGTGCTGCCCCTCGTCGCCAAGTACGGCGCGGCCGTCGTTGCGATCAGCAACGACGAGACGGGTATCAGCGAAGACCCCGACGTGCGGTTCTCGGTCGCCAAGCGCATCGTCGAGCGCGCCGCCGACCACGGCATCCCCGCGAGTGATGTCGTCGTCGACCCGCTCGTCATGCCGATCGGCGCGATGGGCACCGCAGGTCGCCAGGTGTTCCAACTGCTGCGTCGACTGCGCAGCGAACTGAAGGTCAACACCACATGTGGTGCGAGCAACGTCAGCTTCGGACTGCCGGCGCGCAATCACATCACCGGCACGTTCCTTGCGATGGCCATCTCGAACGGGATGACCTCGGCGATCATGAACCCCCTCCACGACGAGGTCCGCACCTCCGTCATGGCCGCCGACGTCCTCGCCGGCAACGACCAGGACTGTGCGGCGTGGATCCGCGCCAACCGCGACCCTGAGGCCGACGGTGGCCGCGAGCGCCGAAGCGGACGCCGCCGGGGCCGCGAGTAGGAGACCCGGTGCCCAAGGTCGTCTTCACCCCGTCGGGACTCGTCGGCGACGTCGCCGAGGGAACAACGCTCCTCCATGCGGACCGCGACATGGGGGTCGACCTCGACTCCTTGTGCGGCGGCCGCGGCATTTGCGGACGCTGTCAGGTGACCTTCGTCAACGGTTCGTTCTCGAAGTGGGCGATCGACAACGGCGAGTCGTCGATCAGCGCGTGGACGGAGACCGAGTCGACCTACGAGCGCCGTCGGGGACTCAAACCTGATCGACGGCTCGGATGCTGCGCCCGCGTGCTCGACGACGTCGTACTCGATGTGCCACCCGAGAGCCAGGTGCACCGACCGGTCGTGCGCAAGCGACTCGATCTCGAAGGGGTCGTCCTCGATCCCGTCGTCTCGCTGTGCTATCTCGAACTTCCCCCGAGTGTGCTGGGCGATGCGGCGTCGATGAGTGATCTGGTCATCGATGCATTGCGCACCGAGTTCTCGCGCACCGTGACCTCGTTCGAGCTGGCCGCGCTGCACGACGTGCACCGGGCGTTCGCCGGCATCGATCGGGCAGCCACCGTGGCCGTGCGCGGCGACACGGTGATCGCCTGCTGGCCCGGCTACGTCGATCGCGCCCTCGGCATCGCCGTCGACATCGGCAGCACCACCGTCGCCGGCCACCTCTGCGACCTCGGCTCCGGCGAGGTGCTGTCGTCGGCTGGCCGGATGAACCCGCAGATCAAGTACGGCGACGATCTGATGAGTCGCGTGTCGTACGTGATGATGAACCCGGGTGGCGAACGTCACCTCACCGAGGCGGTGCGCACGTCGCTCGACGAGTTGATCGGCGAACTCTGCACCCAGGGCGGGGCAACACCCGACGACATCCTCGAGATCGTGCTCGTCGGCAATCCGATCATGCATCACATCGTCGCTGGCATCGATCCGACACCGCTCGGTCAGGCGCCGTTCACCCTCGCTACCGCGGAGGCGATCGTCGGACCCGCCGCCGCTTTCGATCTCGGGTGCCGCCATGCACGCGTCTACCTCGCACCGTGCATCGCCGGCCACGTCGGAGCCGACACCGCCGCGGTCATCCTCAGCGAAGGACCGCATCGCAGCGACCACCTCCAACTCGTCGTCGATGTCGGCACGAACGCCGAGATCGTGCTCGGCGACCGGAACCGGCAGTTCGCCGCGAGCAGCCCCACCGGACCCGCGTTCGAGGGCGCACAGCTCAGTTGCGGACAGCGGGCCACTGCGGGCGCGATCGAACGTGTCCGCATCGACCGCGACACACTCGAGCCGCGATTTCGGGTCATCGGCGCCGAGGAGTGGAGCGACGAACCCGGCTTCGCCGAGGCCACGAGCGCGCTCGACATCTCGGGGATCTGCGGCTCGGGCATCATCGAGGTGATCGCCGAGATGTACCTCGCCGGCATCATCGACGCCGACGGCGTCATCCAGGGCGATCTCGCGGCGCGCTCACCGCGGGTGGTTCCCGACGGTCGCACCTTCAGCTACATCGTCCACGAAACCGCGGGTATCCGCCTCGCGATCACCCAGAACGACGTTCGGGCGATCCAACTCGCCAAGGCGGCCCTGCGTGCCGGTATCGAACTGCTGATGGGACACGCAGGGGTCCGCGAAGTCAGCGACATCCGTCTCGCCGGCGCCTTCGGCTCGCACATCGATCCGGTCTACGCGCTCGTCCTCGGACTGGTCCCCGACTGCCCGGTCGAGCGGGTGCGTTCGGTCGGCAACGCCGCCGGTGCCGGCGCGGCACGCGCCCTGCTCTCGGGGGCGGCCCGCCACGAGATGGAGGACGCCGTGCGGCGAGTGACGAAGATCGAGACCGCCACCGAGCCCAGCTTCCAGGCCGAGTTCGTCGCCGCCATGGCGTTCCCCCATGCATCGGCCCCCGTCGAACATCTCGCCCAGGTCGTCACCTTGCCCCCGCGGCAGGCGACGACGCGCTCGACAGGGGCGGGTCGGGGTGGGCGGACCCGACGCCGTTCCCGTACCGAGGAGGAGGACTGATGACCGATCAGCAGTCGAGCGGGCGCCGATCCGGCGGGAGGGCGGGCCGCGCGGCGATGCGCGCCGCCAGCGTCGTCGAGCGCGTCCCGTATCTCACACGCACGATGGCGCCGTTCGAGATCCTCGGCGACGAGGCGCTCGCGACCATCGAACACACGGCCGACACGGTGCTCGAGGAGGTGGGCATCGAAGTTCGCGACTACCCCTCCGCCCTGCCGATCTTCGCCGCCGGCGGCGCACACGTCGACGGCACCCGCGTGCGGTTCCCGCGCGGCATGTGCCGCGAGATCGTGTCGAAGCACGCACCGTCGAGCTATGTACAGCACGCCCGCAACCCGCGTCACGACGTGGTCATCGGCGGCCCGCACACCGTGTTCGCACCCAACTACGGTTCGCCGTTCGTCCACGATCTCGACAAGGGACGTCGCTACGCGACGCTCACCGACTTCGAGAACTTCGTCAAGCTCGCCTACCTCACCCCCTACCTGCATCACTCCGGGGGGACCGTCTGCGAGCCGGTCGACGTGCCGGTGAGCAAGCGCCACCTCGACATGGTCTACAGCCACCTCAAGTACAGCGACAAGCCGTTCATGGGTTCGGTCACCGCTGGATCGAGGGCCGCCGACAGTGTCGAACTGGCACGGATCGGCTTCGGCGGCGATCTCGCCGACCGCACGGTGATGACCAGCCTGATCAACGCCTCGTCACCCCTGGTGTGGGACGGCACGATGCTCGCCGCCGCCCAGTGCTACGCCGAGCACAACCAGGCGTGCATCATCACACCGTTCATCCTCGCCGGGGCGATGGCGCCCGCCACCAGCGCCGGTGTGGCGGTCCAGACCCTCGCCGAGGCGCTCGCCGGGATGACCTTCGTCCAAATCGTCCGTCCCGGTGCACCGGTGGTGTTCGGTTCGTTCGCCAGCAGCATGAGCATGCAGACCGGTGCGCCGACCTTCGGCACACCCGAACCTGCGCTCGTGCTCTACACGGTCGCTGCGCTCGCCCGCCGGCTCGGTGTGCCGTTCCGGTCCGGCGGGTCGCTCACCGCATCGAAGTTGCCCGATGCGCAGGCCGCCTACGAGAGCGCGAACACGCTGCAGCCGACGGTGCTCGGCGGCGTCAACTTCGTGCTCCATGCAGCAGGATGGCTCGAGGGTGGCCTCGCGATCGGGTACGAGAAATTCGTCCTCGACTGCGACCAGCTCGGCATGATGCACACCTTCGTGCGCGGTCTCGACGTCACCGACAACGGCCTCGCCCTCGACGCACTGCGCACCAACCCGCCGGGCAACCACTTCCTCGGCACATCGCACACGCTCGCCAACTTCGAGACGGCGTTCTACCGCTCGGACACCTCGGACAACTCGAGTTTCGAGCAGTGGACCGAAGAGGGTGGCCTCGACGCCGCACAGCGCGCCAATGCGCTGTGGAAGCGGCGTCTGGCAGAGTACGAGGCGCCGGAGCTCGACCCGGCGATCGATGAAGAGATGCGGGAGTTCGTCGCCCGCCGCAAGCGCGAGTTGCCCGACGAGTTCGCCTGAGGGAGATCCCATGACCAACGCACGTTCCCTGATCGCCGATGCGCGCTACGAGGTGATCCCGCTCAAGAACCTCGAGAGTCAGCTCGAGCACATCCCTGCGGGTGCATCGGTGAGTGTCACCTGCAGCGCGGCCAAGGGCCAGCAGGTCACCCTCGACCTCACCCGGCGCATCCTCGACCTCGGTCATATGGCCGTGCCCCACTTCTCGGCGCGCCTCACCGAGGACCGTGAGGCGGTCGGACGCCTTGCCGCGTTCTGCCGCGACAACGGCATCCAGGAGATGTTCCTCGTCGGAGGCGATCCACCCGAGCCCGCCGGTCCATACGACGGCGCCGTTGCGTTCCTGCGCGACTTCCTCGCCACCGATCACCGCCTGCGACGCATCGGTGTGACGGCGTATCCCGATGGCCATGCGCTCATCTCGACGCCCCAGTTGCACGAGGCGTTGCACGCCAAGCAGGCACTGCTCGCCGAGGCCGGCGTCGAGGGCTTCGCGAGCACCCAGGTGCACTTCGACGTCGCCGCCTGGAAGGCATGGGCGGCTGGCGAGCGGGCTGCCGGGCTTCGGCTGCCCCTGCACATCGGCGTCCCCGGCGTGATCGACCGGGCCAAGTTGTTCACGATGGGTATGCGCCTCGGGATCGGGGCGAGCATGCGCTACGTGCAGAAGAACACCGGCGTGCTCGGTCGGATCTTCCGCCCCGGCGGCTACGACCCGATGAAGCTGATCGGTCCGCTCGGCAAGGTGGCCGACGAACTGCACATCGAAGGCATCCACCTGTTCACCTTCAACAACGTGAAGGACACCGCCGAATGGCAGCAGCGCATGCTGCAGCGCCTCTGACGCTCAGTCGGGTCGGCGCACCCGACGGACGGTCGCGACGATCGTCGCCGGCACGAAGAACGCCCGGGCGGGCAGCGACACCTCCGCCCACGGACGCTTGGCGAGCGGGGCGCGCCACACGATGATCCGGTAGCAGAAGAACAGCGCGACGAGCGCGTGCAGCACCGCGAGAGCCCACAGGAAGCCCACCGGCCGGAAGAGGATCATGGCACCCGAGGCCACGAACGGTCCGATGATCGCGCCGATCCCGTAGAGGGTCACCAACTGCGACGCCGCCGCGTTGACGTGCTCGGGGTCGACCCAGTCGTTCGTGTACGCGGCCGAGATCGAGTAGAGCGGATAGCTGAGGCCGCCGAGCAGCGCCACGAGGAAGAGGGCCATCGGATGATCGGGCGGACCGAGCAGCAACAAGAGCGCGACCACACACCCGCCCCCTGCGGCTGCCGCCCCGACGGCCCGGCGATCGACGTCGTCGCTCGCTGCCGCGATCGGCCACGACAGCAGCACTCCCCCGAGGCTCGGCAGAGCGACGAACAGACCGATCTCGGCGGCCGACATCCCGACCCGCGTCGCGTACACGGGCGCCATCCCGGAGAAACCACCGTGGGCGATGCCGATGAGCAGACAGGAACCGACACCGGTGGGCACGACACGGGCAAGATCGCGCAGCGACAAGTGCGCCGCATCCTCGACCCGCGGCGCCATCGCCGCCTCCGACAGGGCCACCGGTGCGACCGCGAACGCAGTGACGATGCCGGCCACGGCGAAGCCGACGAGCAGGCGCGTGTCGAACACGGTGAGGGCCACCTGACCGAGTCCGTAGAACAGCATCGTCAACGCGGCGTAGACCGAGAGCAGACGCCCTCGGTTCTCGTTGCTCGCCAGATCGTTCAACCACGACTCGGCCACCACGTAGACACCCGCCGTACAGACGCCGGTCATGAGTCGGAGGGCCACCCATGCGGTCGACGAGTCGGTGATACCAACGGCGGCGATCGCCCCGGCGAGCACCGACGCCAGCGCGGTGTACACCCGGATGTGGCCGACCTTGGCGAGCGCGGCGAACGTGAGCTTCGACCCGGCGAGGAACCCGATGTAGTACGCGGCGGCGATCAGCCCGGTGACGGCCGTCGGCAGACCGAGACGTTCGGCCCGAACACCGAGCAGGGTGGCGAACAACCCGCCGGCGAACATCACCATGACGAGCCCCGCATAGAGGGCCCACGTGGCGAGCGCCAGGTGTCGACCCGCGGGCGGGCCGTCGTCGGTGCGGTCGGTGGACACTCCGGTCAGCCGGCGCGACGGCGCCGGACCTCAGCGGTGATCGCCGGCACCACGGCGTGGAGATCACCGATGACCGCATAGTCGGCCTTGGTGACCATATTGGCCTCGGGGTCGGTGTTGATGGCGAGGATCTTCTTCGACGCCATCGCACCGACCCAGTGCTGGATGGCACCCGAGATTCCGCATGCGAGGTAGAGGTCGGGGGCGATACGTGTGCCCGTCTGGCCGACCTGGTCGGCGTGGTTCCGCCACCCGTTGTTGGTGACCGCTCGCGAGCAGCCGACGACACCACCGAGTTCGCGGGCCAGTTCCTCGAGCGGGGCGAACGCCTCGGCCGATCCGACACCTCGCCCACCGCCGACGACGACGGGAGCCGTCGCGAGCGTGACTCCTGCGGCGCGCTCGACCCGCTCGACGACCACGGTCCGACCCAGCTCGGGCGCGAGGTCGACGGCGAGATCAGCCACCGTGCCCGCGGCGGGCGCCTCGACGGCTTCGAACGCATGATGAGCCACCGAGACCAGCTTCACCGGCGCGTCGAGCGTGCAGCGCTCGAGCAGCGATCCACCCCAGCGCACTCTCGTGAGGGTCCATGCCCCCGCACCCGCGCCATCGAAGGCCGTGCAGTTGGCGACCATCGGCAGATCGAGTCGCGCCGCAGCCTGGGCGAGGACCTCGTTACCGCGATCGGTGCCGCAGGCCATCACGACGGCCGGCGACAGTGCGCCGACGGCCTGCGCGACCGCCTCACCCCATGCCTCGGGGCCGTAGTCGGCGAGCAGTGCGTGATGGACCTGCACCACGCGTGTCGCGCCGTGCGCAGCCAGCGTGCCCGACAGGCCGTCGGCCGTTGCGCCGAGGCACAGTGCGGCAACGTCGGGGTCGACACCCCGTGCGGCGGCGAGTGCTTCGAGTGTCGCCGGCGCGAGTGCACCGCGATCGTGTTCGACGATGACGAGGATCACCGCAGCACCCCCAGTTCTTCGAGCAGATCGACGACGGCCGGCGCTGCGTCGGGGCCGGATCCGAGGACGACGGTCTGCGACACCTGTTCGGCAGCCTGGAGCATGGTGACCATCTGCTGCCCACCGAGCTCGGCCGTCGGCCCGATCCGGCGGACCTCGACCTTCTTCGAGGCGAGGCGGCCCTTGAGCGTCGGGTAGCGGGGAAGGTTGATCCCCTCCTTCACCCCGAGAACGGCAGGCATGGCCACCGCGTAGACCTCGACACCGGCATCGGCCTCACGCCGGGCACGCACCGCCGCGCCGTCGGCCTCGATGCCCTTGATGCCGTTCACCATCGGCCGGCCGAGGGCATGGGCGACGCGCACGCCGATCTGGAAGTTGCCCGAGTCAGCGCTCTCGTTGCCGAACAGGATCAGGTCGAAGGGTCCGTCCTCGTCCTCGAGACCACGCACCGCCGCAGCGATCGCTCGTGCCGTGCGCTGGGGATCCCAGTCGGTGGTGTCGATCGGCAGCAGCACACACCGGTCGACACCGATGCTCGCCGCATAGCGCAGTTGCTCGTCGGCATCCGCCGGCCCGAGGGTGAGCACCGTGCTCTGTCCACCGTGTCGCTCGACGAGTTGCACCGCCTCCTCGACGGCACACTCCTCGTGCGGGCTGGTGGTGAAGGCGAGGTAGGCCGTATCGATGGCCATGCCATCCGCGGTGAGGTTGATCTTCGCCCCGGGGGCCGGGACGCGCTTGACGCACACGAGCACCTTCATCGCCGGATCAGCTCTTCATGCGGCTGTCGGTCGGGTCGAACAGCGGTGTCGCACTCGCCCGCTCGACGGTCACCGGGTAGCACTCGTTCATGTACATGACCTGTAACTTGGTGCCCTCGACGGCGTACGTCGGGGGCAGATAGGCCATCAGCAGGTACTTGCCGACCGAGGGTCCGGCTCCGGCCGTCGTCACCCGCGAGATCCGTCCCTTGGCATCGACGATCCGCTCACCCGAGGGCGTGAGGATCGGCTCGTTGCCCCCGGTCGGGAAGCGGTCGTAGCCGTCGGCGCAGCGCTGCGAGTCCATCGACAGCGTGCACATCACCGCCGTCGGTCCGCCGTTGCTGTCCGCCTCGGCACGGGCCTTCAGGTATGCGGCCTTGCCGAGGAAGTCGGCGCTCTTCACCTTCGGACGTGCGAGACCGGCCTCGACCGGGTCGTACTCGCTCTCCAGTTCGGCGCCCATCAGGCGGTAGCCCTTCTCGATCCGGCCGGTCACCGCGTACACACCGATGCCCACCGGGATGATGCCGTACTGCTGGCCGGCGGCCCAGATGGCGTCCCACAACTTCAGGCCGTGCTCCATCCGTGTGTAGATCTCCCAGCCATTCTCACCCACATAGCTGATGCGGAACATCGTGCAGGGCACACCGTCGATGATCACCTCGCGCACCGCGCCGTAGGGGAAGCCCTCCTGGCTGAGGTCGTAGGCCGAGGTCGTGTAGTCGGTGACGATCTTCGACATCGTCGCAACCGCATTCGGACCCCAGACACCGATGGTGCAGATGCCCTGCGAACGATCGGTGAAGGTGACCGATCCGTCGGTGGGCATGTGCTTGCGGAACCAATAGTTGTCGCGGCCTCCGTCGAACGCGCCGGTGATGACGCGGAAGTGTTCGTCACCGAGACGCTGGATCGTGAGGTCGCCGCGGAATCCGCCGTGCGCCGTGAGCAGTGGGGTGTACACACTGCGCCCCACCGGCACGTCGACGTTGTTCACGCACATGTACTGCAGGAACGCGCAGGCGCCTGGCCCCTCGAAGTCGAACTCGTTGAAGGCCGTCAGGTCGACCATGCCGACGCTCTCGCGCATTGCGAGGTGCTCGGCGTTGGTGATCGGACTCCACCAACGCGCATCCCACTCGTGGGTGCGCGGCGCGCAGGCCTCGGGATACTTGGCGAGCAGGGCCGCATTGCTCTCGTACCACTGGGGACGCTCCCAGCCGCGGGCATCGAAGAACACTGCGCCGAGCGCCTCCTCACGGGCGTAGAACGGGCTGCGCCGGATCCCGCGCTGGCTGGCCCACTGCTCGCGGGGGTGGACGATGCCGTAGGTCTTGTTGAAGTGCTCGTTGCAGCGGGCGTTGATGTGCCACTCGGTCTTCTCGTGGGGGTAGAACCGGCTGATGTCGCTGCCGTGCGGGTCACACATGTGCGGGTAGCCGTAGGTCATCCACTCTGCGACGAGCTGGGCGATGCCGGGCCCCTCCTTGATCCACACCGCCGCCGCGCTCCACAGATTGCGCACCTCGACGGTCTCGCCGAGCACTGGGTTGGCGTCGGGGGTGAGGCTCAACAGGCCGTTGATCGCGTAGCGGATCTCGGCGTCGCCGAGCATGTCCATCAACTCGATCGCCTGCTCCATCTGCGGATCGAAGTCCTCGTAGGTGAGAGGCAGTTCAGTCGGCGACAGCGCCGACTCCTCGTTGCTCGGGATGTCGTCAGGACGCATCAGGATCGCCCGGTGCGCATAACTGCCGACTTCCATCGACCCTGCCGTCTGGCGCTCGTAGCAGAACGTGTCCATGTCGCGGATGATCGGGAAGGCCAGTTCCTTGTTCGTCTCCTGGAGGATGTCGATCGGTCCGACGTCGGCCATCTGGTGCACGGCGGGTGTGAGCGGGATGTTGGCCCCCGCCATCGCAGCGATGCGCGGACTCCACACGCCACACGCGATCACGACATGCTCGGCCGCGATGCGGCCCTTGTCGGTGACGACCGCCGTCACCTTCGGCAGACCACCGGGCACGTCCTCGGTCTCGCTGTCGAGCACCTCGGTGTTGGCGAACACCTTCAGGCCGCCCTTGGCCATGGCCTCCTCGCGCATCTTGGTGCCGGTGGCGAGCGAATCGACGACCGACACGCTCGGCGTGTAGTAACCGCCGAGAAGGATCTCCTCGTTGATGAACGGCACCATCTCCTTGATCTCGGCCGGAGTGACGAGGCGCGCATCGATGCCCCATGCCTTGGCCGAGGTCATCCGGCGCTTGAACTCCTCGAGGCGCTGCGGCTCGCGCGCCACCTCGATACCACCGCAGGTGTTGTTCAGCCCGTGATCGATGTACTGCCGCTGGCTCTCGACCGTGAGATACGCCATCTCCTTGTTGTGGTCGGTCGGGAAGATGAAGTTCGACGCATGACCCGTCGAACCACCGGGGTTGGGCAGTGGGCCCTTGTCGATGAGGACCATGTCGGTCCACCCGAGTCGCGCCAGATGGCCGACCAGACAGTTGCCGACGATGCCGGCTCCGATGACGACGACCTTCGCCGACGACGGGACTTCGCTCATGATCTCTCCCCGGGTGGATGCGTTGTCGGGGACCCCCGACTGATATATCGTCACCATATCACACCTCCGACGTCCCTCAGCGAGCGCGCCTACCGCGAGATCCGCCGCCTCATCGTGCGCCTCGAACTGGCGCCCGGTGCGGTCATCCGCGACGACGACCTCCAGCAGCGCCTCGGCCTCGGCCGCACCCCGATCCGTGAGGCGCTCCAGCGCCTCGTGCGCGACCAGTTCGTCACCGTCATCCCCCGGCGGGGCATGTTCGTCAGCACGGTCGACGTCGACGACCTGACCTCGCTCTACGAGACACGCTCGATGCTCGAGCCATATGCGATCCGGCTCGCCTGCACCCGGGGCACCGCCGCGCAGTGGGACGAGATGGCCGCGGTGCTGGATGCCGCGGCCACGACCGACGACCCCGACACCCTCCTCGAGGTCGACCGCCACTGTCGCGAACTGGTGTGGGAGGCGGCAGGGAATCGTTTCCTCACCGACACCCTCGACATGCTCTACAGCCAGAGCGACCGGCTGTGGCACCTCTACATCGGCGATGTGGCCGACCTGCGCGGCATGGTCGACGAACACCGCGAGATCCTCGCTGCACTGCGCGCCCGCGACGCCGACCGTGCCGCCGACCTCATCGCCGCGCACATGGGCCGCTTCGACGAGCAGATCCGCGCTGCGGTCCGCAGGCGCCTCGACTCGCCGCTCATCGCGTGAGCAGTCGACCCCCGGCTCGACCGGGCAGTGCGCGGGCGGCGCTGTCGTCGGAGCATTTCCGTCGCATGTGGACGGCCTCGTTCACGTCGAACGTCGGCACTTGGATGCAGAACGTGGTGCTGCCGCTGTACGTCCTCGACCGCACCGACAGTGCCTTCATGGTCGGTGTGATGGTCTTCGCCCAACTCGGGCCGCACCTGGTGCTCTCGATCCCGGCCGGCGTGATCGCCGACCGCTTCGACCGTCGACGCTGGCTCGTGGCGACCCAGATCGCCCAACTCGTCTGCTCGCTGTTGCTCGCACCACTCGCCGCAGCAGACGCACCGATCGCGTGGATCTTCGTCGCTGCGCTCGGGGTTGGGATCGGCGGCGCGCTGAACGCGCCAGCGTGGTCGGCGATGCTCCCCGCACTGGTCCGGCGCGCCGACCTGCCCGGTGCGGTGTCGATGAACACCTTCAACATCAACGGGTCGCGGGTGATCGCACCCATCCTCGTCGCCGTCCTGCGAACCAGCGGGGTGGCCATCTCGCAGATCTTCGTCATCAACGCAGCCACCTACCTCGTCGTCGTTGCGGCCCTCCTGCGCACTCCGGTTCCCCGACCACAGCCGGCCACCGAGACAGGTGTGTGGCGCCAGCTCACCGCCGGCATCCGCATCGTGCGCGCCAACCCGGTGCTGTCCCGGCTCTTGATCAGCCTGTTCACCTTCTCCCTGCTGTCGCTCCCCTATGTGGGACTCTTCGCGGCGGTCGCTCGGCGCAACTTCGGCATCGACAAGGGCTCGACGCTCTACGAGTGGCTCTACGGCGTGTGGGGACTCGGCGCAGCTCTCGGCGGCCTCGCAGTGGGCACCATCTTCGTCGGTCTCGACATGCGCCGGCTCGTGCGGCGCGGGTTCGCCGCCTTCGCCGTCTGCCTCGCGCTGTTCGCCCTCGCCCGCGAGCCGATCGGCGCGTTCGCCAGCGGCATGTTCCTCGGTGCGGCGTACTTCGGCACGACGACCGCGATGAACACGATCCTGCAGTCGCGTCTCGCCGACCACGAGCGGGGCCGCGTGATGAGTCTGTGGTTCATGGCCTTCGGCGGCACCGTGCCGATCGGCAATCTCGTGTTCGGCCCGATCATGGATGCCATCGGCGCGCGATGGGTGTTGCTCGTCGGTGCGGCGACGGCTGCAGCGCTCGCCGTGTGGTGCGATATCGAGGGGATCGACGCGCGGTCAGGACAGCAGGCCGGCGACCACCCGTTCGAGACCCGCCACCCGACTCCCCTTGACGAGCACGGCCTCTCCGCCGGTGAGTGATCCGAGCGCACCGACCGGATCATCGACGGTCGGAACTCCGTACAGATCGGTCCCCACAGCGAGCACCTCGACGTCGCGCGCACGGGCGTAGTCGACGATCGCCGCATGCTCTGTGGCCGCGTCGCTGATCTCGGCCATCACACCGACCACGGCGATACGGCGCGACGCCGGGAGCGAGACGAGCGCGTCGATCGCGGCGCGCATACTCGTCGGATTGGCGTTGTAGCAGTCGTCGACGACCGTCACTCCCGAGGTAGATCGCACCACGCGCATTCGCATCGGTGATGGCTCGACCCTGTTCAGGGCCAGTGCGCCTGCAACCACGTCGGCGCCGATCGCACCAACACACGCGATCGCTGCTGCGGCATTCCACGCCATGTGCCGGCCGGCGAGCGCGAGGTGCACCTCGACCCGTCCCCACGGGGTGTCGAGGGTGAACGACGGTCTGGCCGCCGCGTCCATCGTCAGCCCGCCGATCCGCACGTCGCAGCCATCACCTGCGCCGAAGGTGAGCACCCGTGCCGCACTCGACCCGGCCATCGCGGCCACCCGGGGGTCGTCGCCGTTCAGGATCACCACACCCTCGGCAGGGATCGCCGTCACCAGTTCGGCCTTCGCCCGGGCCACACCCTCGATCCCGCCGACCCTGTCGCCGTGGGCTTCGGCGACGCGCGTGACGATGCCCACCGTCGGCCGAGCGATGGCACACAGGCGGGTGATCTCACCGAACCCACGCATGCCCATCTCGAGCACGAGCACCTCGCTCGACTCGGGTGTGTTGAGCACGGTGGTCGGCAGGCCCTGATCGTTGTTGAAGCTGCGCTCGTTCGCCCATGTCCGCCGGCTCGCGCCGAGCGCAGCTGCGGTGAGGTCCTTCGTCGTCGTCTTGCCGACCGACCCGGTGATGCCGACGACCGGTCCGTGGAAGTGCCCACGCGCCCATGTGGCGAGACGCATCAGCGCGGCGAGCGTGTCGTCGACCTCGATGGCCGTGGCCGCCCCGGATGCCGGGAGCGCCGTCAGGTGGGCCGCAGCGCCGCGCGCGACCGCGTCGGCGATGAAGTCGTGACCGTCTCGCGCGGCGACGATCGGGACGAACAGGTTCCCGGGCTGCAACGACCGCGAGTCGAAACTCACGCCGTCGATCTCGACATCGGGTCCGACGAGTCGCCCACCGACGGCGGCTGCGGCGTCGTGTGCCCGGAATCGCATCGTCGCACACGGTACCGTCGGGTCGACCATGGCAGCCGCCACTCCTGTCCACCTCGTCGTGCTGTTCGGCGGTCAGTCGGCCGAGCACGACGTCAGCTGCACGACGGCGGCCCACGTCGTGCGCGCGATCGACCCCGATCGGTATCGCGTCACCGTCGTCGGCATCACCCGCGACGGTCGCTGGACGACGGCCGACTCGGCCCGCGATCTCCTCGCCGCCGGCCTGGTGGCCGATCGTCTCGATCCCGACGGGCGGACGATCGAGCCCTCGGCGGCGCTCGCGGTCGAACCGCCGGCCGTGATCGTCCCGCTGCTGCACGGACCACTCGGCGAGGACGGCACCGTGCAGGGTCTGCTCGAGTTGGCCGGTCTGCCGTATGTGGGGTCGGGTGTGCTCGCCTCGGCGATGTGCATGGACAAGGCCGTTGCGAAGTCGATCGCCGCGCAGGCCGGCATCCCCCAGCCACGCCATCGGGCCGTGCGCGCCGACCAGGTCGCCGCCCAGAGCCGGGGCTCCACCGTCGACAGGCTCGTCGCCGACCTCGGTCGTCCACTCTTCGTCAAGCCGGCGAACATGGGCTCGTCGATCGGCGTGTCGAAGGCGACCACCGACCTCGAGATCGCCGCAGCACTCGACCTCGCGTTCACCTACGACGAATGGGCGGTGGTCGAAGAGGCCGTGCGCGGACGGGAGATCGAGGTGGCCGTGCTCGGCAATCTCGACCCGCAGGCGAGTGTGCCCGGCGAGATCGTGCCCGGTGCCGAGTTCTACGACTACGACGACAAGTACCAGGACGGGGCGCGCATCTTGGTCCCCGCGCCGCTGTCACCGACGCAGACGGCCGAGGTGCAGCACCTCGCCCTGCGCGCCGTGGCTGCGCTGCGCTGCGAAGGCCTCGCCCGTGTCGACTTCTTCTTCGAGGAAGACGGCCGCGGGTTCCTGCTGAACGAGGTGAACACGATGCCTGGCTTCACGCCGATCTCGATGTTCCCGAAGTTGTGGATCGCCAGCGGCATGACCTACCCCGGGCTCCTCGACGAACTCGTCTCGCTCGCGCTCGAGCGTCACGGTCGTCGGCGCCGCACGACGACCCACTGACGACGCGTCAGGGCGCGAGTGCCGCGCGCAGGAACGCGAGAAGTTCGGCGCGCAGCCGTCGCAGTTCGGC
Organism: Ilumatobacteraceae bacterium; assembly: GCA_046086305.1. GTDB lineage: Bacteria > Actinomycetota > Acidimicrobiia > Acidimicrobiales > Ilumatobacteraceae > UBA668. The sequence continues at coordinate 21,610 of JBJSXI010000015.1, forward strand.
AACGGTCGGCTTCCATCCCACGGCACGCAGCGCCTCGGGTTCGGTCGCCAGACCGGTCACCGTGGTGTAGGCGAGCGCGGCGACCAGACGTGGGTCGCCACGTCGCAGGCGACCGGCCGACATCTCCGCGCCGAGGTAATCGAACGCCCGAGCGACGAGCGGTTGGAGTTCGGCGACGAAGCGATCGCCGGCAGGTGTGGCGAGCCGGTTCACCTCGCGCACCAGACCGAGCAGCGCCGGACGGCGCACGGCCGAACGGAACACGGCGCGCACCACGGCCTCGATCCGGTCGAGGGGATCCTCGCCGCTCGCCCGGATGGCCGCCTCGACGCCCACGGTCAACTCGGCCGTCGCTGCCGCGAGCACAGCCCCCACGAGGTCGTCCTTGCTGGGGAACCAGTACAGCAGCGTCTGCTTGGCCACACCGACCTCGGAGGCAATGACGTCGAGGGAGACCGCCTCGACCCCCCGCCGCCCGAACAGATCGGTGGCCTCGTCGAGGATCCGTACCCGGGTGTTGCCGCGGCCCACGGGATCTCTCTAGCACAATTCCTCTACCACTTGGTAGACAACCTGTGCTAGAACGTGCCGGTGATCGCCGACCGCCTTGCCGGACGCCGCATCTTCGTCACCGGGAGCACCGGCTTCGTCGGCACTGCGCTCGTCGAGCGCCTCCTGCGCAGCGTGCCGGACTGCGAGCTCGTGCTGCTGATCCGCCCGAGTTCGCGTCACGACGCGAGCGAGCGGGCGCGGCGAGAGATCTTCAAGAACAACGCATTCGACCGGCTTCGCAGCGAGCTCGGCGCCGAGGGCTTCGACGCGATGATCGCGCGTCGCGTCGTGGCGATTGCGGGCGACGTCAGCACCGATGGCCTCGGCCTCGATGCCGACGGACGCGCGCTGCTGGCGTCGTGTGGCACCGTCATCCACTCGGCCGCTGCAGTCAGCTTCGACAGCCCGCTCGACTCGGCGGTCGAGATCAACCTGCTCGGCCCCGTTCGCATCGCTGCGACGCTCGGTGACCTCGGTGTCGCCCCACATCTCGTGGCGGTCAGCACCTGCTACGTCGCCGGCAACCGGCGCGGCAGCGCACCCGAGGAGCTCGTCAGCGACGGTCCGTGGGACATCGGCCTCGACTGGCGTCGTGAGGTCGCCGCGGCGCGACGGCTGCGCAGCGACACCGAGGCGATCAGCCGCACACCGGAACGACTCGCCGGGTTCCGATCCGCCGCTCGCAGCGAACTCGGCGCGGCCGGCGCACCGCTCCTGGCGGCGAAAACGGAATCGCTGCGCGAGGCCTGGGTGCGCGATCAACTCGTCGAGGCGGGACGCTCGCGGGCCGCCAGTGTCGGCTGGCCCGATGCCTACGCATTCACCAAGGCCCTCGGCGAGCAGGCGCTCGTGGAGACCAAGGGTGCCGTGCCGGTGAGCATCGTGCGACCGTCGATCATCGAGTCGGCGCTCGCCGAGCCGTTTCCCGGATGGATCCGCGGGTTCCGCATGGCCAAGCCGGTGATCCTCAGCTACGCACGCGGGTTGCTCAAGGAGTTCCCCGGCGTACCCGAGGGCACGGTCGACGTCATCCCCGTCGACCTCGTCGTCGCCGCGATCATCGCAGTCGCCGCAGAAGGCCCCGACACCGCCGCACCGATCACCCAGGTGGCGAGCGGTGCGGTCAACCCGCTCAAGTACGGCACGCTCGTCGAGAACATCCGTGGCTGGTTCACCGAGCATCCGCTCTACGACCCCGAGGGACAGCCGATCGTCGTCCCCGAGTGGCAGTTCCCCGCACGCGGCCGCGTGCGCGAGCAGTTGCAGCGCGCCAAGCAGCTCACCGACCTCGCCGAGCGCACCCTGCAGGTCCTCCCCCTCCGCGGCTCGCGGGCCAGTTGGGCAGCAACCCTCGAGGAGCGCTCGGCAGAGATCGACCGGGCCTACCAGTACGTGCAGCTGTACGGCCTCTATACCGAGTGCGAGGCGATCTACCGCGTCGATCGCTTGATGGAGATGTGGGCCCGCTTGCCCGACAGCGACCGTGAGGCGTTCAACTTCGACCCGTCGTCGTTCGACTGGACCACATACGTCCGCGAGATCCACCTGCCGTCCATCGTCCAGCACTCGCGGGCGAAGACGCATGGTGGCAAGAGCAAGGTCGACCGCAGCACTCGACTTCGCCGCGCCGTGCTGTCACCCGATCGCCACGTTGCCGCATTCGATCTCGAGAACACCCTCATCGCCAGCAACGTCGTCGAGAGCTACTCGTTCCTCGCCACCCGACGGTTGAACCTGCCCGAGCGCATGCGCTTCGTGCTGCGCACCCTTGCCGAGGCACCCACCCTGCAGGCCGTCGACCGGCGTGACCGCACCGACTTCCTGCGCTTCTTCTACCGTCGCTACGAGGATGCGCCGCTCGCCCAGATCGATGCCGACGCACCCGATCTGCTCAGTCATCTGATCCTCGCCAAGTCGTTCCCCGAGGGCTTGCGCCGCGTGCGCGCCCACCGCGATCTCGGCCATCGCACGATCCTCATCACCGGTGCGCTCGACTTCGCCGTCGAGGGACTTCGACCGCTGTTCGACGAGATCTTCGCGGCACGCATGAGCGTGAGACCCGACGGCACCTACAGCGGCAATCTCGCCGAGGTGCCCCCGACCGGCGAGACGCGCGCCCAGATCCTCGCCGACTACTGCGCCGCCGAGGGACTACGACTCGACGAGAGCATCGCCTATGCCGACTCGACGAGCGACCTGCCGATGCTCGAGGCCGTCGGCTTCCCGGTTGCCGTGAATCCCGAGACCCGACTCGCCGCGATCGCCCGCACACGCGGATGGCTCGTCGAGCACTGGGACAAGGCCTCGGGTGCGCCGCGCCGCCTGCTCCCACTCGGCCCGCTGCTGAGTGACCGTGAGCGCCGGCGGGAGTTCCGATGAGCAGGCTCGTCTTCTCTCGGCGACCGGCGCGCTTCGCCGCAGCGCGCCTCGCGGGTGTGCTGTCGCCCGGACGTGGCGCGACGGTCGGGCCGCTGCATCTCGAACGCGACGATCAACTCGACCTGCCGTCTCCCGAATGGCGACGCATCCGCCCGCGCCTCGCCGGCATCTGCGGCAGCGACCTCGCCCTCGTCGACGGCACGGCATCGGCGTACTTCGATCCCCTCGTCAGCTATCCGTTCACCCCCGGACACGAGGTCGTCGCCGACGACGGTGGGCAGCGGGTCGTGGTGGTACCGGTGCTGTCGTGCGCGATCCGCGGGATCGAGCCGATGTGCGCACCGTGTGCCGCCGGCAGGATCAACCTGTGCGAGCGCGCCGCGTTCGGCCACCTCGCCGCCGGCCTCCAGACCGGCTTCTGCGCCGACACCGGCGGTGGTTGGAGCCACGAGATGCTCGCCCACCCCGCACAGCTCGTCGCGGTCCCCGACGATCTCACCGACGAGGACGCCGTGCTCACCGAGCCGACCGCATGTGCGGTGCACGCCGCTGAGCGCTACACCGGCGAGCAGACCGTCATCCTCGGTGCCGGCACCCTCGGCCTGCTCACCCTCGCCGCGATCAGTCGCAGAGCCGAGCTCGGCACCGTCGAGCGACGCGGCCCGGTGGTCGTCACCGCTCGCTACCCCGAGCAGCGCAGGCTCGCCCGCGACCTCGGCGCCGACCTCGTGTGCGCACCCGACGAGTTGCCGCGGTGGATCCGTTCGTCGACGGGCTCGATGGTCGTGGGCGATCAACTCACCTGCGGTGCCCCCCATGTCATCGACTGCGTCGGCTCGAGCGAGTCGCTCGATCAGGCACTGCGGGTGGTTGCGCCGGCCGGCGACATCCACGTCGTCGGTATGCCCGGCAACGTCTCGCTGGAGATGACATCACTGTGGCACCGCGAGACCGCGATCCGCGGGTGTTACGCCTACGCACGCGACGACTTCGCCACGGCATTCGACGTCATCCGCCGGTTCTCACTCGGGCGCCTCGTCGGGGCGACCTATCCGCTCGATCGCTTCCACGACGCGATCGCCCATGCTGCGACCGCAGGTCGCCGCGGCACCGTCAAGGTGGCCTTCGACCTGCGCACGACTGATTCCCGAAGGAAGGTCTGAGATGCCCCGTCCCGGTTTCGTGCTCGAGGTCGACCGATCGACCCCGCCGTCGCTGTTCTGGCGGGGTGAGAACTTCTCCCTCGAGCGACTGCCCGCCGGCCGCAGCCGGGTGATCTATCCCCCCGAACCGCTCCCCGCGCTGAAAGACATCGACGGCGCGATCCGCCGCGCCCTGCTCACGCCCGTCGATCACGATCCGCTGCCGAGCCTGCTGTTCCCCGGTATGCGCCTGACGATCGCCTTCGACGATGTGAGCCTGCCGCTGCCCAAGATGCGGCGTCCCGACATCCGCCAGCGTGTCATCGAGGCAGTTCTCGACCTCGCCGCCGATGCCGGTGTCGACGACGTCCACCTCATCGCTGCTCTCGGCCTGCACCGCCGGATGCACGAGTACGAATTGCGCCACGCGCTCGGCGACCGCATCTACGACGCGTTCCATCCGCGCGGCATGCTCACCCAGCACGACGCCGAGGACCACGACAACCTCGTCGTCCTCGGTGAGACCGATCACGGTGAGGTCCTCGAGATCAACCGTCGTGCCGCAGAGAGTGACCTGCTCGTCTACGTCAACATCAACTCGGTCCCGATGGACGGTGGATGGAAGAGTGTCACCACCGGCCTCGCCAGCTACCGATGCCTCAGCGTCCACCACACGGGAGAGACGCTGCAGAACACGCGGAGCCTGATGGGTCATCGCGAGCACTCGGCGTTGCACCAGAGCATCTGGCGCCTCGGCAAGGTGCTGCGCGACAACGGTCCGAAGCTGTTCCAGGTGGAGTCCACCCTCAACACCGACATGTTCCCCGAACAGTTCGGCTTCATCTCGACACGCGAGTGGGAATGGTCGGTGCGCGAGCGGGCGACCTATCTGGCGACGACGAAGTTCCTCGACCGGACTCCCCCACGGCTCGCCCGGCGGATCTTCCAGTCGATCCACGCACCACACCAGATGACGAGTGTGCAGGCCGGCGAGACGTCAGCGGTGCACGAGCTGACCCTCGCCAAGGTCTACGAGCAGCAACTCGTGCACGTCGAGGGACAGACCGACATCTTGACCCTCGGCATCCCGTTCGTGTGCCCCTACAACCCCGACGGGGTGATGAACCCGGTGCTCGTGATGTGCATGGGACTCGGGTACCTGTTCAACATGTACCGCAACAAGCCGCTCGTCCGACAGGGCGGTGTGGTCATCCTCACCCACCCGACGCCGCGCGACTTCGATCCGGTGCACCATCCGAGCTACATCGACTTCTTCGAGCAGGTCCTTCCCGACACCACCGACCCGGTGGTGATGGGTCAGCGCTGGGAGAAGAAGTTCGCCGAGGACGAGTGGTACCGCCACCTCTATCGAACCGGAAACGCCTATCACGGTGTGCACCCGTTCTACGCCTGGTACTGGGGGGCCCACGGCCAGCAGTGGGCCGGGAAGGTGATCATCGTCGGTGGGGATCCGGCGACCGTGCGACGTCTCGGGTTCACCCCGGCGAGCACGCTCGACGATGCGTTCGAGATCGCCTCGGATGTCGTCGGTCGATCACCGACGATCACCCACCTTCACGTGCCGGCCCTCCTCGTCGCGGACGTCCAGTAGACGATGGCATCGAGTGATCCGGTTTCCGTTCGCCGCCTGCGCGTGATGGCCAAGGTGGGCGACGCCGCGAGCGGCGCGCTGCGCACCGCACTGCGTCCGACGCGCACGCTCGGATTCCCGTACCGCCGCCCGACGGTTCCCCACGGTGTCGCTGTCCCGGCCGAACCCGAACGACTCGGCGCCCACTATGCGACCGACTGGGCCCGTCGCTCACCCGCCCGCGCCGCGCGACGGATGATCCTCGCCGGGCCGATGCGAATGCTGGTGCGGGCGGTGGCGAGTCCGGAGATCGTCGGTGCCGATCGTCTCGCCGATCTCGTCGACGCCGACCCGCCGGTGGCGCTGATCTTCGCCCCGAACCACCACAGCCACATCGACACGCCCCTCGCGCTCACGTCGCTCCCCCGCCCGTGGCGGTCGAAGGTGGCCGTCGCCGCTGCCGCCGATTACTTCTTCGACACCCGCATCAAGGCGGCACTCGCCGCGCTCGCGCTCAACGCCGTGCCGATCGAACGCGAGGTCACCTCGCGCTCGTCGAGCGACTCCCTTCGCAGATTGCTCGACACCGGCTGGAGCGTCGTCATCTATCCCGAGGGTGGCCGGTCACCCGATGGGTGGGGGCAGGACTTCAAGGGTGGGGCCGCCTATCTGTCGGGCCGCACCGGCGCACCCGTCGTGCCGATGTTCATCGATGGCACCGGACCGATCTACGGCAAGGGCATGAAGCGACCCAAGCCCGGCCGCACGACGGTCGTGTTCGGCGCACCGATGATCGCCGAGGACGGCGAGAACACCCGACGGTTCAACGCCCGTATCGAGGCGGCGGTCGCCCAGCTCGGCGACGAGGCGCTCAGCGACGCCTGGACGGCGCGTCGACGAGCTGCGACCGGTACCAGTACACGACTCACGGGCCCCGACCATCAGGGCTGGCGTCGACAGTGGGCCCTCGCCGAGCGCCGCAAACTCGGCCGTGCAGGTCAGCGGCTCCGGCAACGTCGCCGGTGGCCGGATCTCGGCTGAGATCGGCTCAGCAGCCCTCGGCGGTCGGCGGGAGGAAGATCGTGTCGCCGACGATGAAGTTGACATAGGCCTCGTTGCCAGCGTTCGCGGCGTTGGGCTCCTCGAGCGTGACGCCGACCCGGTTGGCGATCTTCAGCGGTGTGTCGCCCGAAACCAGCACGTACGGCTGGGGCTGGCACTTGTCGACGGTCGTCGGCGGCGCAGTGGTACTGGGGATGGTTGCGCCCGGTGGGATCCGGATCACGAGGCCGACGATGAAACTCTCGTACCCGGCGGTCTCGAGGTTCGCCGCGTCGAGTTGGCCGAGCTCGATGCCGAAATACTGGGCGACCCCTGTGCGGGTGTCGCCGGGCTGCACCTCGTAGAGCGTCACGTCGATGGTGACCTGACCGGGCTGGAGCTCTTGGGGCACGGTCGTCGTGGTGAGCGAGCTCTGCGTCACCGGGATGGTGAAGTAGTTCGTGCTGTCGAGATTGACGACCGACGAGGTGGTCGCCGACGAGGCCTCGCCGCAGGCGGTGAGCGAGATCGCCGCCACGAGAGCGAGCGGCGTGACGACCGCAACCGTCAGGGCGTTCCTGTGCACGGGCGCAGTGTAGGGCGGGCCGTTGTTCGAGCGGACGCGTCCTCGCCGCCACCGGAACGGACACCGGCCACGCCACCACAATCCGTGGTATTCGCCCCCCGCTGGCGCAGCCAGCGCGCTAGCATCCGCTCGGCGCCAGTGCGCCATCTGGTCATGATCCGACGAGGGTGACCGGGAGGAACCGCCGTGAACGAGCCGCAGACCGAACCCCCCAAGCACCGCGATCGTGGCGCCGCCATGGTCGAGTTCGCCCTGATCTCCGTCCCCCTCCTGTTCCTGCTCTTCGGGATCATCGAGAGCGGACGCGCCTACAACGCGCAGATCTCACTGCAGGGTGCCGTCCGAGAGGGCGCCCGGGCGCTCGCCCTCAAGGAGTCGGCCGTCCAGGTGAACTCCGCCGTGATCAATGCCGCGCCGGCCGTCGAGGTCCTGGCCACCGACATCACCCAGCGGGCCTGCCCGAACAGTCTGAACTATGCCCAGGTCACCGCTCGGGCGACGCTCGATTTCGTCCTCCCCCCGATGAGCTTCTTCGACAATGCCGTACTGAGCGCGACCGCAGAGATGAGGTGTGGCCTGTGAGACCCCCCCGACCCACACGCGACCGCGGGGCCGTGCTCGCTCTCGTCGTGCTGATCACCACCACGCTCATCGGTGCCGGCGCCCTCGTCATCGACGTTGGCGCGATGTACTACGAGAAGCGTCAACTGCAGAACGGTGCCGATGCCGCGGCACTTGCCGTGGCACAGGACTGTGCCGCTGGCAATTGCCTCGACGAGGACGCGACTGCGGGGATTGCAGCGAGTTACAACGCCAAGGATGCGAAGTCGTTCGTCGAGGTCGTCTGCGGGAGCGCCCAGCGCGAGGGTCTACGCCCGTGTACCGGCACCGATGCGCTGTCGGCGGACCAGCTGGAACGGTTGAGCGGCGTGCGCGGCTGGGTCAAAGTTCGCACTCGGACCCTCACGGCCGACAACCGATCGGAGATCCGCTTCCTCCTAGCGCCGATCATGGATGCGGCTGCCGGCGCAACGCTGCGCGCGACGGCCATCGCCGCATGGGGCTACGCGACCCGCATGAGGGTCCTTCCGCTGACCATGCACGAGTGCACCTGGCAGCAGGCGCTTCAAAGTGTCGGCGCCACACCCGAAGTCCCTGATGCCCTCGTCGGGCAGCTGCTCACCCTCTCGGCACGGTCGAACCAGAACGGCAACCTCAACGACTGCACGGGTAACCCGAACGGCAACTGGGGCTGGCTGAGGAACCTCGGCTGTGGCGACACCATCTCCCGGCTCGACTGGATCAGCGGCAAGACCGGCTTCGATGCACCGCCCTGCGACTGGCTCGGCCAGGAGGTCGCCCTTCCCATCTACCGATGTGCCGCCCGCGTCATCGACGGGTCGTGTACCGCAGACCGCAACGGCAGCGTCGAGTACTACATCGTCGGCTTCATCGGATTCCGGGTGACCGCATTGAAGTTGGAGCCGAACAAGACACTCGGCAATCAGACCGACCTGAATGCCTCTGGGTCGTGCCAGCAAGCGAACGACCGGTGTGTCGTCGGCCGATTCACACGGATTCTGCAGAACGGTGACATCCTCAGTGGCGGCGGCACGGGAAGTGGCGCCGTCGTCATCCAGATGGTCGGCTGAGCCGCCGGTAGAGTTCATCCGGCCATTGCCGGGCCCCTCGACACGACAGGAAGCACATGAAGCGCAAGTTCGGAGGAATCGTCGTTGCGATCGTGCTCGCGGTCATCGGCACCGTGAGTCTGATGGGCTACGTCAACAAGGCCAAGAACGACGCCGTCGAAGACTCGCAGCAGATCGAGATCCTCGTCGTCGCTCGGGCGGTGCCCCAGGGGGCCTCGATCGCCGTGATCGCCGCTGCCGTCGAACCGACCCTCGTGCCGCAGCGACTCGTCTCCCCCGATGCGCTCCGCGACCTCGACGGACTCGACGCGACCCTCGTCGCCGGTGTGGCCCTGCAGCCGGGTGAGCAGCTCCTCCGCTCGCGCCTCGTCGGCGCGAGCACGTTGGTGCGTGTCGAAGTACCTGCCGGACTGCAGGAGATCACCATTGCGCTCGCTCCCGAGCGGGCCGTGGGTGGGGTCATCCAGCCCGGTGAGACGGTCGGCCTCGTCATCTCCTTCGAACCGTTCGGCGAAGCAGCTGCCGGAGAGAGCACGACCGAGACCACCGACAATGCGGACGGCGCACAATCGACGCCGAACACCAGCCACCTCACACTCAGCCGGATCCTCGTGACGGCGGTCCAGTACTCGGCGAGCGACACCACCCGCGACGCTCCCGCAGACGGTGAAGACGGTGACGTCACTGCGACGACGGTTGCCGTTGCCCCGAGCGGCGTGCTGCTCGTCACGCTCGCCGTCACGACCGCCCAGGCCGAGCAGATCGTGTTCGGCGCAGAATTCGGCAGCCTGTGGTTGACCCGCCAGAACGCCGACACCGACACCGAGGGTGGCCGCATCCTGACCCTCGATCAGGTGTACGTCATCGTCCAGGAACTCTGAGCGGCGCAGATATGACCGCGGACACGCCGATCATCGCCGTCGTCACCGACGACACCCGAGTCGAAACCGCTGCGATCGACAGCCCCGGCGCGACCTTCTGTCGAGTGGCGTGGTCCGACGGGTCCGAACCGCTGACGGTCGAGGTCATCCGCGACCGCGTGCTCGAGAAGGGCGCAGTCGTGGCATGTATCGCTGCCGACGTGCCGATCGAACTCGCGCTCGACCTGGCGCGGACACTCGACGAAGGGGTGCCACCGGCCGGTTCGGTTCTGCTCCGGCCGCCAACCCCCGACCTCTGGCGCGACGCGGCCAAGGCGGGAATTCGCGACATCATCGGGCCAGGCTCCTCGAGCGACGAGTTGCGTGCTGCCCTGCTCGCCGAGGCCACCCGGATCCAGCGCATCCGGGCGACCCGGATCGAAGCAGGATCGCCCGATGACACCCGGGGTCGGATCATCGTCATCCTGTCCCCCAAGGGCGGGTCCGGAAAGACGATGTTGTCGACCAACCTCTCCGTCGCTCTGGCCATGGGCTCCCCCACGCAGACGGTGCTCGTCGACCTCGACTGCGAATTCGGCGATGTCGCCAGCGTGCTCGGACTCGTTCCCGAGCACACGATCGGCCAGTTGGCCTCGCTGCCAACGTTCGACTCGACAACGCTCAAGGTGTTCCTCACCCGCCACGAGCAGAGCGGCCTGTTCGTCCTCGCCGGATCGGGCCTGCCCGAGGAGGGTGAGGCGGTCACCGCGGAGATCGCCATGTCGGTGCTCCGATCGTTGGCCGACGAGGGAAGCCTGGTGGTCGTCGACACCGCAGCAGGGCTCGACGAGCGTGCCCTGGCCGCGATCGACGTGGCGACTGATCTCGTGTTCCTCGCCAGCCTCGACGTGACGAGCATCCGCAATCTGGGCAAGGAGATCGATGCACTCGACCGCCTCGGTGCGACAAGCCAACGGCGCCACTTCGTCATCAATCGTGCCGACTCGCGGGTTGGCCTCGAGGTCAGTGATGTCGAGGCAGCAATCGGGATGAAGATCGAGGCGGCCATGCCGAGCTCGCGCACGGTGCCGCTGTCGATGAATCAGGGAACGGTCGTCGTCATGTCCGATGCCGACTCGCCCGTGGCGCGCAGTGTGGTCGCCTTTGCGCGCCAGTTCCTGCCCGATGGCGACTCGACCGATGCGATCGAGCGACGCAACAGATTCTTCAAGTGGAGGGCATCATGAGGCTGTCCGACCGACTGCAGAAGGGCGTGCCGGCAGAGGCCGCTCCGCCCACGCGACCGACGCCGACCCGGCCGACGCCCACTGCGCCCGCTACCAGCGCACCGTCGGCCATGACGGCATTCAAGAACAAGGTGCAGGAGGGGCTCGTCAGCCGCCTCGGCGCCCGGCTGTACGACTCGACCACGAGCGCAGAACAACTCAACGCCCATGTGGCGCAGGAGATCAGCGACGTGATGGCGACCACGGGTGTCCCCTTGTCGACCACCGAACGTCATGCACTCACGGCCGAGATCCTCGACGACGTGATGGGACTCGGACCGATCGAGAAGTTCCTGAAGGACGCGACGATCAGCGAGGTGATGGTCAACTCGCTCAATCCGATCTTCGTCGAACGGAGTGGTGTGATCGAGCAGACCAGTTCGGTGTTCATGAACGAGGAACACCTCCGTCGGGTCATCGAGCGCATCGTCAGCCAGGTCGGCCGACGCATCGACGAGTCCTCGCCGATGGTGGACGCACGCCTCGCAGACGGTTCACGTGTGAACGCCGTGATCCCGCCTCTCGCCGTTGACGGACCGGTACTGACCATCCGGAAGTTCTCCGCCGACCCACTGCAGGTCGATGACCTCATCCGATTCGGCACGATCACTGCGGAGACGGCACTGCTCCTCCGTGCGGTCGTCGAAGCGGGTCTCAACATCATCGTGTCCGGCGGCACCGGTACCGGGAAGACCACGATGCTGAACGTGCTGTCCAGCTTCATCCCTCCCGGAGAGCGCGTCATCACGATCGAGGATGCCGTCGAGCTCCAGCTGCAGCAGGATCACGTCATCCGGCTCGAGAGCCGGCCGTCCAACATCGAGGGACGGGGCGAGGTCAGCACACGAGACCTCGTCCGGAATGCGCTCCGAATGCGACCGGACCGCATCATCGTCGGTGAGGTTCGTGGCGCCGAGGCGCTCGACATGTTGCAGGCCATGAACACGGGCCACGAAGGCTCGATCTCGACGGTCCACGCCAACAGCCCCCGAGATGCGCTCGCCCGCCTCGAGACCATGGTGCTGATGAGCGGTGTCGAACTGCCGAGCAAGGCCATCCGCGAGCAGGTGTCGTCGGCCATCGATCTCGTCGTCCAGATCCACCGATTCCGCGACGGCGGTCGCCGTGTCACCCACCTCACCGAGGTCGGCCGCCTCGAAGGCGACATCGTCACCTCGTCGGACATCTTCAAACTGACGACGGACCCTGCGACGGGCCGTCACAGTCTCGACTCGACGGGGGTCAGGCCGATGCTCGCCGACCGTCTGCTCGAGGCCGGGATCGATCTCGGAAAGTCGCTCGGCAGCGAGTGGAGTAACGGCTGGGGCGGCATGCGGTGAAACACCGCGCACGACTCATCGTCGCGGCATGTGCCGCCGCCCTCGTTCTCGGATCGAGTCCCGGGCTCGCGGCCGACAGATTCGCGGTCACATCGCTCAACGCCAACGCCGACGGCACGGTGTCGATCGAGTTCACGATCCCGCAGTCGATCATCGGCGACCGCAACGTGGAAGACGCGCTGACGATCACCGCCAACGACACGGCAGTCGAGAATCCGACCTTCGAGTCGGTGGCGAGCAGTTCACTCGAGACCGTGCTGCTGATCGACGCCTCCAGCAGTATGGGCGACAACGGCGCCCTCGACGCCGCCAAGGCGGCAACGATCGCCTTCGTTCGCTCCCTCCCGCTCGACGTGGCGGTCGGTGTCGTCTCGTTCTCCGACAGCCCATCGCTCGTCGCCCCGCTCGGCTTCGACCGGAACAACGTGACTGCAGCTATCGGGCAGATCTCGGCAGGTGGCGCTCGCTCGCTCCATGACGCCGTCGTGTTCTCCCGGCTCCTGTTCTCGGGTGGAACTCGTGACCGCCAGGTGATCGTCCTGACCGACGGCTCCGATACCGCCAGCGCGAGCTCACTCGAAAGTGCACTCGAGGTGTCGGCAGAGCTCCGGACCTCAGTCATCGTGCTGGAAGGCGGGGACTCCTCCGACGACTCCCTCGACCAGCTCGCGGAGGCTGGCAATGGACGGCTGGACGTCGTAGCCGAACCGAGCGAGATCGAGGCGAGTTACACGCGCATCGCATCCGAACTCGCCGACCGGATCCGGGTCACGTTCCGCTCGACGGCGTCCGGGACCATCGTGTACCAGTTGCTCGCCACCGACGAGGACGGCACCGAGTACACCGCCTCGGTGACTCGCGAGAGCGCGCTCCCGTCAGAACCGCAGCCTGGACCTGACCCGACCACGCCCGTGGTCACCACACCCCGACCGTCGCTCGAGGAATTCGTCACCACGTTCGACGGAGGCGCCTCTTCGGACACACTGTGGGCGCTCGGATTCGGCACGTTGTTCGGATCCTTCGTGATCCTCCTGACGATGGTGTCGACACCAGTTCGACGTCGTACCCAGGAGCTGAGAGCCCGCCAGACGCCGATCGGGCGATCGAGCGACGCGAGCTTCGTCAAGCGCCTGACCACCGGGATCGACGAGTTGCTCGCCCGCTCCGGGCGCGAGCGGGTCCTCGCCGCAAAGCTCGATGTCGCCGGCATACCGCTACGCGCCGGCGAATTCGTCGTGCTCGCAGGCGTCGGAGCCGTCGTCCTGCTCTTGCTCCTGTCGACCCTGATGTCCGCAGGTCCGGCAATCCTCCTGTCGATCTTCCTCGTTCCCCTGTTGATCCGGTCGTTTCTCGAGCGCCGCATCAGCGACAGGCGCGCCAAGTTCGTCGAGCAGTTACCCGATGTCCTGCAGATCATGGTCAGTTCACTCCGCGCCGGGTACGGCCTGCCACAAACACTCGACGTTGCAGCCAACCAGTCCGAGGAGCCAGCCAGATCCGAACTCCAACGGGTCATGTTCGAGGTTCGTATCGGCCGCGACCCGGGCGAGGCCCTCCTGGCAGCAGCCGAGCGTATGGACAGCCCGGACTTCTCGTGGGTCGTCTCGGCGATGCAGATCAACCGCGAGGTCGGTGGCGAACTCGCCGTCGTCCTCGAGAACGTTGCCGAGACCGTTCGCGAGCGCCAACGACTCGCCCGACAGGTTCAGGTCCTCACCGCCGAGGGCCGGCTGTCCGCAAACGTCCTGACCGGCCTACCGATCCTCCTTGGCGGGTTCCTCTTCCTCACCAATCCCGAGTACTTCGAGCCGCTCGCCAAGCCGCCCGGACCGATCTTCATCATCGTCGGACTGGTCTTGTTGATCACCGGACGTATTTGGATCAATCGATTGATCAAGGTCGGGAGTTGACGATGGACCCCACTGTGCTCTACGGCTCGCTGAGCGTCGTCGGCTCACTCTTCGTCCTCTGGTGGACGGTGTCCGGCGACAAGCGCATCGACACGATCAGCCTCGTCGAGGCGCGACCCGGTGAGGGGCAGCGCGACGCCCTCCTCCGACGCTCCGGTACCGATCGCGCCCTCGGACCGCTGTTCAGAGGCATCACCCGGCGTCTCGTGTCGCTGATGCCCTCTCAGCGCGTTCGTCAACTCGAGAGGAACATCATCCGGGCCGGCCTGAGCGAGAAGTGGCCACTCGATCGTGTCGTTGCGATCAAGGTGCTCAGCGGGCTGCTGCTCTTCGTCTTGTTCATCACGCGGTTCTTCGGATCGCCCTCCGCCATCAACTTCCTGCTCCTCGTCGGCAGCTCGGCCCTCGGCTTCTTCGCCCCCAACGTGTTCATCAAGCGAACATTCGAAGCGCGTCAACTCCTCATCCGCAAGGACATCGCCGACTTCATCGATCAACTCAACATCATGGTTCGCGCCGGGTTGGCGATCGATGCAGCGATTGCACGCGTCGTCGAGCGCGCGACCGGTCCGCTGGCCGAGGAATTCTCCCGCCTCTTGCAGGACATGCGCTTCGGAATCGCCCGCAACGTGGCATTTGCGAACATGGCCGAGCGAATCGACGTTCCGGAGCTATCGTCGTTCATCACTGCGCTCGCGCACGCAGAACGACTCGGCGTACCGATCTCGCAGACCCTCAAGACCCAGTCGGTCGAGCTGCGCACCAAGCGGCGTCAGCTGGCCGAGGAGCAGGCGATGAAGCTGCCGGTGAAGATCCTCTTCCCGATGGTCATCTGCATCCTGCCAACGTTGTTCATCGTGCTGTTGGCACCCGCTCTGCTCAACACCTTCGAGAGTCTCTAGATCGGTCAGGCGCCGAGTTCGCCGGCGCGGTAGTGGCGCCTGCAGAGCAGCTCGTAGCGCACCACATCACCGAACAGCGGCTGGTCGGCCCGTTCACCGGTGTCGCCCACCACGACGGTCTCGCCCTCGTAGACGATGACCCCGTTCACGACTCGAGCATTGTGCGTCGCCCTCGCACCGCACCAGCATCGGGCCTCGACCTGCATCGGCACCCGCTCGTCGGCGATCTCGAGCAACCGACGAGTGCCGTCGAACAATCGGCCACGGAAGTCGGTGATCAATCCGAACGCGAACACGTCGACGCCGAGGTCGTCGACCACCCGGGCCAGTTGATCACACTGCTCGATGGTGTAGAACTGCGCCTCGTCGCACACGAGATAGTGGATCGGCCAGTGCTCGACCGCGAGCCGGTACAGGTCGAGCTCAGGTGTGACGTCGATCGCCTGCGCTGCCACGCCGAGACGACTCGTCACCTGGGCGCCCTCGCGGTCGAGGGCGGTGAGCAGGATGCCGAACAGATCGCGACTCGCGAGGTTGTGGTGGATCTGCAGCGCCATCGTGCTCTTCCCCGAGCCCATGGTGCCGAAACTGAAGCGCAGGGTGGCCATGCACCCGCGACGATACCCCTGCGGTCAGACGTCGCCGCGGAGTGTGTCGATGCGCTTGAAGTACGTCCGGGCGAACGACAGCAACTGCCCGTTCGTCGGATGGTCGGCCGACTCGACACCGACGACCCGTGCGGCGACCTGCGGGTGGCGGCGGTCGAGTTCCTTACGGAACGAGGTCTTGGCATTTCCGGGACCGACGACGAGGATCTCACGGGCATCACCCAGTGCCTCCGCGACGGCGTCGAAGAACTTCGGGTCGTCCTCGGCCTTCCCGCTGCCGGGAATGCCGGACTTCTGGTGGATCCGGCGAGGTCCACCGTCACGTTCGACCATGACGACGTGAGTGTCGTCGAAGGAGAAATCGATCACCGTGGCGTGCTGGTGATCGATCCACACGATGGCGTGCTGGTACGACATTGATCTGTCCTTCCGGGGGAAACGGACGCCTTGGGGCCTCGTGTCCCACGGTAGTCGGCGGATCGCACGGCTACAGAGTGACCGATGTTAGGCTGACTTGACACTTTGATAGAGGTGTTCCTACAGTCCGGACATGTCACGCCGCCTGGTCGGAGCCCTCGCTCCCCTCGTCCTGCTCGCCGCCTGCGGAACTGACGACACCTCCGATCCCTCGACAACGGCGCTGGGGGGAACGATCACGGTCTACAGCGGGCGGAACGAAGAACTCGTCGGGCCGCTCCTCGAACAGTTCACCGCGGCGACGGGCATCATCGTCGAGTTCCGGGGTGGTGACAGCGGCGAACTGGCCGCCCAACTGCTCACCGAGGGGTCCGCCAGCCCGGCCGATGTCTTCTTCTCCCAGGATGCCGGCGCGCTCGGCGCCGTGGAGAAGGCCGGTCTGTTCGGCCGACTCCCCGACACCTTGGTCGACCTCGTGCCCGAGGCCCTCCGATCGGCCGACGGTCGATGGATCGGGACGAGCGGCCGGGTCCGTGTGCTCGTCATCGATCCTGCGCGTGTCCCCGTGGCGCCGACCACCATCGACGAGTTGCTCGATCCGCAGTGGAAGGGTCGCATCGGCTTCGCGCCGAACAATGCCTCGTGGCAGTCCTTCGTCACCGGGCTGCGGGTTCTGCGCGGGGATGACGGCGCCCGTACATGGCTCGAAGCCTTCGCCGCCAACGATCCGGTGGCCTACGAGAAGAACAGCGTGATCGTCGATGCGGTCAACGCCGGTGAGGTCGCCATCGGGTTGGTCAACCACTATTACCTCTACGAGAAGATCGATGCCGAGGGCGCTGCCGCCGTCACTGCGGTGAATCAGTTCCTCGCCCCCGGTGATCCGGGCGGCCTCGTCAACGTCGCTGGCGTCGGCATCCTGGCGGGCAGCGACAACGTCGCTGCGGCTCAGGCCCTCATCGCATTCCTCCTCGGCGACGCCGGCCAGCGCTTCTTCGCCGAGGAGACGTTCGAGTATCCGCTCGTGGCGACCGTTGCCCCGGCATCAATGCTGCCGAGCCTCGCGTCGCTCTCGGCACCTCAGATCGATCTCAGTGACCTCTCGACACTCGCCGAGACCCAGGAACTTCTCGCCGAGGTCGGCCTGTTGACGCTATGAGGCACCCCCGTCCGCCGCTCGTACTGATCGTGCCTGCGGTCGCTGCGGCGCTGATCGCCGTCGCCCCGATCTACTACCTCGCCGACCGGGCGCTCGCCAGCGGATGGGCGCAGGTGGCCGACGAGCTCTTCCGTCGCCGGACACTCGATCTCGTGGTGCGCAGCCTCGGTCTCACCATTGCCGTCACGACGGCGACCGTCCTGATCGGCGTCGCCGCCGCATGGGTCGTCGTGCGCAGCGATCTCCCCGGGCGACGGCTCATCCGTGTCGCATTGGCACTGCCGCTCGCCATTCCCTCCTACCTCGCCGCCTTCGCATGGGTGTCGTGGCGGCCGGGCCTCGCCGGATTCGGTGGCGCCGTCCTCGTGCTGACCGTCGTGTCGTATCCCTACGTGCTGCTCCCCGTCAGCGCCGCACTCGAGCATCTCGACCCCGCCCACGAAGACGTCGCTCGCTCGCTCGGCCTGTCACGGCGCCGCGTCGCGCTCACCGTCACCCTCCGCCAGATCCGCCCGTCGATCTCGGCCGGCGCACTCCTCGTTGCGCTCTATGTGCTCAGTGACTTCGGTGCCGTCGCAGCGATGCGCTTCGAGGCGTTCACGTGGGTGATCTACGGGGCCTATCGGGCCGGATTCAACCCCGCGCGGGCGGCGATCCTCGCCTCGGTCCTCGTCCTCGTGGCCCTCGTCCTGGTCGTCGCCGAGTCGTCGGCGCGCGGCAGGGCCACCAGCAGGATCGGCGCCGGGACACGACGGATGCCGACCCCGGTACCCCTCGGCCGATGGCGACTCCCCACGGTCGGCGCGCTGGCCTCAGTGCTCGTGATTGCACTCGGCGTCCCGCTGTGGCGGATCACCGTGTGGATCTCGGGCTATCGGTCGGATCGCATCGATCTCGGCGACGTGGCGTCAGCACTCGGCACGACGCTCGGACTCGCGCTCGCTGCCGGTGCGGCATCTCTCGTGCTCGCACTCCCGGTAGGGATCCTCGTCGCACGTCACTCCTCGACGGTCAGTGTCGGCCTCGAGCGGGCCACCTACGTCGCCCACGCACTCCCCGGGATCGTCGTGGCCATCTCGCTCGTCTTCATCGGCGTGCGCATCCTGCGACCCATCTACCTCGAGTACCCACTGCTCGTCATCGGCTACGTCGTGCTGTTCCTCCCCCTCGCCGTCGGTGCCGTGCGCTCGTCGATCGAACAGTCGCCACGACGGACCGAGGAGGTCGCTCGTTCACTCGGCAGTTCGCCGCTCGCCGTGCTGCGTCGGGTGACGGCTCCCCTTGCGCTGCCAGGGATTGCGGCAGGCACGGCGCTCGTCGTCCTGGCCACGATGAAGGAACTCCCGATCACCCTCGTCTTGCATC
Source organism: Ilumatobacteraceae bacterium (assembly GCA_046086305.1). Lineage (GTDB taxonomy): Bacteria > Actinomycetota > Acidimicrobiia > Acidimicrobiales > Ilumatobacteraceae > UBA668. The sequence goes on from JBJSXI010000015.1 coordinate 40,400, forward strand.
CGACGGGCAGCGATACCCTCGCCACCCGCCTCTGGACATTCACCTCGGTCGCCGACTATCCGAGTGCCGGTCCCTATGCGCTCGCACTCGTCGCCTTCGCGGCGATCCCGACCGCGATCTTGAGCAGCCTCACCTCGGAGCGGCGATGAGCGAGTCCGCACTCCATGTCGCCGGTGTGCGGAAGTCGTTCGCCTCGCACACCGTGCTCGACGGCATCGATCTCCATGTCGACGCAGGGACGATCACGGCGGTGCTCGGTCCCTCCGGCGGCGGCAAGACGACCCTGCTGCGGATCATCGCCGGCTTCGAGACACTCGACGCCGGATCGATCACCGTCGGCGGTGGCGTGGTCGCCAGCCAAGATCGCGCCGTGCCGCCCGAGCAGCGCCGAATCGGCATCGTTCCCCAGGAGGGGGCGCTCTTCCCCCATCTCGACGTCGCCGGCAACATCGCCTTCGGTCTCTCCCGCGACGCTGATCGCGCTCGCAGGGTCGCCGAACTGCTCGAGCTCGTCGGTCTTCCGGGGTGCGAGCGACTCCGTCCCGCGGAGCTGTCGGGTGGGCAGCAGCAACGTGTGGCGCTCGCCCGGTCGCTGGCCCCCTCCCCGCGCCTCGTGCTCCTCGACGAGCCGTTCGCTTCGCTCGACGCCGCGCTCCGGGCCCAGGTGCGTGACGACGTCGTCGACATCCTCCGAGCTGCTGGAACGACGGCCGTGCTGGTGACCCACGATCAGCAGGAGGCGCTCTCGGTCGCCGACACCGTCGCAGTACTCATCGACGGTGTCATCGCCCAATGCGCTGATCCGGTCACCCTCTACGAGCAGCCAGCCGATCAGCGGGTGGCGACCTTCGTCGGCGACGCCGTTCTCCTCGACGGCCATGGCCTCGGCGACCATGTCGACACACCTCTTGGTCGCCTGCGCTGCCGGCCGGGCGCGACGCACCACGGACCCGTCTCGGTCGTCGTGCGGCCCGAACATGTGCGTCTCACCCGCGCTGACGGCGGCGGTGTGCGCGCCACCGTGTGTGGACGCTCGTTCTTCGGCCACGATGCCTTCGTCCGCCTCGACCTCGAGACACCCTCAGGTCCGGTCCGGCTGACCGCACGGGTGGCCACGGAATCCCTCCCCGCCTGGGGGTCCGAGGTCGCCGTGCAGATCGAGGGCGCGGTCTCGGTGTTTCCCCGCTGAGGAGGGCCTCAGCGGATGCCGGTATCGCAGTCGATGACGATGTCCTGCGGTTCGGCGGCGACCACGACGGTGATCGTCGGACACGCCGGCAGCGGCGCCCCGGTGTCGACCGACACGTCATAGGAGCCGACCGGGACCTGCACGACGAAGCGACCCTCGGCGTCGGTGTCGACCTGCGCCACGCGACGACCATCGGCCGCGAACTGCACACGCCCGAGCACCGGCGCCGGCGGACATTCCTGACCCTGTTGCTCGACCGGACAGGTCGGGCTGGCGCGCACCACCCCGGTCACCTCGACGGTGACCGCCGGACTCCCCTGGCCGCACGCGGCGATCATGACGCCGAGCACTGCCGGAAGAGTCCGGCGCGTCAACTCACGAGCAGCCGCTCGTGTTCCCACAGCTCGGGCAGGCATGGCAGCTGCCTGCTCGCACCATCTGCACACCGCACTGCATGCACATCGGGGCGTCGCTGTGCCGCACCGACGGCCGCGCCGCGCCTGCGGGGTTGGTGACGTCGTTGTTCGGCGCCGGAGGAGCGATCCCCAACTCGAGCTGGGTCGCCAGTTCGTCGACCGACGGCACCGACTTGGGGTCGGGCGCCATCTCCGAGCCGGTGCGCGACTCGATCGTGCTCTCGTCGACCCCGGGCAGGGTCGGCTGGAGACGCTCGTCGATCGAGAAGATGCCGAGCTCGGCACGCTCGTCGTACGTCAAGTACTCGAGAGCCAGGCGACGGAACAGGTAGTCCATGATCGACGAGGCGAAGCGAATGTCCGGATCGTCGGTCATCCCGGCGGGTTCGAAGCGCATGTTGGTGAACGCCTCGACGAACGCACGCAGCGGCACGCCGTACTGCAGGCCGTAGCTGATGCTCTTGGCGAAGGCGTCCATGATGCCGCTGAGGGTGGAACCCTGCTTGGAGACCGTGAGGAAGATCTCACCGGGCATGCCGTTCTCGTACTCACCGATGTTGGCGAAGCCCTTGCAGTCGGCCACGCGGAACTCGAACGTGCGAGCACGGCGAGTACGCGGCAACTTCTGGCGCACCGGCTGGTGGACGACACGCTCGACGACACGCTCGACGATCTCGGTCGCTGCAGCCGCCGACGGCTCGACGGCGGGCGTCGCTGCGTCGTCGTCCTTCTTGGCCGTGCTGAGCGGCTGGGCCACCTTGCAGTTGTCGCGATAGATCGCCACGGCCTTCAGACCGAGCTGCCAGCTGAGCAGGTGCAGGCCCTCGACATCCTCGATCGTGGCCTCCTCGGGCATGTTGACCGTCTTGGAGATCGCACCGGAGATGAACGGCTGCACGGCACCCATCATCCGCACATGGCCCTCGTAGTGGATGGTGTTGTCGCCCATGCTGCAGGCGAACACCGGCACGTGTGCCGCCGACAGGTGAGGCGCACCGAGGATGCTCTTCTCGCGGTCGATGTAGGCGATGATGTCGTCGACCTGAGCCGCCGTGTAGCCGAGCGTGCGCAGCGCACGAGGGATCGTCTGGTTGACGATGCTCATCGTGCCGCCACCGACGAGCTTCTTGATCTTCACCAGACCGAGGTCGGGTTCGATGCCGGTGGTGTCGCAGTCCATCATCAGACCGATGGTGCCCGTCGGGGCGAGCACACTCGCCTGACTGTTGCGCACGCCGTACTCCTCGCCGTCGCGTACCGCGGCCGACCATGCCGCCGCACCGGCGGCGAGCAGATCGGACGGCACGATGTGCGAGTCGTCGATGCGCCCGTGGGCCTCGCGGTGCATCCGCAGGACGTCGAGCATGTAGTTCTCGTTCTCGGCGAACCCGGAGAACGGTCCCATCCGGCTGGCCGTGCGCGCACTGACGGCGTAGGCGTGACCGGTCATCAGCGAGGTGAGCGCCGCCGCCCACGCCCGCCCCTCGATCGAGTCGTAGGGCAGGCCGAGGGCCATCAAGGTGGCGCCGAGGTTGGCGTACCCGAGGCCCAGCTGGCGGAACCGCCGGCTCGTCTCGCCGATCGGCTCGGTCGGGTAGTCGGCCCGGCCGACGAGGATCTCCTGGGCCGTGAAGACGACCTCGATGGTGTGCATGTAGGCCTCGACGTCGAACTCGCCGTCGTGACCGAGGTAGTGGAGCAGGTTGATGCTCGCGAGGTTGCACGCCGAGTTGTCGAGGTGCATGTACTCGCTGCACGGGTTCGAGCCGTTGATCCGTCCGGTGGCGTGTGCCGTGTGCCAGCGGTTGATCGTCGTGTCGAACTGCAGGCCGGGATCGGCGCACTCCCAGCTCGCCGTGGCGATCGCTCGCCACAGGTCGCGTGCCCGCACCGTGCGCACGACGCTGCCGTCGGTGACCGCACGCAGGTGCCAGTCGGCATCGGCCTGCACGGCCTGCATGAACTCGTCGGTGACACGCACCGAGTTGTTGGCATTCTGGTACTGGACGCTGAAGCTGTCGGAGCCGTCGAGGTCCATGTCGAAGCCGGCGTCACGCAGCACGCGGGCCTTCTTCTCCTCCTTGGCCTTGCACCAGATGAACTCCTCGACATCGGGGTGGTCGACATTGAGGATGACCATCTTCGCCGCGCGGCGCGTCTTGCCACCGCTCTTGATCGTGCCCGCCGAGGAATCGGCGCCGCGCATGAAGCTCACCGGACCGCTGGCCGTGCCACCGCCGTTGAGGAGTTCGTAGCTGCTGCGGATACGCGACAGGTTGATGCCGGCACCCGAACCGCCCTTGAAGATGACGCCCTCCTCGCGGTACCAGTTGAGGATGCTGTCCATCTTGTCGTCGACGGCGAGGATGAAACAGGCGCTCGCCTGCTGGGGCACACCCTTCACGCCGATGTTGAACCACACGGGACTGTTGAACGCGGCCCGCTGCGTGACGAGGATGTACTTCAGTTCGTTGCGGAACGACTCGGCCTCGGCGCCGTCGGCGAAATACCCGCCCTCGACACCCCATGTCGTGATCGTGTCGGCCACCCGATCGATCACCTGACGCAGCGAGGTCTCACGCTCGGGGGTGCCGAGCGTGCCACGGAAGTACTTCTGGGCCACGATGTTCGTCGCGTTGAGCGACCACGACACCGGGAACTCGACACCCAGCTGCTCGAAGGCGACGGTGCCGTCCTTCCAGTTGCTGATGCGGGCATCACGGCGCTCCCACTCCACCTCGTCGTAGGGGTGGACACCCGGCGTGGTGAAGTGCCGGCGGATACCGATGGTCAGGCGATCCGGGGCGAGGGACATGAGTGGCTCCTTGCGGTGCGGGCGGTGGTGGCGGTTCGATCTGCTGACGGAGGTCGTGCCACTACATGTGGTGTTCCCCCCGCCCTCGTGCGGTCATCGACCACAAGAGGTTGGGAGATTACAGCATTGTAGTTCGGGGCTGTCAACGACCCACGTGGCGAGCGGTGCAAGGACGCAGGTTTCGGGTGTCCTGCCCCCGGTGTCCATCCCGACGTCGCCGTCGGTCGACCACCGTCCATCCGCGCCTTGCACCGCTGCCAGCGACGGGGGAACTGTACGGGTCGGGCCCTGTGGGAAGGAAGAGGGACAACCGTGTGAATTTCCGGTGCACGAACGGTGGACACATCGTGGGTTGTCCACATGTCCACAGCCCGCCGTGGATCATGCCGGGACGATCTCGACGGGGATGCCGTTGAGCACCGAGGTGCCGCTGAGCGGGTCGAGCGACAGGTGGTCGCTGAGCAGGTTGCTGTTCACCCCCGGCCGGGTGGCGGCGACCCGCAGCGCCGTCCCGTCGAGCCCGTGGCCCCATCCGTGGGGAAGGCTGACCACCCCTGGCCGGAGGGCGGCGGTGACCTCGACGGGCACGACCACCGAGCCCACCCGCGAGGTCACCCGGGCCGATCCCCCATCGACCAATCCGAGGGAGGCCGCATCGTCGGGGTGCACCTCGAGGGTGCACCGCTCGCGCCCACGCTCGAGCACGCCGAGGTTGTGCATCCACGAGTTGTTCGACCGCAGGTGCCGGCGCCCGACGAGCACCGTGGCGCGGCGCTCCAAGTCGGGCAGGGCGACGCGCAGTCGCTCGACGTCGGCGAGCAGGATCGGATGGTCGAGCTCGATCATCCCGCTCGGTGTGCGCAGCGCCTCGGGCAGTCTCGGCTCGAGTGGACCGAAGTCGACACCGTGGGGATGCTGACGCAGCAGGGCGAGGCTCGCCCCCTCGGGCGTCGCGCCGAAGGCGGCACCGAAGGGTCCGGTCTGCAACATGATGTCGAGCAGCCGCTCGGGGCCACGCAGGTCGCCGAGCTGTCCGAACAGCTCCTCGGGATCCCGTCCGTGCACCGGCGAGGTCGGATCGGCGGTCGTGGCACCGAGCAGCGAACGGGCCATCACCTCATCGGCGGCCGCGACGTCGGCATCCGCGCCCTGACCCGCGGCGATGAGACCGAGACGGGTGAGGATCTCCCACTCGTCGGGACGATCGTCGTCGATGGGGAGGGCCGGGGGGCTGTAGTTGGCGACGTTGCGCACGGCGAACTGCAGCAGCAGCACGTCGTAGTGACTGCGCTGCAGCGGCGACGGTGGCGGGAGCACGACGTGGGCGTGACGTGTCGTCTCGTTGAGATACAGGTCGACGCTCACCATCACGTCGAGCGCGTCGAGCGCGTCGGCGAGTCGACCGCCGTGTGGGGTGCTCAGCACCGGGTTGCCGGCCACGGTGACGAGACCGCGCATTCGCTGTTCACCGGCGTCGAGGATCTCCTCGGCGAGCGTCGCCGCCGGGAACTCCCCCATCACCTCGGGCAGTCCGCGCACGGCGGTCGACACCCGCCCGATCCGGAACCCCCGCCGGTCGCCGCCGCGGGTGGTCGGACCACCCGCGACCGGGGTCGTGAACATCGCACCGCCGACGGTGTCGAGGTTGCCGGTGGCGATGTTGACCGCGTCGATCAGCCACGACGTGAGCGTGCCGAACTCGGTGGTCGTCGTGCCGATCCGGCCGTACACGCTCGCCGTGCGCGCAGCGGCGAGTTCGCGGGCCACGGTACGGATGTCGTCGGGCGTCAGCCCTGTTGCGGCGGCGACCGACTCTGGCGTGAAGGGTGCAACGGCGGCGACCACCGCGTCGAGGCCGCGCACGAGCGGCCCGACATGTCGACCGGGATCGATCGAGCCGTCGGCGTGCAGCGTCGTCAACACTGCTGCGAGGAACAACGCGTCGGTGCCGGGCCGGATCGGCAACCATCGATCGGCCGCCTCGGCGGTGCGCGTGCGTCGCGGGTCGACGACGACCAACGTGCCGCCGCGAGCGCGCAGCGCCTCGAGTCGGCCCGGGAAATCGGGTGCCGTGCACAGGCTGCCGTTCGACGCGAACGGGTTGGCCCCGAGCACGACGAGGTGATCGGTGCGATCGAGATCGGGGACGGGCACTGCGGCCGGCGATCCGAACACGTAGCCCGCGGCGACCTGACGCGGCATCTGGTCGACGGTTGACGCGCTGAAGCGACGGCGGGTTCCCAGACCACGGACGAGCGCCCGGTTGTAGAGCATCGCCGACAGGCTGTGCGCACCGGGGTTGCCGAGGTACACGCCAATGCTCTCGCGACCGTGACGGCCGACCACCGCGTGCAGGCGTTCGGCGACCTCCGCCCATGCCTCGTCCCAGGAGACCTCGACGTGGGCCCCGCCACGCCGCACGAGCGGACGACGAAGACGGTCAGGATCATCGTGGAGGTGACCGATCGCGCTGCCCTTCGGACACAGGAAGCCACGACTGAACACATCGTCGCGATCGCCTCGCACCCGGCTCACCCGCCCATCGGCGATGTCGAGTCGCAGCCCGCACGTGGCTTCACACAGCGGACACGTCCGGTACGCCGTCGTCACATCGTCGACCATGACTCCTCCTCGGACCCCTCGGGATGACATTCTCTCACCGATGCGGCGACTCGTCCCTCCCCCCATCGACGGCGCCGACGCCGAGATCGATGTGCGCGCTGCCCTCGACGTCGCCCGACCGCGACCCCCGGGACGGCCGTGGGTCAGTCTGTGCATGGTCTCGAGCCTCGACGGGGCCATCTCGATCGACGGCAACTCCCGCGGGTTGTCGTGCCCTGCGGACCAGCAGGTGCTGCTGACCCTGCGGCGACTCGCCGATGTCGTCGTCGTGGGGGCGGGCACGGTGCGCGCCGACCACTACGGCCCACCCGCACCAGACGGGCCGCGCTTCCTCGTGGTCTCACGACGCGGTGCGGTCGATCTCGATGATCCGTTCTGGAAGTCCGAGCGGGTGACCCTCGTGCTGCCCGAAGATGCACCCGATGTGCCGGTGCGCACCCTGCGCGCCGGACGCGGCTCGGTCGATCTCGGTGCGATCCTCGCCACCCTCGACGTCGATCATGTGCTCGCCGAGGGTGGGCCTCGCCTCAATGGTCTGCTCGTCGGCGACGATCTCGTCGACGAACTCGATCTGACCTGGTCGCCGCAGCTTGCCGGTGGCGACGCCCCGCGGCTGACCAACGGCGCACCACCCGGGCTTCGACCGATGCGACTCGCCCACCTGCTCGCCGACGGCGAGTTCCTGTTCGCCCGCTACGTACGCGTGAGGTGAGGCGGTCTCAGGACCGCTGCAACTTCTGCAGCAGCACGAGTTCGCGCTGGAAGTCGGCAGCCTCGTCGAATCCCTTGTACACACTCGCGAAGCGGAGATAGGCGACCTCGTCGAGGGCCCGCAGACGGTCGAGCACCTCGAGGCCGATCACCGCCGTGGCCACCTCGGGACCGAGTGCCCGTGCCGCGTCCTCGACGGAGTCGGCGAGCGATTCGACCTGCTCGGCCGTCACCGGACGGCCCTTGCACGCCGCCGACACCCCGGCGATCAACTTGGCCCGGTCGAACGGTTCGCGACCGCCCGCCGACTTGGTGACCACGAGGGCGACCTCCTCGAGGCGCTCGTAGGTCGTGAACCGATGCGCGCACTCGACACAGCAGCGGCGACGACGGATCGACGTGGCCTCCTCGGCGTCACGCGAATCGATCACCTTGGTGTCGCCGGCACGGCACTTCGGGCAGCGCATGGGCGACGAGCGTAGTGGGTGCACCCGATCAGGGGAGCACGACCTCCTGGCCGACTTCGATCGATGCCGATCCGTTCAGGGCAACCAGCTGCGCCACGTACTCGACGTGCGGGTTGTCGCCACGGTGGGCAAGGGCGATGGACCACAGCGTGTCGCCGGGACGGGCGACATGGGTGGTCCCTGGGCGAACCGTGGGGACGGAGGCAGGATCGCCCCCACGGCTCGCCAGGACGGTGCCGGCGCCGAACCACAGCACGGCCATCGCCACGGTGAAGGCGAAGGCCGCGACGGCACGGCGGCGGAGATAGACGATCTCGGGCTCCCGCCGACGGCGGACGGGCTCGGACAGGACGGGGCGGCCGATCGGGCGGCCGGTGCGGTGGTGGCTGTAGGTGTGCATGGGGTGATCCTCCCTGAGGGGTGTGACACGAGGTCACGAACACCTGTCCGTCGAACAATTGTTCGTATCATGCCAGAACATCCGTTCGACCGCAACCCCCCCCAGATCGATCCCGGGGCGAACGGGTGTTTGACCCGGCGACCGAACAGGCGTACGCTGCCCCCATGGCCGTCAGCGAAGAGAAGCTCACCAGTCGTCAACGAGGGATCCTCGAAGTCATCGAACGCGCGATGCGCGACCGGGGCTACCCCCCGAGCGTGCGCGAGATCGGCGAGGCCGTCGGACTCACCTCCCCGTCCACCGTGCACAGCCACCTGGCGTCACTCCAGCGGATGGGCTACCTGCACCGAGACCCCACCAAGCCACGGGCGATCGAGGTGCGCTGGGATCCCTCGTCCGATGCGGTGATCGAGCGCCGGCCCGTGCGCCACGTGCCCCTCGTGGGCGATGTGGCCGCAGGGACCGACGTCTTGGCCCAGGAGAACGTCGAAGACCTGTTCCCGATGCCCGAGGACTTCACCGGCACGGGTGGCGAACTGTTCATGCTGCGGGTGCGCGGCGACTCGATGGTCGACGTCGGGATCATGGACGGCGACTTCGTCATCGCCCGTGCCCAGCCCACCGCCGACAACGGCGACATCGTCATCGCCGGTATCCCCGGTGAGGAGGCGACGGTGAAGACCTACCGCCGCTCGGGCACCACGGTCACGCTCGTGCCGGCCAATCCGCGCCTCGCGCCGATGGTGTTCCCCGACGACCAGGTGCAGATCTTCGGCCGGGTCGTCACCGTCATGCGCCGGCTCTGACCCGGCGCCGACCGCCCACGAGCAGCACCACCGCCACCGGCACGCCGACGAGACCGACGGCGCCGGCGCCGAGCGCCCAGGGCGCAGCCACCACGTAGGGATCCCGACCGACCGCCACGGCGAGACCGGTCACCGGTGCGGTCGCAGTGATCCGGTACTCGCCTGCGGCGGGGAACCGGGCCGTGGCCACCTGCTCACCACGTGACGTGCCGAGGTCGTACGAGCGTCCACCCACCGGGCGCAGCGCGACGTCGACCCCGTCGGCACTGACGATCCGCACAGCCACATCAGGGGCGTCGCCCTCGAAGTCGAACGCTCCCCCTGCCGGGCAGTCGCCACCGACCTCGGGCAGGGTGCCCGCCGTCTCGACGAAGACCAGATACGTCGAGGCCCGATCGACCTCGATCGTCGTGGTGCAGCCCACTGGGGCACGGGCGAAGTCGTCCACCGTCGTCACGAACGTGGCCCCTGCCGCTGTGAGCAGGCCACCACCGATGAGCACGGTGGCGATGAGCACGACCACGCCGCCCACACGCCGCCGGCGACGCCGAGGGTGCGCCGACGCGGGAGGTGGCCACGGAGGCGGCGCCCACTGGTGCGGTGGCAGCGACTGGCCGGGCGGCGGCCACTGGGTCGGATCCGACGACATCACGCCACCCCCAGCCGTCGGGCGACGAGTTCGATCCGTTCGTCGGGCTGCACGACCGCGGCGCGCACATTGTTCGCCCCGCCCTCACCGTAGAAATCTCCGGGGCTGACGATCGCCCCGCCCTCGGCGGCCATCCGCTCGGCGAAGGCCCACCCGTCGCCGGCGTCGAACCACAGGTAGAACCCACCCGCCGGCATCGGCACCTCGACACCACCCCACGACGAGAACACCCCGGCCAGCCGCTCGAGGCGCCAGCGGTAACGATCACGCTGGGCCGTCACGTGCACATCGTCGGCGAGCGCCACTGCTCCGGCCGCCTGGGCGGGGCCGGGAACGAGCATGCCGACGTGCTTGCGCACCTCGCGCAGGTATTCGACGAGCTCGCCGTCACCGGCGTAGAAGCCGACGCGCAAGCCCGCGAGGTTGGAGCGCTTCGACAACGAATGGACTGCGACGACACCGTCGGTGCCGTGTTCGAGGATCGTGCGTGCCGGTCCGTCCCACACGAACTCGACGTAGCACTCGTCGCTGAACACCGGTACGCCGTGGCGGCGCCCCCATGCCGCTGCTGCCCCGAGATCGCTGAGCGCCCCGGTCGGGTTCGACGGGCTGTTCACCCACAGCATCAGGGCGCGGTCGCGATCGTCTGCGGCGATCGACTCGAGGTCGAGTCCACCATGTGCGTCGACTCCCACGGCGACGGCTCGACACCCCGCCAGTACGGCACCCATCGCGTAGGTCGGATACGACACGGCCGGATACAGCACGGTGTCGCGCCCGGGGCGTCGCAGGCGCAGGTATTGCGGCGTGGTGGCGACGAACTCCTTCGTGCCGACGCACGCCGCGATCGACGATGGTGCGATCTCGAGGCCGAAGCGGCGTGTCATCCATGCCGATGCCGCCGACCGCAGGGCCTCGGTGCCGATCGAGGGTGGATAGCCGCGTTCGCTGTTGCTCGTCGAGAGTGCCGCAACGACGGCGGGGGGCGGCGGGTCGCACGGTGTGCCGATCGACAAGTCGACCACCCCACCGTCGAGTGCAGCAGCCACCGACACCAGCCGGTCGAGGCGATCGTACGGGTACGGCGGCGGGACGAAGCCGGTCGGTTCGGTCATCACACCCATCCTGCCCGATCAGACGTCGGGTTCGGCAACGACGAACTCGGCGAGCCGACCGGCCGACGCTGCGGCGAGCCGCGCCCGCACGAGCAGTCCCCCCTCGACGGGCGCCGTACTGACGACCTCTCCTTCGCGGTGCACCGTGGCGAGGACATCACCGCGCTCGTACGGCACGAGCAACTCGACCACCGGTGCGAGCGCCCGCAGACGGTCGCCGAGCGCGCGGAGGAACGAGTCGATCCCCTCACCCGTCAGTGCGCTGACCGCGACCGAGCCCGGGTGGCCGGCGACCAGATCGGCCGCGACGGCCGGCGCCACATCACACTTGTTGAACACGAGCAGTTCCGGCACCGCGTCGGCACCGATCTCGCGCAGCACCGTGCGCACCGCCTCGATCTGACCCTCCGGATCGGGGGCCGCGCAGTCGACGACATGGACGAGATGGTCGGCGAGGGTGGCGACCTCGAGGGTGCTCTTGAACGCCTCGACCAGTCCGTGGGGCAGACGGCGCACGAAGCCGACCGTGTCGGTGAGCAGCACCGGCTCGCCACCGGGCAGCGCCAGGCGTCGCGTCGTCGGGTCGAGGGTCGCGAACAGCCGATCCTCGGCCAGCACCCCGGCGTCGGTGAGACGGTTGAGCAGACTCGACTTGCCGGCGTTCGTGTAGCCGACGATGGTGACCGTGGCCAGGCCGCTTCGCTCGCGGCCCTTGCGCTGCAGGGCTCGTGTCTGCTGGAGATCGCGGAGCTCGGCCTCGAGGCGGCTGATCCGGCGCATGATCCGTCGACGGTCGACCTCGAGCTTGGTCTCGCCGCTGCCGAACCGACCGCCGATCCCACCGCGCTGCTGCGACAGACGCGCGCCGGCGCCGCGGCGCAGTCGCGGCAGCCGATATCGCAACAGCGCCAGTTCGACCTGGGCCCGACCCTCGAGCGTGTGGGCATTCTGGGCGAAGATGTCGAGGATCACCGCAGTGCGATCGAGCGCAGTCCGACCGAGCAGCTTCTCGAGGTTGTACTGCTGGGCCGGTGCGAGTTCATTGTCGAACACCACCGTGTCGGCGTCGAGTGCAAGGCAGATCTCGCGCAGTTCGTCGGCCTTACCCTTTCCGACGTACCAGGTGTGGTCGGGTGCGTCTCGCCGCTGGACGAGACGGGCGACGACGTCGGCACCGGCGGTGTCGATGAGCAGTTCGAGCTCGTCGAGACCCGCCTCTGTATCGTCATCGGTCGACCCGGGCAGGGTGACGCCGACGATGACGATCCGCTCCCGCCTGGTCCGCTCGATGAGCGTCTCGCCGAGCGCCTCCTGGTAGGGCGTGCTCATCGGGCGACGACGACCTCGCCGACGAACACCGATGGCCCGCGCAGCGTGACCCGACCGTCCGACGGCTCGTCGACGACGACGACGACGTCTCCCCCCGGCATGTGCACGACGACACGGTCGTTCGACACGAGTCCCCACTGCCGCGCCGCCCAGGCGCTCGCGCAGGCTCCAGATCCACACGCCTCGGTGATGCCCACACCGCGTTCGTTCACCCGCATCGTGATCGCATCGGCCTCGGGACCGGCCTCGACGACCTCGAGATTCACCTCGGGCACCATCGCGCCCAGGGTGACGAGATCAACGGCGGCCACATCGTCGACGGCAACCACCGAGTGTGGATTGCCGAGGCCCAGATGCATGACCGGACGCAGCGGATCGACCGCGAGGCCGCCCCAGCCCCGAGGGCCGTCGATGGGGGTGACCTCCCCCATCTCGACCTCGGCGTCGATCATCGATCCGAGATCGCCTGCACCCATCACGACGCGACGGTCACCCGCATCGGTGGCGATCGTCAGGTTCGTCGACGATCCGTCCCGTCTGCACAGCGCATGGGCGAAACAGCGCACCCCGTTGCCGCTGATCTCGGCACGTGAGCCATCGGCGTTGTGCAGCACCATCCGCGGCAGACCGCGTGGATCGACCCGGAGCACGAGAAGTCCGTCGGCGCCCATCCCTCGCCGACGGTCGCACAGTCGGCGGGCCAGCACGGGGAGTTCAGCGTCGGGGACCGACGTGTCGAGCAGCACGAGGAAGTCGTTCCCGAGGGCGTGGTACTTGCCGAGTGCGAGCGTCGTCATGAGGCCTCGATCACCGGCAGCACCTCGGCGACCGGATCGTGTGCGATGTCGACCCACGATATGCGGGGGTCGCGGCGGAACCAGCGCTCCTGGCGGACGGCGAACTGCACGGTGCGGGTGATGGTCGTTGCGATCGCCTCGTCGAGGCTGGTTCGCCCGGCGAGGTGCTCGAGCACCTCCCGGTAGCCGAGCGCCTGGCGCGCCGTGCGCGACATCCCCGCAGCGGCGAGACCCGCCACCTCGTCGACGAGACCGTCGGCGACCATGCGGTGCACACGCCGGGCGATCCGCTCGCGCAGGATCTCGCGTGGCCACCGCAGACCGACGAGGCGTGCCGGGGTGTCCGGGTACACCGTCAGACCCGGGCCGAACGAGCTGAACGGCCGCCCACTGCCGAGACAGACCTCCAGCGCCCGCACCACGCGCCGGGCATTGCCCGGCTCGATGCGAGCCGCGGCAACAGGATCGAGATCGGTCAACTCGCGGTGCAGTTCCGACGGGGACTCGGCGGCCAGCCGCGCATCCAGACTCGCTGCGATATCCGGCCAGCGACCGGGCGGCTCGACGTCGTCGAGCACGGCACGGAGGTACAGGCCCGTGCCGGCGACGATCACTGCCCGCCCACCACGGGACTCGATGTCGACGAGGGCACTTCGCGCAGCGATGCGGTGATCGGCGAGACTGAACTCACTCGATGCGGCGACGAGATCGACACAGTGGTGCCGAACCTCGTGACGGTCGGCCGCCGTTGGTTTGGCGGTGCCGATGTCCATGCCGCGATACACCTGCATCGCATCGACCACCACGATCTCCACCTCGGGGTGGCGACGGGCGAACGCCATCGCCACATCGCTCTTGCCCGACGCCGTCGGACCGAGGACGACGAGGGGTGCGCTCACCCGGCAGCGACGGGAATGCGTCGACGATGTGCCGGCTCGGCAACGACCTCGACGAACCGGCCCGTCAGATGATGCGGCGCTGCGCCGACCACCTCGACATGTGCGTAGGTGCCGACGCGCAACGGTGCGTCGACCCCGAAGTGGACGAGTTTGTTCTGCCGCGTCCGGCCGGTGAGCACTGCAGGATCCTTGCGGCTCGGCCCCTCGACGACCACTTCCTCCGTGCGTCCGATCCGAGCCCGATGACGAAGCAGGGCACTGCGCTCGACCACGACACGCAGTCGCTCGAAGCGCTCGGCTGCGATCTCGGCAGGCACCGCGCGGTCCGACATCTCGGCGGCCTCGGTGCCCGGACGAGGCGAGAAGAGGAACGTGTACGCCGAGTCGTAACTCGCTGCTGCGGCTACTTCGAGTGTGCGGGTGAAGTCGCGCTCGGTCTCACCGGGAAAGCCCACGATGATGTCGGTGGTGACGGCAAGGTCGGCCACGGTGGCACGTGCCTCTGCCAGCCGTGCGAGGTAACGGTCGGCCGTGTAGCCACGATGCATCGCTGCCAGGATGTCGTCACTCCCCGACTGCAACGGATAGTGGAGGTGCTCGCACACCGCCGGTGTCGACGCCATCGCCTCGAAGGTCTCCAGTCGCATGTCCTTGGGATGCGGGCTGGTGAAGCGGACCCGACGGATTCCCGGCACGGCCCCCACCGCCTCGAGCAATTCGGCGAACAGCGGACGTGGGCGTGCCTCGAGGTCGCCGTCGCGACGTCGCGCGAGCTGTAGGTCGCGGCCGTAGCTGTTGACGTTCTGTCCGAGAAGCGTCACCTCGGCAACACCGTCGGCGGCGAGCAACTCGACCTCGGCGACCACGTCGGCGAACGGACGGCTCACCTCGGGTCCGCGCACGGCGGGAACGATGCAGAACGCGCAGGTGTTGTCGCAGCCGATCTGGATCGTCACCCACGCCGCGTAGGGCGAGTCGCGACGGGCCGGGAGGGCGCTCGGGAACGTCTCGTGATCGTCGAGCACCGTGGCGTCGAGGATCTCGACGAGGGGACCCGCCGTCCGCGTCGACTGCTGCAGCAGATCGGCCGTGCGATGCACATTGTGTGTGCCGAGCACCACGTCGACCCACGGGGCCCGCTCGGCGACGGTCGCCCGGTCCTTCTGGGCCAGACAGCCAGCGACCACGATCTGCCGGCCGTCGCCGCCGTCCTTCCAGCGCTTCAGTGCACCGAGTGTGCCGTACAGGCGATTGTCGGCGTTCTCGCGGATGCAGCACGTGTTGAGCACCACCACATCGGCCGACTCGACCGAATCAGCCTGCTCGAGCCCATCGGACTCGAGCAGGCCAGCGATCCGCTCGGAATCATGTTCGTTCATCTGGCACCCGAAGGTGCGCACGATGTACCGCCGCGTCATGGCCTCGAGGCTACCCGCAGCCCATGGACGGCGAGTCGGTCAGTCGATGTCGATCGGCTCGTCGTCGGCGGCGGTGAAGGCGGGCTCAGCACCAGCGATGATGCCCGCCTGCTGACGGACCTTCTCGCTGATGTCGACGGTGATCTGCGGGTTCGCCCCGAGGAACGACTTGGCGTTCTCGCGGCCCTGACCGAGCTGCTCGCCGTCGTAGGTGAACCACGCACCCGACTTCTTCACGATGCCCATGTCGACGGCCATGTCGAGCAGCGAGCCCTCACGACTGATGCCCTTGCCGTACATGATGTCGAACTCGGCCTGCCGGAACGGCGGAGCGACCTTGTTCTTGACGACCTTCACGCGGGTGCGTGAACCGACGACCTCGGTGCCGTCCTTGATGCTCTCGATCCGGCGGATGTCGAGGCGGACCGACGAGTAGAACTTCAGCGCCCGTCCACCCGGGGTGGTCTCCGGCGAGCCGAACATCACACCGATCTTCTCGCGCAACTGGTTGATGAAGATGGCGATCGTGTTGGTGCGGTTGAGGCTTGCGGTGAGCTTGCGCAGGGCCTGGCTCATCAGGCGGGCCTGCAGGCCGACGTGGCTGTCGCCCATCTCCCCCTCGATCTCGGCACGCGGCGTGAGGGCGGCGACCGAGTCGATGACCACGATGTCGAGGGCACCCGAGCGCACCAGCATGTCGGTGATCTCGAGTGCCTGCTCGCCGGTGTCGGGCTGGCTGATGAGCAATTGATCGATGTCGACACCGATCGCCTTGGCATAGACCGGATCCATGGCGTGCTCGGCATCGACGTAGGCGCAGATGCCACCGTTGCGCTGGGCCTCGGCCACGACGTGCATGGCGAGGGTCGACTTACCCGAGGACTCGGGTCCGAAGATCTCCACCACGCGGCCGCGCGGCAGACCGCCCACGCCGAGAGCCACATCGAGGGCCATCGCCCCGGTGGGCACGGCCTCGATGGCCATCGACCCCTTCTCACCCATCCGCATGATGGATCCCTTGCCGAACTGCTTGTCGATGGCCGCCAGGGCCACATCGAGTGCCTTGTCTCGGTCGTTGCTCATGTCATCGTCCCTTCCTGGTCGTCCGGGCGGCGCCCGGTGTGGTCGTCTCGAGGTCCGCAGACCCGATGCGCGCACCGTACGAAAGGGGTGTGACACGACCCCGGCGATGTGTGCGGATGACAGGAGTGTAGTTACGAACAACCGTTCGATCAAGCATTCCCGACGGCCGCCGCGGCCTCGGCCAACTCACGCTCGTCGGGCCGGTGGACGGCGAGGTCGAAGGCCAGCCAGACCGTGTAGGTGAAGGGCTGGAGGATCAGCGGGACGACGATCGCCGTCACCACGAAGGTCACCGTGAGCGCGCCCACCGGGAAGTCGGGGGCGGTCGCCACGAAGGCGCCGACCATGCCCACCCCCAGGATGAAGAAGGTCCCCACCACGTTCAGGGCGATCGGCCCGAGTTCGAAGCCGTGCTCGCGGTGCCAGCCGATCCCACACGTACGGCAGCGGTCGTGCCGGCCGAGCCACCGACGGATGAACGAGCGCCATGCACCGCACTGTGGGCAACGACGCACGAGGGCCCGGCGGAACATGATGGCGGTGGAGGGGACGGCAGGATCCATACCCCCCATGGTATAGAACCGGGGGCCGCCGACCGCCAGACTGCACGGGTGCGTCGAACCCTCGCCAGCCTCTTGTTCGGCCTGGCGTTCGCGACCGCCGGTGCCACGCTGGCGGGCTTCCTCGTCCAGCGGGTCGCCCTCAGCCCAGCGCGAGCGGGCGATGCCGCCGACGCGATCCTCGGCGACGAGGCGATCCGTGCCGAACTCGTCCGTGTCGTTGCCGACGAGGTCACTGCAGCGATTGCCGTGAGCGATCCACAGCTGGCGGCCACACTGCGCACGAACATCGAGACCGTCGTCAGCCTGCCGGCCGGCCAGGCACTACTCGCCGGGGTGATCACCGACGCCCACGCCCGGTTGATCGGTGCACGCGACGAACCGGTGGTGATCTCGGGTGAACAACTCGTGCAGATCACCCGCGACGAACGCGCCGCGGTGATCCCACCCATCGTGCTCGAAGTGCCGACGATCACCGCCCTCGACGTCGTGCGCTCGACGTTGCGCTGGCTCGTGCCGATCGGTGCGCTGGCAACCGTGGTCCTCGCCCTCATCGGCCTCGCTGCCCATCCCGACTCGACCGAGGTCCTCCGCTCGCTGGCCGCTGGTCTCGTCGGCCTCGCGGTGCTCGCTGCGGTGCTCGGCTATCTGGTGCCCAAGTTCGTCGTCCCCGTACTCGACGACAGTCCATGGGCCGAGGCACCGGCCAGGCTCGCCGACGACTCACTCCCACTGCTCATCGGCCTCGAACTCGTTCTCATCGGTGGCGCGCTCGCCGCAGCGGCGGCGTCGGGGATGAGTCGGCGATCGCGTCGGTGGAGCGCACCGGTCGCCAGTCACCGCTACGGCAGCGGCGACGACCGCCGCTGGCACTGACCGTCAGGCGGTCAACTCGGCGACGAATTCGGCGAACACCTCGGCGTACCGCATGGCGTCGTGCTCGGTGTGGAGCACCGAGATGAGCCACTGCTCGTCGAGACCCGGTGGCAACAGCACACCACGGTTCACGCCGTGGATCCACTGGGCGAAGGCGAGGTCGAAGTCGGTGGCGCGGTAGTCGCGGTAGTTGCGGATCGGCTCGGGCGACCAGGTGATGCATCCCTTCGCGCCGAATTGCACCGTGTGCGCAGGCAGCGAGGCGCCGGCGATGATCGCATCACACGCTGCCAGCAGCCGACCGTTGCGCGCGATGGTCGCCTCGGTCGCGTCGGGGGTGCACACCTCGGCGAGCACAGCCTTGGCCGCCGCCATACACAGCGGATTGCCGTTGTAGGTGCCGAGGTGCAACACGCGGCCGCTCGTGATCTGATCCATGCACTCGGCCGTGCCACCGAAGGCGCCGAGCGGGAGGCCACCGCCGATGCTCTTGGCGAGCGAGACGAGATCGGGCACCACACCGAGCGCGCCGGTCGCTCCCGACCATCCGGCGGTGATCCCGGTCTTCACCTCGTCGAAGATGAGCATCGTGCCGTGTCGGCGGGTGATCTCACGAACAGCCTCGAGGTAGCCCGGTTGCGGGCGACAGATGCCGATGTTCTCCATGACCGGCTCGACGATGAATGCCGCAACATCTCCGGCCGACAGGACCCGATCGAGCGCGTCGGCATCGTTGTAGGGCACCACGAGTGTGTCGGCGAGCACGCCACGCGTGATGCCGGCGGTGGACGGGATCGACCGTGGCGCGTCGGGCGGGCCAGCTTCGCTGATCGGCGGCTTCATGCTGATCATCACTTCGTCGTGATGGCCGTGGTAACCGCCTTCCACCTTGACGAGTCGATCGCGACCGGTGATCCCACGAGCAACACGGATCGCGTCCATCGTCGCCTCGGTCCCCGAGTTGGTGAAGCGCCACAGCGGCAATCCGTAGCGGGCGGCCAGCAACTCGGCGACGTCAGCATTCATCTCGCACGGCGTCACGAACAGCGTGCCGTCGTCGAGCTGGGCCTCGAGCGCCCTGCGCACGACCGGATGACAGTGCCCGGAGAACAGCGCCCCGAACCCCATGTCGTAGTCGACGTACCGGTTGCCGTCGACGTCTTCCATCCAGGCGTCCTGGGCCCGACGAACGACCACCGGGTGCGGGTCGTAGGCCTGAAAACTGCTCGGCACGCCGAGTGGCAGCACCTTGCGGGCCCTCTCGTTGGCTCGTTGCGAGCCGGGCGTTCGTTCGATGTAGGTGCGCAACTCCCGAGCGGTGATTTCCTTGGCACGCTCGACGAGCAGGCGGTGGTCGGTGCGTTCGATCGCACTCATGCGGGGGAACCTCCGGACTCCGTCCACCCACACCCTAGCCCAGGCGTCCGAGGGCCCGTCCGATCGTGCCCGAGGGTCGCCGACAGCGTGGAAAACCACGGTCGATGTGGCACACTCTGGCTTCCACATGGTGGCCGTAGCTCAGTTGGTAGAGCGTCAGGTTGTGGTCCTGAATGTCGCGGGTTCGATTCCCGTCGGTCACCCCGAGGCGTCCGTGTCGGAGCGGTAACACCGCGCCTACACTCGGTCGCCGGTCGCGCCTCTAGCTCAACGGCAGAGCAACGGACTCTTAATCCGCAGGTTCAGGGTTCGAAACCCTGGGGGCGCACCACGACGGGAGGGCTTCGGCCCTCCCGCTGTCGTTTTCACGCCGGGTTCAGGGCACCAGCACGCTCTTGCCCACCGCACGGCGGTCGATCTGGTCCTGCAGTGCAACGGCCACGTCGGCGAGCGCATATGCCCGCGGCTCGACGGGGTGCAGCCGGCCGGCCTCGATGGCAGCCAGCACCTCGGCCAGCATGGCGGCGTTCTCCTTCTGGTGGCCGCCCACCCAGCCACCCCAGTCGACTCCCGTGACCCGCCGGTTGCGCAGCAGGATCTGGTTGGCGGGCAGCCTCGGGATGTCACCGGCCGCGAA
>JBJSXI010000016.1:0-8591 GCA_046086305.1 Ilumatobacteraceae bacterium
CGCCGGATCACCGACGCAGTGCACCGCCACGGCGTGCCGATCTTCGCCCAGATCAACCACAACGGTGGGCAGGCATCGTCGATGTACTCACGGCTGCCGGTGTGGGCACCGTCGGCCGTGGCCGACCCACTGTTCCGCGAAGTCCCCAAGGCCATCACCACGGCCGAGATCGCCGAGGTCATCGCCGGCTATGCGCTCGTCGCCGAGCACTGCGCCGAGGGTGGGTTCGACGGTATCGAACTGCAATGCAGTCACTCGTCGATCGTGCGCGGCTTCCTGTCGCCCGCGACCAACCACCGCACCGACGACTACGGCGGGTCGCTGGAGGGCCGCACCCGCCTGCTGCTCGAGATCGTCGATGCCGTCCGCCGCGTCGTCGGCACCCGCCTCGCGCTCGGTGTCCGCCTGTGTGGCGACGAGCTGATCGACGGCGGCACGACGATCGACGATGCCGTCGAGACGGCCCGACTCGTCGAGGCATCCGGACAGGTCGACTACATCAACACGTCGATCGGCGTTGCAACGGCGAGCCTGCACATGATCGAGGCGAGTATGCATGTGCCGCCCGGCTACTCGCTGTTCATCCCCTCGGCGATCCGCAAGGCCGTCGAGTTGCCCGTCGTCGCGGTCGGACGGTTCAAGGATCCGCTGCAGGCCGAGCGTGCCCTCGCCGAAGGACACTGCGACCTCGTCGGCGTGGTGCGCGGACAAATTGCCGACGCCGACTTCGCCGCCAAGGCCCGCGCCGGGGCGAGCGGCGAGATCCGCCTGTGCCTCAGCTGCAACCAGGAGTGCGTCGGCCGGATGGGTCTGAACCGCTGGCTCGGATGTATCGAGAACCCGCGCACCGGACGCGAGGCCAGCGATGTCGGGCTCGCCCGACGTGTCGCAGCACCGCGCACCGTGCTCGTCGTCGGCGCCGGTCCCGCCGGGCTGCAGGCGGCGATCGCCGCGGCACGCAACGGTCATCGGGTCACCGTGCTCGAACGCGCCGCGCGTCCGGGGGGTCAGGTGCGGATCGCCGCCAGCGCACCGAGCCGCGCCGAGTTCGGCGACCTCGTGCGCAATCAACTCGCCGAATGCCGACGACTCGGCGTGTGCATCGAGTGCGGCGTCGATGTCACCGAGACCGACGTCGCCGCCCGACGCCCCGACCATGTAGTCGTCGCCACGGGTGCGCGGCCGCAGCGACCGTGGTGGGTGGGCGCCGACGAAGCGCGGGTCGCCGACGTCTGCGAGATCCTCGAGCCGTCGGACGAACTCGTCGACGGCGGACCGCGGCCCGGCGAGCGCGTCGTGATCGTCGACGAGATCGGGTTCCACCATGCGACGTCGGTGGCCGAAGTGCTCGCCGACCGTGGGTGCCGCGTCGAGGTGATCACGCCCGGGATGGTGGTGGGCCAAGACCTCGGGATCACCCTCGACATGGAGCACTGGTGGATGCGCGCCCACGACAAGGGCATCGTCCAGCGCACCGACCTCGTCCCGATGAGCCTCGCCGGCGGCGCACTCACCCTGCTCCATCATCCGACCGGCGCACAGACCGTCGAGCATCCCGATTGGGTCGTGCTGGCTGTGCCCCCGACCCCGGTCGACGAGCTGTACCACCGGTTGCGCGACGCCGGTGCGTCGGTCGAGCGGGTCGGAGACTGCGTGGCCCCGCGCCGGGCCCACGCTGCGGTCGTCGACGGCGAACGCGTCGGCGCCGCGGTCTGACGACCTCGCCCCACGCGCTGCGGAGTGTCCGAACTCGGTCGTTCGGCGCGAGAATCGAGCGAGCCGCCGGGAGGGCCACGATGGGACGAGTCAGGAAGCCGAGACCACGGAGGGCAGATGCCTCCGGCCTCGTGCTGCCCGACGTCATCGCCACCGATGTGCCGGGCCTCACCCTGCGCAAGGGTCCCACGGGCCATCGTGTGCCGCTCGAGATCGTCGTCGGACCACAGCACCAGTGGCAGATCGAGGCGATCGCCGAGGTCGTCGACACGGAGCCCTTCGACATCTACCTCGTGCCCGAGGACGACAGTCACTTCGGCGCCCAGGCAGTTGTCGTCATGGCCGCAAACCTGCCGATCGGCTATGTCGCCCCGGCGGCATCGGCGGTCGTGCGGGGGTGGCACGCCGAGGCACTCGAGCGCGGTGAACTGCTCTGGGGGGCCGCATGGTTGCCCCCCGGCGACGACGAGGTCCTGCGGATCAGTGGCTACGTGTGGATGGCGGCGCGACCGGATCCGACACTCGACATCCGACCGCTCCCCCTCGACGTCCGTACCATCGAACGTGCCGCACAGGCGATCGCGAGGATCGCTGCGTCGCCCCGCCCCGCCACGGTGACGGCGGCCCGCCAGATGGCGACACAGATGCTCACCCCCTCGCTCACCGTGCTCGCCCATGTGCGCTGGCTCGCCTCACAAGGACCGGTCCCGCCTGAATGGATGGCCGTGGAGGCCGCACTGCAACAGGTGTTCATCGATGCGCGCACGGCCACGTACCTCACCGACCTGCAGGCGATCGATCTGAACGCCACTGCCCACCTGCTCGCCGACACGCTCGACGCGCTCCGGGCCGCACCCGCCGACGAGGCCCCTGCCGACTGAGCCCGATGCCGGCTGAGCCCGGTGCCGACTGGCCGGCTGCGCCGCCGCCCACTCGACCGACCCGGCAGACTGACACCGTGCCCGATCACGACCACGCCGCAACAGATGGGCCGCCGCCGGGTCGGTCCGCCGGCGACGAGGGATCCGGGCCGATCCTGCCCCCGGCGACACTCGGGATCATCGGCGGCTCACCTCACGACGCATCACTCGTGGCCGCCGCACAGCAGATGGGGTACCGCACCGTGCTGCTGTCACCCGATCACGGCTCACACGCCGCCCGCCTCGCAGATGTGCACATCGTCGCGACCACCGACAACGAGACCGCACTCGACGAACTCGCCCGCACATCCGCGGCGATCACCAGCGCAGCAGTGGGAGTCGATGAAGGTGCGCTCACGCGGATGGCCCACCACACACCGATGCGGCCATCTCCGGCGGTGCTCCACATGTGCGCCGATCGGATCACCGAGAAGCGCTTCCTCGACGACATCGGTGTCGCCGTCGCGGAATGGCGAGCGATCGAGTCGGCCGACGATCTTGCGCCCGCGCGCGGCTTCGCCTATCCGGCGATCCTCAGCCCGGCACGCCGCCGCCACCTCGAGCCGGCGCCGGTGCGGGTGCAGTTCTTCGACGACCTCGACGGGGCCTGGCAGTCGATGGGCGGCGAGGCCTGTCTGCTCGAACGGCGGGTGATGCTGTCGCGCGAACTCTCGATGGTCGTGGTCCGCGCCACCGACGGCCGGACGGCCACCTACCCCGTCGCCCAGCAGACCCACACCGGCACGAACATCGACATCGTGCACGTGCCCGCCGTGCTCCCAGAGGGAGGGCACGAGCAGGCCGCCGAACTGTGCACCTACATCGCCGACGAGCTCGAACTCGTCGGCATCCTGTGCGTCGGGCTCGTGGTCGCAGGCCGCGATGTGTTGGTGAGCGAGCTGGCACCCCACCCCCACGATGCGGGCCAGTACACCCTCGACGCATGCACGACGAGCCAGTTCGAACAGCAGATCCGTGTCGTGTGCGGTCTCGGCCCCGCCGACACGACGTTGCAGGTGAAGGGTGTCGCCACGGCCACACTGACCGACGAACTGTGGGCCACGGGAGAGCCCGACTGGTCGGTGGTGCTCGCCGAGCCGGCGGCACACCTCCATCTCTCGAGCCACAGCGCATCGTCCGCGCATGGCGTGCGCGGCCACCTCGCCGTCACGACGGCATCGGCGCTCGGTGCAGCGAGCCTCGCCAAGCGACTGCGATCACGAGCAAAGCGATGATCGACATCGTGTCGACGACCCTCGACGACCCCGACATCGTCTCGATGTTCGATGCGCTCGACGCAGAGATCATCGCAACGAGCCCACCCGGCACCACACACTTCCTCACCGTCGATGCGACCGATGTCGAGGGCGACGGTGTCGTGCTGATCGCCCGCATCGCCGACCGACCGTGCGGCTGCGCCGTGCTCCGTCGGATCAACGACGAGGCCGCCGAGGTGAAGCGAATGTGGGTCGACCCCGACGTTCGCGGAGCCGGCGTCGGCAGTGCGCTGCTCGACGAACTCCTCGACCGAGCCCGACGGATCGGCGTCGGCGAAGTGAGACTGGAGACCGACGCTGCGCTCGGGCCGGCGGTGATGCTCTACCGACGCTTCGGATTCACCGAGTGTCCGCCGTGGGGGCCGTACATCGACGCCCCCGACAGTCTGTGCATGGCAGTGCGGCTCGCCTGAGCCACAGTCTCACCAGCGGTAGTGGGCGAACGCCTTGTTGCTCTCGGCCATCTTCTGCATGTCGTCGCGCTTCTTGATGCTCGCACCAAGACCGTTGGCGGCATCGAGCAGTTCGGCGGCGAGACAATCGGCCATCGTCTTCTCACGACGGGCCCGGCTGAAGTCGACGAGCCAGCGGATCGCAAGGGTGTTGGCCCGACGGGGACGCACCTCGACCGGCACCTGATAGGTGGCGCCACCGACGCGTCGGCTGCGCACCTCGAGCGGCGGCTTGATGTTGTCGATCGCCCGCTTCAGCGTGGCGGTCGGCTCAGCACCCGACTTGGTCTCGACGATCTTCAACGCGTCGTACACGATGCGCTCGGCGAGCGACCGCTTGCCGTGCAACATCACCTTGTTGACGAGCTGGGTGACCAGCAGCGAGCGGTAGATCGGATCCGGCGTGAGTTCACGTCGCTGGGCGGGACCTTTACGGGGCATCTTCGTTCCTGACCGTTCTGGCTATCTCGTCGCCGTCACTTGGCGGCCTTGGCGCCGTAACGGCTCCGGGCCTGCTTACGGTTCTTCACACCGGCTGCATCGAGTGCGCCGCGGATGATCTTGTAACGCACACCCGGCAGGTCGCGCACACGGCCGCCACGCACGAGGACGATGCTGTGCTCCTGGAGGTTGTGCCCCTCGCCGGGAATGTAGGCCGTCACCTCGACACCGCTGCTGAGGCGCACACGGGCCACCTTGCGAAGGGCCGAGTTCGGCTTCTTCGGCGTGTTGGTATAGACGCGGGTGCACACTCCGCGACGCTGCGGCGACCCCTTGAGGGCCGGCGTCTTGGTCTTGGAGAACTTCGTGCTGCGGCCCTGTCGGACCAACTGCTGAATGGTGGGCACGCTCTTCCTCTGTCTCCCGTTGATGGATGTCGGGTGAAATCTCGGTGCGGACGGATCACCGTCGCGCAGGACCCTGCAATGTTAGGGGTGGTGGCAGAGGGCCGGCAACCTGCCGTCAGCCCTCGACCGCCGTCTCGTCCCCGTCGGTGCTGTAGGTCCCGTGGATGTTGCTGAGCCAGTCGGCCGGATCGACCTCGGCATCGCTGGTGAAGTAGGCCATCGGCTGGTATTCGGGGGCCAGGACCTCGAAGTCGCGGTAGTGCATCATGCCGGTGCCCGCAGGGATGAGCTTGCCGATGATGATGTTCTCCTTGAGCCCGAGGAGCCCGTCGGCCCGGCCGTCGATGGCGGCCTCGGTGAGCACCCGGGTGGTCTCCTGGAACGACGCCGCCGAGAGCCAGCTCTCGGTAGCCAGCGACGCCTTGGTGATGCCCATGATCTCCGGGCGGCCCTCGGCGGGCTTCTTGCCCTCCTCGACCATCCGACGGTTGGTGTCGCGGAACACCTTGGCGTCCGCGCGCTCGCCGGGCAGGAATCCGGTATCGCCCGGCTCCTGCACGCCGACACGGCGGGTCATCTGGCGCACGATCAACTCGATGTGCTTGTCGTGGATGCTCACACCCTGATCGCGGTACACCCGCTGGACCTCTTCGACGAGGTACAGCTGCGTCTCGCGGATGCCCTTGATCTCCATGAGCTCCTTCGGGTCGAAGGGGCCGTCGGTGATCGGATCACCTGCCTTGACGTCCTGACCGTCGGTGACGATCGGGCGGCTGCCCGACGGGAGCACGATCGGGTGCTCGTCACCCTGATCGTCGATGACCGAGATCGGGATGCCCTTGCCCTCGTCCTCACCGATGCGCACGACACCGGTTGCCCGGGCGAGTCGCGCCGAGCCACGCGGGGTGCGCGCCTCGAACAACTCGACCACGCGGGGCAGACCACCGGCGATGTCCTTGCCCGCAACACCACCCGTGTGGAACGTACGCATCGTCAGCTGGGTACCGGGCTCACCGATCGACTGTGCGGCGATGACGCCGACGGCCTCGCCGAGTTCGATCTCCTTACCCGTCGCGAGTGAACGGCCGTAGCACAGCGCGCAGACGCCGAGCTCGGCATCACACGTGAGCACGGAGCGCACCCGGATGCGGTTGACCTTCGGATCGTCGCGCAACGCCTCCATCTCGCGATCGCCGACGACCGAGTTGCGCGCGAGGACCGAACCATCCGAGAGGGTGACATCTTGCGACAGCGCCCGCCCGAACAGCTTGGTCTCGAGATAGTTCCGCTGGTTCGGCGTATCGGACTCGACATGGTCGATCCACAGACCGAGGGTCGACCCGCAGTCCTCCTCGCGGATGATGAGCTCCTGGGCCACGTCGACGAGACGGCGGGTGAGGTAACCCGAGTCGGCGGTACGCAGCGCCGTGTCGACCAGACCCTTTCGGGCGCCCGGTGTGGCGATGAAGTACTCGAGGGTCTCGAGACCCTCACGGAAGTTCTTCTTGATCGGACGGGGGATCATGTCACCGCGGGGGTTGGCCACGAGGCCGCGCATGCCGGCGATCTGACGCATCTGGGTCATGTTCCCTCGTGCGCCCGAACCGACCATCATGTCGATCGGGTTGAACCGCTGCGACTTGAACTCATCGATCATCGCCTCCTGCACCTTCTCGGTGGCGGCGGTCCAGATGCGCACTTCCTGCTGACGGCGCTCGCCGTCGGTGATGATGCCGCGACGGAACTGGGTCTCGACCTTGTCGGCCATCGACTCGTGCTCCTCGAGGATTGCCGCCTTGCGCTTGGGTGTGCGCACGTCGTCGATCGAGACGGTGAGACCGCTCTGCGAGGCATAGCGGTAGCAGACGTTCTTCAACGCATCGAGCGACGCAGCGATCGCAGCCTTGGTGTAGTGGTCGGAGAGACGCTCGACGATGACGCCCATCTCCTTCTTCTTGACGACCTCGTCGATGTGACCGAATCGGCTGGGGAAATCGTCGGGAAGGGCTTCCTCGAACAGCAGGCGACCTGCGGTCGTGCGGAACTCGCGGCTCTCGCCCGTCGGCAGGTTCTCTGCACGCCGCATCGTGATCGGCGCATGGAGGTTCAGCGAACCCTCGTCGACCGCGCGCAGGACCTCCCACAGGTGACGGAACACTCGTCCTTCGCCGAGCGCACCCTCGACCAGCTCGGTGAGATAGAAGCCACCGATGATGAGGTCCTGGCTCGGCGTGACGATCGGACGACCCGACGCCGGCGACAGGATGTTGTTCGCGCTGAGCATCAACACGCGAGCCTCGGCCTGCGCCTCGGCCGACAACGGCACGTGGATGGCCATCTGGTCGCCGTCGAAGTCGGCGTTGAACGCCGTGCAGACGAGCGGGTGGATCTGCAGGGCCTTGCCCTCCACCAGCACCGGCTCGAAGGCCTGGATGCCGAGGCGGTGCAGGGTGGGAGCGCGGTTCAACAGGACCGGGTGCTCCTTGATGACGTCCTCGAGGACGTCCCACACCTGCGGACGACGCCGCTCGACCATGCGCTTCGCGCTCTTGATGTTCTGCGCCAACTGCAGGTCGACGAGCCGCTTCATCACGAACGGCTTGAAGAGCTCGAGTGCCATCAACTTGGGCAGGCCGCACTGGTGCAGCTTCAGGGTCGGGCCGGCCACGATGACCGAACGGCCCGAGTAGTCGACGCGCTTGCCGAGCAGGTTCTGGCGGAACCGGCCCTGCTTGCCCTTCAGCATGTCGGACAGCGACTTCAGCGGACGGTTGCCCGGCCCGGTGACGGGGCGACCGCGACGGCCGTTGTCGAACAGTGCGTCGACGGCCTCCTGCAGCATGCGCTTCTCGTTGTTGACGATGATCTCGGGCGCACCGAGGTCGAGCAGGCGGCGCAGACGGTTGTTGCGGTTGATCACCCTGCGGTAGAGGTCGTTCAGGTCCGACGTCGCGAAACGGCCACCCTCGAGCTGCACCATCGGGCGCAGGTCGGGCGGGATGACCGGGATGACGTCGAGGATCATGCCCATCGGCGAGTTCACCGTGCGGCCGTTGTCGTCCTTGCGGTTGAACGCCGACACGACCTTCAGGCGCTTGATCGCCTTCGCCTTGCGCTGGCCCTTCGCGGTCTCGATGACCTCGCGGAGCTCGACCTCCTCGGTCTCGAGCTCGAGCCGGCTGACGAGATCTTTCACGGCCTCGGCACCCATGCCGCCCGCGAAGTACTCCTGGAAGCGGTCCTGCAGCTCGCGCCACACGCGCTCGTCGTCGATGAGCTGGCGGGGCTTCATGGCGCGCAGCGTGTCCCACACGAGCTGGAGCTGGCCGATCTCCTCGTCGTACCGCGCGCGGATCTCTTCGAAGTCCTTGTTCTTGG
>JBJSXI010000017.1:0-19927 GCA_046086305.1 Ilumatobacteraceae bacterium
AGTCGAGCGGGTACTGCGTGGCGGTGAATAGCGTGCGGTCGAGCCAGATCGCGCCGGTCTCGTGATCCATCTCGTACTTGTTGCGAGACCCCTGCGGAATCTCAACGATCATCTCAACTTCCATTGAGCGGGTGACGGGAATCGAACCCGCATAGCCAGCTTGGAAGGCTGGGACTCTAGCCATTGAGCTACACCCGCGATGTCCGGTGGACCGGCGGCCGAACGTTATCCGGCGTCGACGTCACTCGTTCACGGTCGAGCGGAACTTGTGCATCAGGTGTGGGCCGGCGGCGATCGGCGCGTACCTCGGTTCCTCGTTCGGCCCGAGACACGTGGGCAGACACTCGATCACGGCGTCCCAGTTGGCATTGTGGAAGAACGCAATCGACTGACGCCGTCGCTGCGGTACGACCACCCGGTGCATCGTCGAGCGCCATCGATCGTTGGTCCAGCGGGCCATCGCATCCCCGAGGTTGACGACGAACGCGCCGGGCACGGGCAGCACGTCGATCCATCGCCCGTCGGGTCCCTCGACCTGGAGACCAGGTTCCACGGGATCGGCGAGCAGGACCGTCAACGTGCCGTAGTCGGTGTGCGCGCTCGCCCCGAGACGATCGACACTTTGGGAAGTCCGGCCGGGGTAGTCGAGGGCGCGCATCGCGCTCGTGTGGCGGTCGATGAGCGGACTGAAGTGATCGCTCGGCAGCCCGAGGGCCGTCGCCATCGTCGCGAGGATCGACTCGGCAAGATCGGCCATCCGCCGGTAGTACCGCTCCCAGGCAGGTTGCAGCTCGGGGAGCGCCGCAGGCCACAGGTTCGCGCTCCGGGCGAACGACTCGTCGGGATCGACGAGTTCATGTGTCGGCGGGTCGACGGGCCCGATCGCGAAGCTCTGCTTCAGGTCGGGTGGGGCGGCAGTACCGAGCGAGCGGGCGAGTGTCTCACCGGCGAGCGGCGACCAGCCGTACGGATAGCCCGGTCGCGGCATCGCCACGGTCGCCTTCTCGTCGTCGGGCAGGTCGAAGAAGCAGCGCGCCGTGGTCCATGCGGCATCGACGATCCCCTCGTCGACACCGTGTCCGACAACGGTGAAGAATCCGTAACGCTCACAGGCGTCACCCATTGCCCCGGCCGCGTGCGCATCGCGCAGATCGACGACGGGGATCGACGTCATGTGCGCAACGTAGACTCCCCTCGAACGGAGGTGCGTCATGCCCGGTGGATTGATCGGTTGGCTGGTCCTGACCGCGCTCGTGGTGGGACTGGTGCTCACGGGGCTTCGAACGGTGCCGCAGGGCAATGTCGCCGTCACGACGCTCTTCGGCAAGTACCGCCGCACACTTCGACCGGGCCTGAACGTGATCATCCCGCTGTTCGAGCGCGTCTACCAGCGCATCAGCATCCAGCACCGCGCGGTCGAGCTGCAGTTCCAGGCGATCACCATGGACCAGGCGAACGTCTACTTCACGGCGATGATGGTGTACGGCGCCCTCGACGAGCAGGAAACGACGATCAAGAACATCGCCTTCAAGTTCGTCACCGAGAAGGACTTCCTCACCGCTCTTGTGCGCAGCGTCGAGGGGAGCACGCGCGGCTTCGTCGCGACCAAGCGTCAGGCCGAGATCCTCGGCCTCCGGGGCGAGATCGTCTCGGAGGTGAAGGACAATCTCGACCACGTCATCGAGACATGGGGATTCCATCTCATCGACCTCCAACTCAACGACATCACCTTCGACGAGGTCATCACCAAGTCGATGGCCCAGGTGGTGGCGAGCAACAATCTGAAGGCGGCGGCGACCAACGAGGGTGATGCGCTGCTCATCCGCCGGACGAAGGAGGCCGAGGCGGAGGGGACGGCGATCCGCATCGCCGCTGAGGCTGAGCGGACGGCAGCGCAACTGCGCGGCCAAGGCGTGGCCCTGTTCCGTGAGGAGGTGGCCCGCGGTCTGGCTCAGGCGGCCCGTGAGCTCGAGGACCAGAACGTCGACTCGGCGCTCATCCTGTTCTCGATGTGGACCGAGAGCATCCGCCACGTTGCGGAGAACGGCCAGGGGAACGTGCTGTTCCTCGACGGGTCCCCCGAGGGTCTGCAGCGACAGATGCGCGACCTGATGGCGCTCCAGCAGCTCGACATGACCGCGCAAGAGTCAGGTCGCCCGCCCCGGGTGTGAGATGCTGGGGCTCCTTTCGACCAAAGGAGCGACTGGAATGACCGAAGTAATGCTGACGGGCGACAACTACACGCTCGTCTACAACCTGTTGTCGTTCGGCACCGCAGTGATGCTCGGTGCGTTCGTCTACTTCCTCACGCAGATGAACAGCGTGGCGAAGGCCTACCGTTCGGGCGTCGCCGTATCGGCGATCGTCGTCGGTATCGCTGGCTATCACTACTACCGCATCTGGAGTGGGTTCGCCGCCGGCGAGATGAACGAGGGCTACCGGTACGCCGACTGGCTGATCACGGTGCCGCTGCTCATCATCGAGCTGCTCATCGTCCTCGGTGTCGCAGCCGACGCCCGGCGCAGCCTGATGTGGAAGTTGGTGCCAGCGACGGCGCTGATGATCGCTCTCGGCTACCCGGGCGAGGTGTCCACCGAGAACAGCACGAAGTGGCTGTGGTGGGTGCTGGCGATGATCCCGTTCGTCTACATCCTCTGGGTGCTCGTGGGTGAGCTGCGTGCGGCGTCGACCCGTGAGAGCGGCCCGGTGGCTGCAGCCATCAAGCGGGCGACCGTGGTCCTGCTCGCCACCTGGTGCGTGTACCCGATCGCCTACCTGTTCCCCGTCTTCGACTCGGAGTCGCAGGGACTCGAGGTGCTCCGCCAGGCCGGCTACACCGTTGCCGACATCACGGCAAAGGCCCTCTACGGTCTGATGATCCTCGGCATCGCCAAGGCGCGTTCGGCCAACGAATCCTGATTCGACCCAACGGCGCCGTCGTGACACGTTCACGGCGGCGCCGTTGCGCGTCTCGAGTCGGGGAGGGGGGACTTGAACCCCCGACCTCCTGCACCCAAAGCAGGAACGCTACCGCTGCGCCACTCCCCGGTGACCGGAGCCGATCCTACCGGCGGGTCAGTCGGGTCTGCGGACGACGACGACCGGCACCGACGCATGCTGCACGACGCTGCGGCTGACCGAGCCGAGCATCAAGGCGGCGAACCCACCGCGACCGCGTGATCCGACGACCACCAGATCGGCATCGTTGCCAGCATCGATGAGCGCCTTGGCCGGGTTCTCCTCGCTGATGATCGAGTGCACACGAACAGGTGCGCACATCGCCCGTGCCTCGAGCGACGCCGCTTCGAGCGTGCGCATGGCGTCGAGTCGCATCTCGTCACGCGGGTCCTCGCTGCCGCTGCGGTGATGCGTGTAGGGATAGGCCCACGCATGCACGAGGACGAGCTCGGCGTCGCAGCGCATGGCCTCCTCGACGGCCCACAGCAGTGCGTCGTGACTGCAGTCCGACCCGTCGATGCCGACGACGATGCGTTGGGGAGTGAGGTGCCGTCGATCGGTGCCGTGCACGACGACCACCGGGCCGTGGGCGCGCTGGGCGACGATCGTCGCGACCGAGCCGAGCAGGTCGGTGAGACGACCCGGATGTGAGGTGGCTCCGATGACGATGATGTCGTCGGGGTGCGCCGCGCTCACTACGGCGTACCCCGCCGAACCGAGCACGGTCTCGCCGGTCACGTCGAGGTCGAGGCCGAACGACCGGGCGAGGTGGACGGCGCGCTGGTTCACCGCCTCGTGGTCGTGGACGATGGCGTCCATCGTCGACCCCGCGAAGCCGCCGCCGCCGACTCCCACGCCGACCATGCCAGCCTCCTCGGCGACCGGCAACTCGGCGCACGTCATCACGCAGAGCGGCCACCCGCGCCGTGCCGCCTCGTGGGCGGCCCAGCGCAGCGCCTCGATCGAACCCTCGGTGCCATCGACACCGACGAGCACGCGGGGGTGGGTGTGCATCGTCACCGCTCCACGATGAGTGCGGTCACCATGTACCGCAGACCCTCGGGTGTCTCGGCGTGGGTGAGGATGTGGCAGTGCCAGGCCCACACACCGGTGGTGCCGCCGCGATAGAGCACGCTGTAGCGCTCACCGGGGGCGACGTTCACCGTGTCGGTCGGCCACGGTTCGTCGAGCGGCACACCGTCCTTGGCGATGATCCAGCCAGTCGGTTGGTGCAAGTGCATCGGGTGGGGCATGAGGCCCTCGTTGAAGTAGTGCACCAGCATCGTCTCGCCGACACGGAGCGTGTACGGCACCGTCGCCGGGAAGCTCTTGCCGTTCAGGCTGAGGCCAATGGTGCCGGCGTCGTTGAGCACCATGTTGACGGTCTTGGTGGGCGTCGCCGGATAACCCTTGTCGATCAACTTCTGGGGTGTCGGGATGTCGTCGATGAGGAATGCACCGAACATGCCGTTCGGAATCTGCAGATCGGCGCCGTGGTGCGGGTGATAGATGCCCACGGCGGGTCCCTTGGCCACGAACTCATACACGCGCACCTCGCCGGGCTTGGCGGGCGGCTCGGTGTACGGATCGACACCGTCCATCACGTTCGGCACATCGATGCCGTGGAAGTGCATCGAGTGGCTCATCGGCAGGTTGTTGGTGACGATGATGCGTACCTTGTCGCCGCTGAAGACCTTGATCGTCGGTGCCGGGATGACCCCGTTGTAGGTCCAGCCCTCGACCCACTTGCCGGGCTCGACCTCCCAGTCGACGATCTTGGCCTCGACCTCGAAGACCTTCCAACCGTCGACCATCGAGTACTCGAGCAGATCGCCGCCGTGCGCCGAGGTGGCGGCCGGGAAGGCATTGGCACGGGCGAGCATGGCGGCGTCCATCGCCGACCAGTCGACGAAGCCGTGGAAGTTCCCGGAGTTCGTGTCGGTGCCACCCGATGACGTCGGCTCCTCGGTGGCGCTCACCGTGAGTGTGCCCACCATGCCGGCCTGCGCGTGGCCCGGTTGCGGGCACTGGAACTCGTAGGTGCCCTCGGCGAGCGGACCGATCTCCCAGTCGAACATCTGGCCGCCCTGCACGACGGGGCTGACGAGACCCAGTTCGGGGATCTCCATGTTGTGCGCTGCGGCGCCCTCGTTGACGAGGTGGATGATCGCTCCCTGCGGAGGGATGACCACGGTCTCGGGCCGGAAGTACAGATCGCCCATGAACACGTCGACGGTGGGCTTCGCGCCGTCGCCGCTCCCAGATGCGCCGGCGGCGCTCTCACCGCCGTCGCGCACACCGATGATGGCCACGACGAGTGCCGCCAGTGCTGCCGCGAGTGTGACCCAGTTGAGGACCGACCTGTCTTCTGCGCTCATGCCGGCCATGCTGCGTGCCGGGCCGCCACGGTCAGTAGGGCAGGAGGGTCATCTGGGTCGGGACCAAAGTCCCGGTCGGTACCGCAGTGTGCCGATCAGCGGGCGAGTCCGGCCACGACGGCCAGCAGGCGCTCGACATCGTCGGGCTCGGTGTAGCGGCTGATCCCGGCGCGCACGACGCCGCCGGTCGCGGCGAGACCGAGCTGCTCGACGACCTCGACCGCGTAGTTGTGGCCGTCCCAGACGGCGATGCGCTCAGCGGCGAGGGCCTTGGCCACGTCGGCGGGCGTGTGGCCCTCCACGGTGAACGCGGCGGTCGGTGTGCGGCCGGTGAGGCTGTCGACGCCGTACACCTTCACCCCGGGCATGGCGAGAAGGCCTTCGAGCAGCGGGGCGAACAGGGCGGTCTCGGCGGCTTCGAGACGATCCATACCCTCCTCGAGGAGGAATCGGGCGGTCGCCTCGATCCCGGCGAGGGCTTCGAAGTTCGGCATGCCGGTCTCCCAGCGGCGCGGCCCCGACTCGGCTGCCGGCTTCACCTTGTAGGCGGGCAGCTCGGCGAGCAACTCGGGCCGGGCCCACATCATCCCCGCGTGCGGCGCGTACCACTTGTAGGGCGACGAGACGAGCACGTCACAGCCGAGGGCGGCGATGTCGATACGCCGGTGCGGTGCGAGGGCGACCGCGTCGATGAAGACCTTCGCGCCGACGGCGTGGGCGGCGTCGATGATCGGTGCGAGGTCGGGTGCGGTGCCGAGGAGGTTGGAGGCACCGGGCAGGGTGACCCAGCGTGTCCGCTCGTCGATGAGCTCGATGACGTGCTCGGGCGGGAGCGTGCAGGTGATCGGGTCGAAAGGTGCGAGGACGTGGTCGGCGCCGGCGTCGCGAGCGGCGAGGCGCCACGGGCTGACATTGGCCTCGTGGTCGAGTTGGGTGCCGACGATGCGGTCGCCCGGCCGCAGTGTGGCGCCCACGGCCCGCGAGAAAGCGAAGGTCAGCGACGTCATGTTCAGTCCGAAGACGATGCCGTCGGGATCGGCACCGAACAGCCGACCGACCTCGGCGCGTGTCCTCGCCTGCAACTCGTCGGCAGCCTCCGCGGCTGCGAACCATCCGCCGCCACACGCGTTCGAACCGTTGCTCAGCCAGTCGGTCATCGCGGTGATGGCGGTGTCGACGACCTGTGTGCCGGCCGGTCCGTCGAAGCGCGCCCAGCCGTCGGTGACGCCGGGAAAGCGGTGGCGGAGCGAGACGACGCCGCTCATCGGGCGCGGCGGGCGATGCGGGCGATGCGCTTCGCGGCGCGCCCCGTGGGTCGCAGGTGTCGATGGTCGAGGTCGCCGAGTTCGACCCCGTTGCGGAACAACACGCGGTAGCGCTGCCAGTTGAAGCCGTTGGCGAGGATCACCTTGCCCGCCGTGCCGGCCGGGACACCGTGGAGTTCGACGGTGCTCTCGACACGGTCGCCGAGACGCAGGTCGAGTTGATCGGCGTGCGGTACGGCGAGGGCGTGCGGCTTCCAGGTCGTCATGAGACCATTCTGCCCGACGCCGGACGGGTGATCGGCATTCGGCAGGTTCACAGGGCGTCGCCGGTAGAGTCGTCGGCCTGTGAGATCGACGATCACCCCCACCGACGACCCGCAGGTCGGCGTGTCCACCGACGACACGGCATCGACCGATCCGCCCGCCGCACGTCGACTCGTGACGCTGTCGGTGGAGATCGACGAGGACGAGTTCGATCGCGACATCGACCGGGCGTTCCGCACGATCGCCGCGCAGGTGAGGATGCCTGGCTTCCGTCAGGGCAAGGCGCCACGCAAGGTGCTCGAGGCACGTATCGGCATCGAGGCGGCCCGCGAGCAAGCACTGCGCGACGCGGTTCCCGGCTATCTCGCACGGGCCGTGCGCGAGCACGACGTCGACCTCATCGCGACTCCCGAGATCTCGATCACCGGTGGCGCCGATGCCGGCCCGGTTTC
The DNA here is from genome assembly GCA_046086305.1 of Ilumatobacteraceae bacterium. Classification (GTDB taxonomy): domain Bacteria; phylum Actinomycetota; class Acidimicrobiia; order Acidimicrobiales; family Ilumatobacteraceae; genus UBA668. The sequence continues at coordinate 7,318 of JBJSXI010000017.1, forward strand.
GTTCGACGCCGTCTGCGAAATCCGCCCCGAAGTGATCGTCCCGGGCTACGCGGGGTTGCGTGTCGAGTTGCCGAGCCCGACGGCGACCGACGCCGAGGTCGACGAGGCCGTCGAGGCCGAGCGCCGTCGGCAGGGATCGCTCGTCGCCGCCGACCGTCCGGCGCGACACGGTGATCACGTCACCCTCGACCTGTCGGCCGTTCGTGACGGCGAGCCGGTCCCCGGCCTCAGCACCGAGGACTGGCTGTACGAGATCGGCAAGGGGTGGGTCGCCGAGGGGTTCGACGACCAGCTGGCCGGCACGGCTGCGGGGACGACCCTCGAGTTCTCGGCGACACCGTCGGGCACCGACACCGCGGCCGAGTTCACGGTGAAGGTCACCGCCGTGCAGGAGATGGTCCTGCCCGAGATCGACGATGCGTGGGTCGCCGAGAACATCGGTGGTCACGACACGGTCGAGTCGTGGCGTGCGTCGATCGCCGAACGCATCGGGACGGGAAAGCTCAACCAGGCCCGCAACGTCTTCATCGATCGTGTCATGAACGCACTTGCCGAGCTGGTCGATGCGCCGATCCCCGCGAGCATGGTGAACGGTGATCTGCAGGGACGTGTGCAGAACACCGTGCAGCAGTTCCGGGCCCAGGGCATCCCGATCGAGCAGTTCCTCCAGATCACGGGTCAGACGGCCGATCAGTTCATCGACCAGCTGCGCGAGCAGTCGGTGCGCGCCGTGAAGGTCGATCTCGCACTGCGTGCCGTTGCTGTCGCCGAAGCCATCGAGGTGGGCGACGACGATCTCGATGCCGAGTTCGGACGGATGGCCATCCGCATGGGTCAGAAGGCGGCGACCCTCCGTCGGCGCTACGACGAGAACGATGCGATCCCCGAACTTGTCGCCCAGATCCGCAAGAACAAGGCACTCGACTGGCTCGTCGAACACGTCGAACTGGTCGACGAGGCGGGCGCACCCATCGAGCGGGGCCTCATCCTCGGCGCAGATCACGACCACGATCACGATCACGACCACGAGCACTGAGGGAGAACGATGTCTGGCTACCAGATCCCGAGCGTCGTCGAGCAGACGAGCCGCGGTGAGCGCGGGTACGACCTGTACAGCCGTCTCCTGCGCGACAACATCATCTGGCTCGACACGCAGATCGACGACGCGTCGGCGAGCCTCACGTGCGCCAAGTTGGTGTACCTCGAGAGCGAGAACCCCGACAAGGACATCAGCGTCTACATCAACAGCCCTGGTGGCGACATCTCGGCGATGTTCGCCATCTACGACACGATGCAGTTCATCAAGAACGACATCGCCACGATCTGCCTCGGCCAGGCGGCCTCGGCGGCTGCGGTGCTCCTTGCGGCCGGCACGAAGGGCAAGCGACTCGCGCTTCCGCACAGTCGGATCCTCCTGCACCAGCCGTACGGCCAGGTCGGCTACGGGCAGGTCACCGATCTCGAGTTGGCGGCCAAGGAAATCCTGCGGATGCGCGACATTCTCGAGGAGATCCTGGCCCGGCACACCGGTCAGCCCCGCGACCGGATCCACGCCGACACCGACCGCGACTTCGTGATGGAAGCCTCCGAGGCCCTCGAATATGGCATCATCGACGATGTCATCTCGTCGCGTCAGTCGGTGGACCGCACAGGACCCATCCGCTGAGCGTGTCGGGGAGGCACCCCGTGACCACAGAGGAGTCGTGCAGTGGCGAAATTCGGTGACACCGGCGAACTCCTGAAGTGTTCGTTCTGTGGCAAGTCGCAGAAGCAGGTCAAGAAGCTGATCGCCGGTCCCGGCGTGTACATCTGCGACGAGTGCATCGACCTGTGCAACGAGATCATCGAAGAGGAGCTCACCGACTCGAGCGAGCTGCGCTTCGACGAGTTGCCGACGCCGCGTGAGATCCGCACCTTCCTCGACGACTACGTGGTCGGTCAGGACGAAGCCAAGAAGATCCTGTCGGTCGCCGTCTACAACCACTATCGGCGCATCCAGTACCAGCAGACGGTCGGTGTCGGCCGGCGTGACGAGGTCGAGCTGGCCAAGAGCAACATCTTGCTCCTCGGTCCCACTGGCTGCGGCAAGACCCACCTCGCGCAGACGTTGGCTCGGCTGCTCAACGTGCCCTTCGCCGTCGCCGACGCCACGGCGCTCACCGAGGCCGGCTACGTCGGTGAGGACGTCGAGAACATCCTCCTCAAGCTCATCCAGGCCGCCGACTTCGACGTCCGCAAGGCCGAGACCGGCATCATCTACATCGACGAGATCGACAAGATCGCCCGCAAGAGCGAGAACCCCTCGATCACCCGTGACGTCTCGGGTGAAGGTGTCCAGCAGGCTCTCCTCAAGATCCTCGAGGGCACCGTGGCATCGGTGCCGCCCCAGGGCGGGCGCAAGCACCCCCACCAGGAGTTCATCCAGATCGACACGACCAACGTCCTGTTCATCTGCGGCGGTGCGTTCGCCGGCCTCGAGCAGATCATCGAGTCGCGCATCGGCCACAAGGGTGTCGGCTTCAACGGCGTCGTACGCAGCAAGGTCGATCGCGATCCCGGCGAGTTGTTCGCGCTCGTGCAGCCCGAGGACCTCCTGAAGTTCGGCATGATCCCCGAGTTCATCGGTCGCCTTCCGATGGTGGGCGCCGTGCGCAGTCTCGATCGTGAGGCGCTCGTCAAGATCCTGCTCGAGCCGAAGAACTCGCTCGTCAAGCAGTACCGGAAGATGTTCGAATTCGAGGAGGTCGACCTCGAGTTCACGCGGGAGGCGCTCGACGCCATCGCCGATGCGGCGCTCGTCCGTGGCACAGGGGCGCGTGGTCTGCGGGCGATCCTCGAAGAGGTGCTCCTCGGCACGATGTACGACCTACCCGGACGTTCCGATGTGGGTCGAGTCGTCATCGACGTCGACACGGTCATCGCCAAGGCGACCCCGTCGATGGTGCCGCGCGAGCCGGTCACCAAGCGACCGCGCCGACAGGCGAGTTGATCCCTCTCTTCTTCGGGCGATGAGTTACGACGCCGCGCTCGCGTATCTCACCGAGCACTCGAACTACGACATCACGGGACGGATCACCTCACCGACCCTCGATCGGATGCGCACGCTCGCGGCGGCGATGGGCGACCCCCAGCACGCAGCGCCCGTCATCCATGTCACGGGCACCAACGGTAAGGGGTCGACCACGCAGATGATCACCCGTCTGCTGATGGCGCAGGGGCTCACGGTCGGCACCTATACGAGCCCCCATCTCGAACGGCTGAACGAGCGGATCAGCCGGAATGCCGAGCCGATCAGCGACGACGACTTCGCCGAGCAGGTCGCGGCCGTCGCCGACCTCGAGGTGCTCACCGGTGTGCGGCCGACCTACTTCGAAGCCGTGACGTGTGCAGCGCTGCGGTGGTTCGCCGATGTGGCAGTCGATGTCGTCGTCCTCGAGGTCGGTCTCCTCGGTCGGTGGGATGCGACGAATGTCGCCGATGGCCGCGTCGCCGTCATCACCAACATCGGCATCGACCACACCGAGTACGCCGGCCCGACGACGATGCACATCGCCAGGGAGAAGTCGGGCATCGTCAAGCCATCGAGCGCGGTCGTGGTCGGTGAGACCGAGCCCGAGTTGGTCGACATCTTCCGCAGTGCCGGCGGCATGAGCCATCTGGTGCGGGGTGACGACTTCGACGTGCTCGAGAACCAAGTGGCCCTCGGCGGCCGACTCGTCGATCTTCGAACGCCGACGATGATCTATCCGGGTGTGTTCGTGCCGCTCCACGGTCGACACCAGGGTGACAATGCCGCCGTGGCACTCACCGCCGTGGAGACCTTCTTCGCTGCGCCCCTCGATGGCGACGTAGTGGCCGAGGGTTTCGCCGCGGTGCAGATGCCCGGCCGCTTCGAGGTGCTCGGCCGCCAGCCGCTCGTCATCGTCGACGGTGCGCACAATCCGGCCGGCGCTGACACGTGCGCCAGTGTGTTCTTCGACGACTTCGACCCGGCGGGAAGGCGAGTGCTCGTCGTGGGTTGTCTGCAGGGTCGGGATCCCGGCGAGATGCTCGCTGCGCTACGCGCCGACGAGTTCGATCTCGTCGTCACCTGCACGGCGCCGTCGCAGCGGGGACTCCCGTCGGCCGACCTTGCGGCAGCAGCGCGGGCGGCGGGGTGCGACGACGTGCGCGAGGAGTCCACCATCGAGTCAGCGCTCGACAGCGCGCTGCTCGAAGCTGCCGCAGACGATGCAGTCCTCGTCACTGGCTCGCTCTATGTGGTGGGTGGCGCCCGACCGTACCTGCGACGCGTCCTGCCCTGACGGGCCGTCGGCTCGGTAGCCTCTCCGGCCATGTCCGATCGCACACTCGTCCTGCTGAAGCCCGATGCCGTCGAGCGCGGTCTCGTCGGCCACATCCTGTCCCGGTTCGAGGCCAAGGGTCTGCAGATCGTCGCCCTCGACCTGCGCACCCTCGACACCGACACCCTCGCCCGGCACTACGAGGAGCACGTCGGGAAGGGGTTCTACGCCGATCTCACCAAGTTCATGAGCCGCGGCCCCGTCGTGGCACTGGTCCTCGAAGGGCCCGAGAACACCTGGGAGGTCGTCCGCACGATGATGGGCGCCACCAACCCGCGGTCGGCGGCACCGGGCACCATTCGGGGTGATCTGGGGATCCTGTTCACCGAGAACCTCGTCCACGGCAGCGATTCGCTGGCATCGGCCGAGCGGGAGATCGGGATCTTCTTCCCGAATCTGTAACAAATCCGCCGCCCGCTACACTCTCGGCGGTTCTGGATCACGCAGGGAGGACGGTGATGGTCAGAGGCAACCCGCTCTCGGTCGGCCGAGACCTCGCCATCGACCTCGGTACGGCGAACACCCTCATCTATGCCCGCGGGCTCGGCATCGTGCTCAACGAGCCGTCTGTCGTGGCCATCGATGTCACCGATGGCCGTCCGGTGGCGGTCGGTCTCGAGGCCAAGCGCATGATGGGCCGCACCCCGGGTCGCATCAAGACGGTCCGTCCGCTCAAGGACGGCGTCATTGCCGACTTCGAGGTCTGCGAGAAGATGCTCCGCTATTTCATCCAGAAGGTGCACTCGAGCCGCTGGAGCAAGCCGCGGATGGTCATCTGTGTGCCATCGGGGATCACCGGTGTCGAGCAGCGTGCGGTGCAGGACGCCGCCGAGTACGCCGGCGCCCGCAAGCCCGTGCACATCATCGAAGAGCCGATGGCGGCAGCGATCGGTTCCGACATGCCCGTCGGCGAGCCGAGCGGGAACATGATCGTCGACATCGGTGGCGGGACCACGGAGGTGGCCGTCATCTCCCTCGGCGGCATCGTCACTGCGCAGTCGGTCCGTGTGGCCGGGGACGAACTCGACGAAGCGATCATGCAGTACGTCAAGAAGGAGTTCTCACTGGCGATCGGCGATCGCACCGCCGAGGAGATCAAGATCCAGATGGGGTCGGCCTGGCCACTCGAGGAGGAGATGACTGCCGACATCCGTGGCCGCGACCTCATCAGCGGCCTGCCACGGACCATCGCCTTGACGACGGAGCAGGCGCGAGAAGCACTCGCCGAACCGGTGCAGGCGATCATCGACGCGATCAAGACGACGCTCGACCGGACGCCCCCCGAACTCGCCGCCGACATCATGCAGGTGGGGATCACCCTCGCCGGCGGTGGTGCGCTGCTCGCCGGTCTCGACCGGCGCCTGTCGCACGAGACCGGTATGCCCATCAACATCGCTCCCGATCCGCTGTTCAGCGTCGTGATCGGGTCGGGGCGGGCGCTCGAGAACATCGATGCGATGCGCGGGTTGATGTCGCTCGGCGGCGAGGAATGATCGCTCCGCGCGACTGACATGGCATCACTGGGTCGTCGAAGAGTCGTGCTGCTGGTGGTCCTCACCAGCATGATGCTGATCACCCTCGATCAGCGGGGGAGTGGGATCATCGACTCGGCGCGCTCGGCCGTGTCGACGGCACTCCGGCCGTTCGAGACCGTTGCTCGAGTGGTCGCGCTGCCGTTCGAGCGGATCTGGAACGCAGTATTCGACTACGACGACGTCCGTCGGGAGAACGAGGCACTGCGCGATCAGCTCGATCGGATGCGCGGCGCCGACATCGAGGCGCGCTCAGCGATCCTCGAGTATCAAGAACTGTTGCGGATCAACCAGTTGACGTCATCGTTCATCTACGACACGTTGACGGCGCAGGTCGTTGGTGCGTCTCCGAGCAACTTCCAGAACACGGTCGAGATCAACATCGGATCGGCGAGCGGCATCGAGGTGGGCATGCCCGTCATCGACGGCGCAGGCTTGATCGGTCGGATCACCAAGGTGTTCCCGGATCGCAGCCTCGTCCTGCTCATCACTGACCCCGATTTCGCCGTGTCGGCACAGGTGCTCAGTACACCGGACGCCGGAGACGACTCAGGCACATCGACGACGACCACCGAGGTGACGACGCCGTCGGGGATTCCTGTCGATGAGCTGGGGACCACGCCGTCGAGCACACCTCCCGGCGGCGACACCGGTCCGCTGTTCACGACGACCACTTCACCGACCACCACCACGACCATCCTCGAGGTCATTCGCGAGACCGGCACCCTCAGTGGCAGTGGTGCCGGCTCACCGCTGCTCCTCAGTTTCGTCGACATGACCTCGTCGTCGAGCTCGGTCCGGATCGGCGCAGTGGTCGACACGGCCGGCGGCAATCTCAGCACCGCGCCGCAGGGAATCCCCATCGGATTCATCTCGCGGATCGTCGAGCAATCAGGGACGAGTTCGGTGCTGGTCGAGGTGCGGCCGAGCGCCAGCCTCCAGCGGCTGAACTTCGTCGCCGTCGTGTTGTACCTGCCCAATGAGGATGCAGTGGGTCGCTGACCGTGCGTGCGCTCTTCCTCGGTCCTGTGCTGCGCCTCGTTCCGGTTGGGCTCCTCGCGCTCGCGGTCCAGCGAATCATCGCCGCCGAGCACCCGATCGCCGACGTCAAACTGCAGGTCGTTCTCGCGCTCGTCGTGGCCGCAGGTGTCGGCGGAGGCGCTGATCGCGGTGCAGTGGCCGGCTTCGTCCTCGGACTTCTCTTCGACCTGTCGGGCGACACGCCGCTCGGCGTGATGGGACTCGCCTACGGACTCGCAGGGATGACGGCCGGATACGTCCACACGATCACGCCCGATCCGCAGTGGTGGTTGATGATGCTCTTCGGCGCCGCCGGCGCAGCCGTCGGTGAGGCGAGCGTGCCCGGGTTCGAGCTCATCGCCGGGGGGCAGGACTGGCAGGGTGCAGGCCTGTGGCGCGAGGTGCCGATCGTTGCGCTCGCTGCCGGGCTGGTGTGCCCGCTCATGGTCCCGCTCGGGCGATGGGCGATGGGCGTGCGGGCCCGCAAGTGGAAGGTGATCGCCGAGTGACGGGCGTGCATCGCCACCGCAAGGGAGAATGACCCGATGGCCATCGCCCTGCGCACCCGACGACTCGGTCTGCTCGGCACGGTGTCGCTGCTGCTCATCGGCCTGCTCGGCGCCCGGCTGTGGTTCCTCCAGGGAGTCCAACAGGAGGAGTACCAGGCACGGGTCACCGCGGCCAAGACCCGCACCGTGTTCATCGCTCCCGAGCGGGGGCGGATCTTCGACGCAGATGGACGTGTCCTCGCCGACAATCGACGCGTCCTGACGGTCACCGTCGACTGGTCGGTGCTCCGGGTACGCGCCAATCGCGAGGCACTGTTCCAACGACTGTCCGGTCCACTCGGTATGCCCTTCGAGGAACTGATGCGTCGGCACTCACCGTGCTACGAGTTGCCCAAACCGTGCGACAAGGCGCAGTTGTACGACACCCTGCTGCCGCTCCCGCTCAAGGAGGATGTGTCGGAGGAGACGGTCGCCTTCCTCCTCGAGCGCAGCGAGGACTACCCGGGCGTCGATGTCGTCGAGCAGTACAAGCGTGTGTACCCGTTCGCGCCGTTGGCCTCGCACATCGTCGGTTACATGGGCGCAATCACGAAGAACACGCTCGACTCGTACCTCGCTCAGGGGTACAAGCGCAACGAGCGCGTCGGGCAGTTCGGCGTCGAGTTGAGTATGGAGCGCGAACTGCACGGCCTGTGGGGTCGGCGCGTCTACGAGATCGATGCGTCCGGCGCGATCGTGCGCGAGCTCGAGGACCTGCGGATGGATCCCGTGGCGGGTGTCGACGTGCAGTTGAGTATCGACCTCGACTTCCAGCAGTACGCCGAACAGGCCCTCGAAGTCGGGCTGCGATCTCGCCGAGCCCTCCCCGAAGATCTCAGCCAGGCCGACTCGGCGCCGTACAACCCTCTCGATCGCTCGACGAACTTCACGTCACGCATCTATCGCCGCACACTGCCCGACGGGACCAAGGAGGATTACCCGCAGTGGGTGCAGCACAAGGCGCCGGCGGGCGCAGTGGTCGTGATGAATCACGTCACTGGTCAGGTCATCGCGATGGCGAGCTACCCGACCTTCGACAACCGGTGGATGGAGAGCGGCGTCGGTGGCGAGAAGTTCCAGCAGATCTTTCCCAGCAAGAACCCCGACGGGTCGAACATCGACCCAGACCTGTCGAGCCTCGTGAACCGTGCGGTGTCGGGTAACTACAACCTCGGCTCGACCATCAAGCCCTTCGTCGCGTGGGCAGCGATGTCAGCGGGCCTCATCGACTCCACCTTCAAGTATCTCGACGAGGGCATCTACAACGTTCGGTCGATCGAGCCGGAGCTGTGCATCGACAACGGGGGACCGGCACGGTGCACGTTCAAGAACGCGACCAACAAGCGGACCCAGAAGCCGAGCTCGTACGGGCCCGTCAGCGTCAGCGACGCGCTCGCCGTGTCGTCGGACACCTTCTTCTACCGACTCGGCGAGGAGTTCTTCCTCGCCGACCGTCAGTTGCTGAAGAGCAAGTTGGAGAGTTTCGGTTTCGGCAGTGTGTCGGGGATCCAGTTGCCCTTCGAATGGCGAGGAAGGATCCCGGACGACGACGTGAAGGCCCAACTCGTCGAGAAGGGTGTCCTCGCGCCGGGTGAGGTGCCGCGCCTCCAGGTCGGCGACAACATCCAGGTGGCGATCGGCCAGGGACTCATGGCGGCCACGCCCCTCCAGCTGGCGAATGCCTACGCCACGATCGCCAACGGTGGCTCGTTGCTCAAACCGAGCATCGTCAAGCGCATCTTCGCGCCGTTGACCCCGGACCGCGCACCCGGCCTCGCCGACCTCGACCGGGCCGTCGAGTTGGTCAACTACATCCAGCCGGAGGTGCGAGCCACGATCGACATGTCGCCGCCGATCGCCGGGCCCATCCTCGAGGGACTGCGTCGAGTGATCACCGGTCCGGGCGTCGACTACGACTTCTACCACGCAACCACCGGGCAGCGGCTGTTCCGCGGGTTCCCGGTCGCGATCGCCGGCAAGACCGGCACTGCGCAGGGTGCCGCGAGCCTTCCCTGGAACGACTCGTCGGCGTTCGGTGCGTTCGGCCTCGCACCCGACGTGCCGTACACGATCGTCGCGTACCTCGAGAAGAGTGGCTACGGCTCGAAGGCCGCGGCCCCGGTCACCAAGTGCCTCTTCCTCGCCCTCACCGGATTCATCCGCACCGACCCGGTCTACATCAGCGACCCGCTGGATCCCACCGCGACGGTCGCTGCTCCACCCAAGCAACTGCGCGATACGACGTGTCTGAGCGGCTCGTCGGGCATCAGGGACTGACGTGCCGCTGTCGATCCTGCAGCGCCGGCCCGACTCGGGGCTGGGGAACATCCGCTCGAGCCCGAGTGCACCGAGCCGGAACATCGACTGGGTGCTCATGGCCGCCGTCGGTGCCCTGTCGCTGATCGGCATCGCGGTCGTCTATTCGTCGTCGTACCGCAAGACCCCGCCGGGCAGTACGACACCGTATGGGTTCCAGTTCGTGACCCGCCAAGAGATCTTCCTCATCGTCGCGGTGCTCGTCCTCGCCGCGGTGATGAGCGTCGACTACGACGTCATCCGCGAGCGGGCACGGGTGCTCTACGGCGCAACGGTCGCATCTCTCGTCGTGATCTTCGGGATGAACCTCATCAACATCCGCGGTGATGAGACCGTGCTGTCGTTCGACTTCGGTCCGTTCAACGTCCAACCGGCCGAGTTCGCCAAGTTCACACTTCTGCTCGCACTCGCGGCGTATCTCGCCGACGACCGCAGCGAGGTGCTCCCGTACCACCGCTTCATCGTCGGCCTGCTGCTCGTTGGTGCTCCGGCGGCGCTGGTGATCCTCCAGCCCGATCTCGGCTCGGCGTCGGTGCTCATCGCGATGGTGGTCGGGGTGATGCTCGTCGCGGGCGCCAAGGCCCGCTATATCGCGATGATCAGCGCGCTCACCCTTGCCACGGTGGGGGCAGCCCTCGTCTCGGGTCTCGTCACTCAATACCAGATCCGCCGGTTCGTGGTGTTCTTCGACCAGAACACCACGAATCCCGACCTCCGCGACGTCGTGTACCAAGGCCGGAATGCGATCCGAGCCGTGGCGACCGGCGGGCTGACGGGCAAGGGGTGGCTCGAGGGGCCGATCACCAATGCCCCCAAGGACATCCCCGTGCAGTGGGCCGATTTCCCCTTCTCGGCGATCGGGGAGCAGTTCGGGCTGATCGGGGGAGCCATCGTGCTCGGCCTGTACGCCCTCGTGCTGCTGCGGGTGTGGCGCATCGCCCACCTGTCGCGCGATCTGGTCGGCACCTATCTGTGCACCGGGGTGTTCACGATGCTGCTCTGGCAGGTCTTCCAGAACGTGGCGATGACCGTCGGCCTGATGCCGATCACCGGCCTGCCGCTGCCCTTCATCTCCTACGGCGGCTCGGGAACCGTGACCTTCTTCGCCCTGATCGGTCTGGTCCAGAGCGTGCACATGCGCCGCTACCGCTGACCGATCCCGCCCGCTGGGTCGGGTGACCGGTAGGGTGAGGAGAAATGAGCTCTCTCTGGGAACGGGTCGAACCGCTCCTGGCTCGGGTCCAAAAGCCCGCCCGCTACATCGGGTGCGAGGACGGCGCCATCACCCCCCGGTACCTGCCGGGCAAGGTTTCTTGGCTGCTCGCCTACCCCGACGCCTACGAAATCGGGCTGCCCAACCAGGGGCTGCAGATCCTCTACGGCGTCCTGAACGAACGGCAGGACGCGGTCGCCGAGCGCACCTACGCGCCCTGGGTCGACCTCGAGGGGCTGCTTCGTCAGCACGGTGTCCCGCTCTTCAGCGTCGATTCGCACCGCGCCGCGAACGAGTTCGATCTGATCGCCTTCAACCTGTCGGCCGAGTTGGTCTTCACGAACCTGCTCAACATGCTCGACCTCGCGGGGATCGCTGTTCGAGCGGATCGACGCGCGGCTGCCGACCCACTCGTGGTCATCGGCGGGCACAGTGCATTCAATCCCGAGCCACTGGCCGACTTCGTCGATCTCGTCGTGCTCGGCGAGGGAGAAGAGGTGGTCGGGGAGATCACCGAGGTCGTCGCCGACTGGAAGTCGTCAGGACGCCACGAGGGCACTCGTGAGGGTGTACTGCGCGCGCTCGCCCGGATCCCCGGTGTCTACGTTCCGTCGATGTACGAGGTCGACTACGACGGCGCTGCGATCGCTGCGGTCCGGCCGCGGTTCGCCGATGTGCCGTCGACGGTGGCCAAGCGCACCGTGGCCGACCTCGGTGCGTGGCCGTATCCGCGTCGGCCGCTCGCACCGCTCACCGAGGTGGTCCACGACCGTCTGGCGGTCGAGGTGTTCCGTGGGTGCACGCGCGGATGTCGGTTCTGTCAGGCCGGGATGATCACCCGCCCGGTCCGCGAGCGACCGGCAGCTCAGGTGCGCTCGATGATCAGCGAGGGTCTGCGCAGCACGGGCTACGACGAGGTGAGTCTCACCTCGTTGAGCACCGCCGACTACAGCGGGATCGAGGGCCTCGCAGCGAGCATCAACCCCGCCGGGTGCCCGCCCTCGGAAGCGGTGTCGATCAGTCTTCCGTCACTGCGCGTCGATGCCTTCACCGTCGGTCTGGCGGGTGAGGTGGCCGGAGGTCGTCGGAGCGGACTCACCTTTGCCCCCGAGGCGGGAAGCTGGCGGCTCCGTCAGGTGATCAACAAGCTCATCACCGAGGACGACCTGTACGGCGCGGTCGAGTCGGCCTTCTCGCAGGGGTGGCAGCGGGCGAAGCTGTACTTCCTCACCGGTCTGCCGACCGAGACCGATGCCGACACACTCGGCATCGTCGAGATGGCGGCGCAGTGCGTGAAGATCGGTCAGCGATCGACGAATCGGGCCAGTGTGACCGTGAGCCTCGGAGGGTTCGTACCCAAGGCGCACACTCCCTTCCAGTGGTTCGGCCAGAACACGACCGAGACGCTGCGAGCGAGGATCCAGATGGTCCGCGACGCGTCCCGACGAGCACGTGGTGTGCAGGTCAAGTGGCACGATCCGTCGGCGACCCTCGCTGAGGGCATCGCCTCTCGTGGCGACCGGCGGATCGGCGCCGTCATCGAGCGGGTGTGGCGAGACGGCGGGATCTTCCAGGAGTGGAGTGAGTTCTTCCGGCTGTCACGGTGGCAGGACGCGATGGCGGCCGAGGGATTGTCGG
>JBJSXI010000018.1:0-9554 GCA_046086305.1 Ilumatobacteraceae bacterium
GGCGCGCAGTCGTGCATCGGTGGCCATGTCGAGGGCCGAGAACGAATCGTCGAACAGGTACACATCGGGCCGGCGGACGAGGGCCCGGGCGATGGCGAGCCGCTGACGCTGCCCACCCGACACGTTGCTCCCGCCCTGGGCGATCGACGCCTCGAGGCCGCCCATGGCCGTCACGAACTCTTTGGCCTGCGCGATGTCGAGCGCCTCCCACATCTCGGCGTCGGTCGCCTCGGGTCGGCCGTACCGCAGGTTGCTCGCCACGGTGCCCGAGAACAGATACGGCCGCTGGGGTACGAGCCCGATCCGCGACCACAGCACCGCCGGATCGATGTCGCGCAGGTCGACACCGTGCAGCCGCACCCGACCCGAGGTCGCATCGATCAAACGGGCGGCGAGATTGACGAGCGTCGTCTTACCCGACCCGGTCGAGCCGATCACCGCGACGGTCTCACCGGCCCGACACGACACGGTGACACCCTCGAGCACCGATCGTTCGGCACCCGGATACCGGAACCCGACCGCCTCGAAGTCGAGGCCGCGCTCGACGCCGTGCTCAGCAACAGCGTGCTCGGCGACAGCGTGCTCAGCAACAGCGTGCTCATCCGTACTGCGAGCCGCAGGGGGCAGAGGCACCGTCACCTCGGCGGCGCGGATACTGCTCGGGGTGTCGAGCACGGCATTGATCCGCTCGCTGCTCACCGAGGCCCGCGGCACGAGGGCCGCCATATAGGTGGCGAGCATGACGGCCATCAGGATCTGGGTCAGATAGGTGAGGAAGGCGATCAGCGAGCCGATCTTCAGATCGCCCGAGCCCACCCGCCCGGCGCCGAACCAGATCGCCGCCACGCTGCTGACGTTCACGATCAGGATCACCGTCGGCATCATCAGGCCCATCAGCCGTCCGCCGCGCAGCGCCGTGGTGGCGAGCCGATCGTTATCGCGCTCGAAGCGAGCTGTCTCGAACGGTTCGCGCACGAACGCCCGCACGACACGCAGTCCGGTGATCTGCTCGCGCAGCACTCGGTTCATCTCGTCGATCCGCTCCTGCATCGCACGGAACGTCGGCACCATGTGCACGATCACATTGCCGATGCTCAGCACGAGGACCGGAATGGCCACGGCGAGGATCAACGTGAGACCGCCATCCTCACGCAGTGCCATGACGAGTCCACCGAGCGCCGTGAACGGCGCCGACACGAGCATCGTGCACGACATGTACACGAGGGTCTGCACCTGCTGCACATCGTTGGTCACCCGGGTGATGAGGCTCGGTGCACCGAACTCGGCGACCTCACGTGCCGAGAAGTCGGTGACACGACGGAACAGCGCCGACCGCACATCGCGCCCGAAGCCCATCGCCGCGAGCGACCCGTACCGCACGGCCACCACCGCAAGACCGATCTGGACGGCGCTGATGACGAGCATCCACGCGCCCATCCGCCAGATGTAACCCGTATCGCCCGTGACGACCCCCTTGTCGATGATGTCGGCGTTCAGGCGGGGCAGCACGAGCCCGGCGAACGCCTGGGTGGCCTGCAGCACCAGCACCGCAAGCAACCAGATGCGATAGCGACCGAGGAACGACCGCAGGAGACGAACGAGCATGCCCGGCCATCATGCCCGGTCGTCAGCCCGACGACGCACTCACCTCGCCATGGTTCGCTGCGCCTCGCTCTGCGTTGCGCCGTCACCGCTAGCGTCGACGGCGATGGGCGCCGACACTGCGGACGGTTCGACGGAGAGGCCGACGACTGGTTCGACGACTGGGCCGACGACTGACTCGACGGCTGGTTCGCTGCCCGCACGGGCCGATGTGGTGATCGTCGGTGCCGGCCTCGCCGGGCTGAGCGCCGCACGGGTGGTGCAGGCGGCTGGTCGCTCGGTCGTCGTCCTCGAGGCATCCGACGGCATCGGTGGGCGGGTGCGCACCGACCGGGTCGAGGGATTCCTCCTCGACCGGGGATTCCAGGTGCTGCTCACCGCATATCCCGAGGTCGATCGGCAGCTCGATCTCGCCGCACTCCGTCCGCGTGCGTTCGCCCCCGGGTCGGTCGTGCGCGTCGGGCGACGCTTCGCCACCGTCGCCGATCCACTGCGCCGCCCCGCCCTGCTCGCCGCGAGTGGGCTCGCCCCGGTGGGCAGCATCGCCGACAAACTCCGCCTCGGCGCGATGCTGCTGCGTCTGCGGCGAACCGATCCCGTCGCGCTGCTGCGCGGCCCCGACCGCAGCACCCTCGACGCACTGCGCGCCGAAGGGTTCTCGACGGCGATGATCGACCGCTTCTTCCGCCCCCTCCTCGGCGGGATCCAACTCGATGCCGCACTCACCGGCAGCGCGCGCATGAGCGACATCGTCCTGCGCTGTCTCGCGGTGGGATCATCGGTCGTCCCGGCCGGCGGGATGGGCGAGATCCCCCGACAACTCGCCGGCCACCTCGCCGCGGGCACGGTGCACCTCGGTGCCCGGGTGACGCGCGTGGCGCCCGGCACGGTGGGCCTCGCCGATGGTCGATCGATCGACGCCGACGACGTGATCATCGCTACCGAGGGACCGGCCGCCGCGGCCCTGCTCGGCACTGTGCGACCCGGCGTGACCGCCGCAGTCGGACGTCCGGTGAGTGCGGTGTGGTTCGCCGCGCCGCGCGAACCCGTGCGCCATCGGTTCATCATCCTCGACGGTTCGGCATCGGGACCCGCGCTGAACGTGGTGCCGATGAGCAACGTCGCCCCCGAGTACGCGGGATCGACCGGGCAGGCGCTCATCGCCGCCGCATGTCCGGGTGCGCACGATCCGGCCACCCTCGCCGACGAGGTGCGGGCCCAACTGCGCAGCTGGTGGGGCGGTCAGGTCGACAAATGGCGCGTCCTGCGTGTCGACACGATCGTCCACGGTCAACCCGATCAGCGGCCACCGTTCCGACCCAAGCGACAGGTGGCGCTCGGTGAGGGACTGTGGGTGTGCGGCGATCACCGCGATACACCGTCGATCCAGGGTGCGATGTTCGGTGGCCGCCGCTGCGGCGAGGCCGTCGTCGGCCGCTGAGTCCGGGAACCGCCACGCCCCGCGACGCGTCGAACGGGTGGAGATGTTGGAGGTGATCGTCGAGGAGCCCAAGAGAGTCGAGGAGAGGAGGCCGGTGATGGGACGGACATCGATGAACTGGTCGAGGAGTTCGGTCGCTGCAGCCGCCGTGACCCTCGCCGTGATCCTCGCGGCGACATCGTGCGGCGAGCAGTCGGCCGATGCCGCGTTGGCGGCGGCACTCGATCGCGGGTCGTTCGTCGTCACCTCGTCACGGGGGATCGAACTTCCCCCGGCGAGCAACCTGCGGATCGTGTTCGACGATCCCGACGGCGCTTCGGCGACGCTCGGGGTGAGCGGCGGGTGCAACCTCATCGGCGGCGAGATCCGCTTCGACGACGGTGTGCTGATCTCGGTCGACGGATGGATCCAGACCGAGATGGCGTGCGACGAGCCGCTCATGAAGCTCGACACCGACACGATCGCCCTGCTCGATGCACGTCCGACAGTGACCCTCGACGGTGATCGCCTCGTCATCGACGGCGGCGCAACAGCACTGACCCTCGACCGCACGACCGACTGACGGCCGGATCGCGACGACCCGAGGTCGGCTACGCGATGCGGTTCGGCGTTGGTCGCCCCAGTGTCTGGTCGTTCAGCGCCTGGTCGTTCAGCGTCTCGTCGTTCAGCGTGACGTCGCGGCGATGAAGTCGGCGATCACCGCCGCGAGTTCGGGACCGCGGTCCTCCTGCAGGAAGTGACCGGCTCCCTCGATCGTCACGTGCGGCTGCCCCTCGGCACCGGGCACGCTGCGGTGGAAGATGCGCTCGCCGCCGCGCGTGATCGGATCACCATCACTGAACGCACACAGGAACGGACGGTGGAACCGGCCGAGCACCTGCCATGCCGCGTGCTGATCGGCGCTCGCCGGATCGTCGGGGCGGCTCGGCACGAGCGACGGCATCATCCGCGGCCCGGCGGTGTACTCGTCGGTCGGGAACGGCGCGTCGTAGGCGGCGATCTCGGCGTCCGCCAGGGTGCGCAGGCAGCCACCGTTGACGATCGCGCCGATCGGGAATGCCGGCGACTCGATCGAGAACTTCTGCCATGCGAGGAACGCGTCGGTGGGCGGACGCTCGCCGGTGGGCAGCCCGGTGTTGCCGACGACGACGCGGTCGACGCGCTCGGGATCGGCGGCGACGAGACGCAGCCCGACCAGTCCGCCCCAGTCCTGACCGAACAGGGTGATGTGGCGCAGATCGACTCGATCGAACAGCGCGGCGGACATCCAGGCGACATGGCGCGCATACGTGTGATCGGTGCGTGCCGCCGGCTTGTCGCTGCGACCGAAGCCCACGAGATCGGGCACGATCACCCGGTGACCCGCCGCGACGAGCGGGCCGACCATGTGGCGATAGAGATAGGCCCAGGTGGGCTCGCCGTGCATCAGCAGCACCGGATCGGCGTCGCGGGGCCCCTCGTCGAGGTGATGGATCCGCAGCGCCACGCCCGTGTCGGGATCATCGATCGTCACATAGTGGGGCGCGAAGGGGAAGTCGACGAGATCGGCGAAGCACTCGTCGGGGGTCCGCAGCACCTTCATCGCCGGCTCGCCGCGGTGACACCGGTCGAGAAGATCAAGCAGACGATCACCGGCATGATCACCGGCACGATCATCGAGATGATCATCAGCACCATCTCGCTCGCGCCGGTCATGCGCGCACTGTACCGACGCCCGCATCCGGTTGACAGGTGATCCGGCAGTTGTTCGAATGGCCCGATGGCCGACCACTCACCGACCGACGCGCCCGTCGCCCTCGTCGCCGACGCGGGCACCTACGTCGGTCCGCCCCTCGCCCGACTCCTCGCCGCACGGGGCTTCCGACTGGTCCTCGGCGATCCGCACGACGATCTGTCCGCCGAGCTCGACGCCGCGGGGATCGACCACGCCGTCGTCACCGATGTGCGCACGCCGACCGATCCAACGGGCCCGCAGCGTCTCGTCGATGCGGCACTCGGTCGGTTCGGTCGGCTCGATTCGGCGATCACCTTCAGCGGACGTGTGGTCACCGGCCGCTTCATGCAGTCGACGGTCGACGACCTGCAGCGCGTCGTCGACGGGTGCATGGTCGCGCCGTTCCACTTCCTGCAGGCCGTGTTGGCGCCGATGGTGTCAGCCGGCGGGGGACAGGTGCTCGTCATCACCAGTGCCAGCGCGGCACGCGCCACACCCGGCGCACCGCTCTACTCGGCCGCCCGCGCCGGGGCCACCCACCTCGTGCGCAACGTCGCCGACGAGGTCGCCCGCCACGGGGTGCAGGTGAACGCGGTGGGCACCAACTTCATGGACTTCCCCGAGTTCCGTCGGGCCACCGGGGCCGACGATCCCGAGATCCGGGCGCGCATCGAGGCGATGGTGCCGCTGCGCCGACTCGGCACGGTCGATGAGTTCGCCCACTTCTGCGCGCCGTTCGTCGACGGCACGAGTCGGTTCACGACCGGCCAGTTCGTCGCCTACGCCGGGGGATGGGCGTGACGGTTCACCCGGGGGGCCATCCCGCCGAACCCGACTTCGCCGGTGTCATCGGCCGCACCCTCGCCGAGTCGACCCCGTGGTGGCCCGAGCCGCCGGCGGGTGGACCGAATGTGGTGATGATCGTCCTCGACGACGTCGGCTTCGCCCACTTCGGGTGCTACGGCAGCACACTCACCACCCCGCACATCGACCGACTCGCCGCCGGCGGACTGCGCTACACCGACTTCCACACCACGGCGCTGTGCTCACCCACGCGGGCATGTCTGCTCAGCGGCCGCAATCACCACAGTGTCGGCATGCGCGGTGTGTCGAACTGGAACACCGGGTTCCCCCACATGCGCGGCGGCATCACCCCCCATGCCGCCACCGTGCCCGAGGTGCTGCGCCCGCGCGGGTACGCCACCTACGCCGCCGGCAAGTGGCACCTCGCGCCGATGGAGGAGTGCTCGGCCGCCGGCCCGCACACCAACTGGCCGTTGCAGAAGGGATTCGACCGCTTCTACGGATTCCTGCAGGGTGAGACCGATCAGTTCTCCCCCGAACTCACCCACGACAACCACCACATCGACCCGCCACGCACCGCCGCCGAGGGATATCACGTCAGCGAGGACATCGTCGACCGCAGTATCGGCTGGCTCCGCGACCTCACCTCGGTGCGTCCCGATCGACCGTTCATGCTGTACCTCGCGTTCGGCGCGATGCACGCCCCGCACCAGGCGCCGCTCGCCTACCGCGAGAAGTGGCGCGGTGCGTTCGACGAGGGATATGAGGTGTGGCGCGAACGCTGGTACCGCCGGCAACTCGAACTGGGCATCATCCCGCCGGACACGACGCTGGCCCCGCGCAACCCCGGTGTGCCGGCATGGGACGAGTTGACCCCGAACCAGCGGGTCTTCTCGGCCCGTCTGCAGGAAGCGTTCGCCGCGATGCTCGAGCACACCGACGCGCAGATCGGCAGGCTCACCGCGTTCCTCGACGCCGAAGGACTGCTCGACGACACCGTGCTGATGGTGCTCAGCGACAACGGGGCCAGCCGCGAGGGCGGACCCTACGGTGTGATGGACGAATGGAGCTTCTTCAACGGGATGTGGGAGGACATCGACGCCATCGTCGCCGAACGCCTCGACGACATCGGCGGTCCGCACTCGCACAGCAACTATCCGTGGGGATGGGCGCAGGCCGGCAACAGTCCGCTGCGCTGGTACAAGCAGAACACCTACGGCGGCGGTGTGCGCGACCCGCTCGTCGTGCACTGGCCTGCGGGCATCCCGGCGGCCGAGCGCGGCACGGTGCGCCGCCAGTTCTGCCACGCCGTCGACCTGGCCGCGACGATGCTCGACGTCACCGGCACCACGATGCCCACCCAGTTCCACGGGGTGACCCAGATGCCGCTGCACGGCGCGTCGATCGTCCCCACCTTCACCGACGCCGCTGCGCCGGCCCCGCGCACGGTGCAGTACTTCGAGCAGATGGGCCACCGCGGCATCTACGTCGACGGCTGGAAGGCGACCACCTATCACGAGGCCGGCATCGCGTTCGACGACGACCGGTGGGGCCTCTATCACCTCGCCGCCGACTTCAGTGAGTGCCACGACCTCGCAGGTGAGCATCCCGAACGACTCGCCGAACTGGTCGCCGCATGGTGGCGCGAGGCCGAGGCCAACGGGGTGCTGCCGCTCGACGACCGGACCATCGAACTGTTCGGGGCCCGTCCGCGACCCGGCACACCACACTTCGCGCCGCCTGGCGCCGAAGGCCCCACCTACACCTACCGCCCCCCGATGGCCCACCTGCCGAGCGACGTGTCACCCGCGCTCGGCGGGCGCAACTGGGATGCCGAGGCCCATGTGACGATCCCTGCCACCAACGGGACCGATGTCCCCGCGGCGGGTGTGCTCTACGCCCGGGGCACCCACAACGTCGGCCACTGCTGGTGGCTCGCCGACGGTGCGGTGCACTTCGACCACAACGCCCTCGGCACCCGCACCCGGGTGCACGCACCGATCACCCTCACCCCGGGCGACCATGTGCTCGGCGTGCGGTTCCGGCGCGACGGACCCGGCGGCACCCTCACCCTCGTCGCCGACGGGCGCGACCTGGCGTCGGCGACGGTGCCCAAGGTGGTGCGCATCCTCGGCTCGACCGGCACCGACATCGGCCGCGGACCACTCACCCCGCTCGTCGACGATCTCGACGGTCCGGCCCCGTTCACCGGCCACCTGCACACCGTGGTGTTCCGCGTCCTCGGCCGACAGGCCCCCGCCGACCGGCAGGCCGACACACATGCCGTGGCCCGCACCGAGCTGAGCCGCGAGTAACCGCACCGCATCCGGCAGGACCGGCCGGTAGCATCGATCGCCGTGCCTGCGGCCGCTCCGGCCCTTGCGCCCCTTGCCGCACACCGAGACGACCGAAGAGAGACAACGAGATGGCCAAGCGCGAATTCCCACTCGAGCGCACCCGCAACATCGGCATCATGGCCCACATCGACGCGGGCAAGACCACGACGACCGAGCGCATCCTCTACTACACCGGCAAGACCTACAAGATCGGTGAGGTCCACGAGGGTGCCGCCACGATGGACCACATGGCCCAGGAGCAGGAGCGAGGCATCACGATCACCTCGGCTGCCACCACCTGCATCTGGAACAACCATCGCATCAACATCATCGACACCCCCGGCCACGTCGACTTCACCATCGAGGTCGAGCGCTCGCTGCGCGTCCTCGACGGCGCCGTCACCGTGTTCGACTCGGTGGCCGGCGTCGAGCCCCAGACCGAGACCGTGTGGCGTCAGGCCAACAAGTACCGCGTACCGCGCATGTGCTTCGTCAACAAGATGGACCGCATCGGCGCCGACTTCTACCGCACCGTGCAGATGGTGAAGGACCGCCTCGAGGCCGTCCCCGCCGTGATCCACCTGCCCGTGGGCGCCGGTGGCCCGGAGAGCAACAAGCCCTTCGCCGGCCTCATCGACCTGGTGAAGATGAAGGCCCTCATCTGGCGCGACGAGGAACTCGGCGCCAAGTGGGACGAGGTCGACATCCCCGCCGACATGGTCGATCAGGCCAACGAATACCGCGAGCAGCTGCTCGAGACCATCGCCACCAGCGACGACGAGTTGATGGAGAAGTACCTCGCCGGCGAGAGCCTGAGCGAGGACGAGGTGAAGCGGGCGATCCGTAAGGGCACCCTCGCGTTCGACTTCGTGCCGATCCTGTGCGGCTCGGCGTTCAAGAACAAGGGTGTGCAGCCGATGCTCGACGCCGTCGTCGACTATCTGCCCAGCCCCCTCGACATCCCGCCGGCACAGGGCACCAAGCCCAACCACCCCGACGAGATCGTCGAGCGCAAGGCCAGCGAGAGCGAGCCGTTCGCCGCCCTGGCGTTCAAGATCGTCGCCGACCCGTTCGGCAAGCTCACCTACTTCCGTGTCTACTCGGGTCAGATCAACAAGGGTGACGAGGTCTACAACTCGACCAAGGAGCGCCGCGAGCGTCTCGGTCGCATCCTGTTGATGCACGCCAACCAGCGTGAAGACCTCGACGCCGCGCTCGCCGGCGACATCGTGGCCGGACTCGGCTTCAAGGACACCACCACCGGCGACACCCTGTGCGACCGTGGCAACCCGGTCATCCTCGAGCGCATGGAGTTCCCCGACCCGGTCATCCACGTGGCCATCGAGCCCAAGACCAAGGACGACCAGGACAAGTTGGGCAAGGCCCTCAAGTCACTCTCCGACGAGGACCCCACCTTCCGGGTGCGCACCGACGAGGAGACCGGCCAGACCGTCATCTCCGGCATGGGTGAATTGCACCTCGAGATCCTCGTCGACCGCATGCAGCGCGAGTTCAACGTCGTCGCCACGGTCGGCAAGCCCCAGGTGGCCTACCGCGAGACGATCACCAAGCACGTGCAGGCCTTCGAGTACCGCCACGTCAAGCAGACCGGTGGTTCGGGTCAGTTCGCCGTGGTGAAGATCGACCTCGAACCCAA
>JBJSXI010000019.1:0-5093 GCA_046086305.1 Ilumatobacteraceae bacterium
GCCGTTCTTCAACAATTATCGGCCGCAGTTCTTCTTCCGGACGACGGATGTGACCGGGACGATCAAGTTGCCGTCGGGGACCGAGATGGTGATGCCGGGGGACAACATTGCGATCCAGGTCGAGTTGGGCAAGCCGATCGCGATGGATGAGGGATTGCGGTTCGCGATCCGTGAGGGTGGCCGCACCGTGGGTGCCGGCCGCGTCGTCAAGATCACCAAGTGATCTGACGGGACGACCTCACCATGGCCCAGAGCATCCGCATCCGCCTCAAGGCGTTCGACCACGAGATCATCGACCAGTCGACACGCAAGATCGTCGAGACCGTCACCCGGACGAACGCCACGGTCCGCGGCCCGATCCCACTGCCGACCGACAAGCACCGGTTCACGGTCATCCGTGGACCCCACATCGACAAGGACTCCCGCGAGCACTTCGAGATGCGGGTGCACAAGCGTCTGATCGACATCGTCGACCCGAACGCCAAGACGATCGACAGCCTCCAGCGCATCGAGCTGCCGGCCGGCGTCGACATCGAGATCAAGATCCAGAGCAGCTGAACCGTCCGTCCAGGGGGTTGGCGGACCCCCGGCGGCCTCGGTAGAGTCTGAAACCCGTGTGCACCGACGGTGCACCCCAATCGATGTCCGTGGTGGCCTCCGGGTACCCCACGGCGACAACCGAACCCGGTGCTCCGCCGGCCGCATGGCCAGCGGAGCATTTGCGTGTCAACCGAAAGTGCCCGGTCCGCCGGGTCCGACCGAAAAGGCTGCCGACATGGCACTCAAAGCGATCGTTGGCGAGAAAGTCGCCATGAGCCAGGTGTGGGTGAACGACAAGGTCGTGCCCGTCACCGTGCTGCGCGTCGAGCCCGCGCGCATCGTGCAGGTCAAGACGTCCGAGCGTGACGGCTACACCGCCCTGCAGGTCACCTACGGCCACCGCGACCCGAAGAAGCTGAACAAGCCCGAGGCCGGCCACTTCTCGGCCGCCGGGGTGCAGCCGGGCCGCCGCCTCGTCGAACTGCGACTCGACAGTGTCGACGGCTTCGAGGTCGGCCAGGAGATCACCGTCGACACCCTCGCCGAGGGCCAGCGCGTCGACGTCACCGCCGTCAGCCGTGGCAAGGGATTCGCCGGCACGATGAAGCGTCACAACTTCTCGGGCCAGGGCGCCAGCCACGGTAACCACAAGCACCACCGGGCCCCCGGCTCGATCGGCTCGTGCAGCTTCCCGGGCCGCGTGTTCAAGGGTCTGCGCATGGCCGGTCACATGGGCAACGAGCAGGTCACCACCTTGAACCTCGAGGTCGTCCAGGCCGACACCGAGCGCAACCTGCTCCTCGTCAAGGGTTCGGTCCCCGGTCCCAACGGGGGCGTCGTCATCGTCCGCAACGCCGTGAAGGGGAAGTGAGCGACATGGCCAACGTCACCGTGAAGTCCCGCGACGGCAAGTCGGCCGGCACCGTCGAGTTGCCCGCCACCGTGTTCGGCATCCAGCCCAACGTGCCCGTGATGCACCAGGTCGTCACCGCGCAACTCGCCGCACGCCGCGCCGGCACGCAGAGCACCAAGACCCGCGCCGAGGTCAGTGGCGGCGGCAAGAAGCCGTTCAAGCAGAAGGGCACCGGCAACGCCCGTCAGGGTTCGATCCGCGCCCCGCACTACAGCGGTGGTGGCGTCGCCCTCGGCCCGAAGCCCCGCTCGTACGGTCAGAAGACCCCGAAGAAGATGATCAAGCTCGCCCTCCACTCGGCGCTCAGCGACCGCGCCGCCGAGGGCAAGGTCGTGGTCGTCGACGCATGGAACTTCGACGAGCCCAAGACCAAGCAGGCCAAGGCGGCACTCAGCGCACTCGGCATCGAGGGCAAGGCACTCGTGGTCGTCGACATCGCCGACGTCAACACCGTGCGCAGCTTCCTCAACCTGCCCGATGTGCAGTTGATCGAGTCCGCCGAACTGAACGCGTACGACGTGCTGTGCAACGACTGGGTGGTGTTCTCCAAGGCCACCCTGCCGTCGGCGGCACAGGCAGGAGCGAAGTGATGAAGGATCCCCGCGACATCATCCTGGCACCGGTCGTGTCGGAGAAGAGCTACGGCCTCATCGAGCAGGGCGTGTACACGTTCACCGTGCACCCCGACGCGAGCAAGCCCGAGATCAGCGACGCGATCGAGTCGATCTGGGGTGTGAAGGTGCTCAAGGTGAACACCCTCAACCGCAAGGGCAAGGTCAGCCGAGCCCGTCGCTCCAACCGCACCGGTCGGACCTCCGACACCAAGCGGGCCATCGTCACCCTGGCAGCGGGCAGCGAGATCCCGCTGTTCGAGAACTGAGGCAGCCCACCATGGCCATCCGCTCCCGCAAACCCACCAGCGCAGGTCGCCGGTTCCAGACCACCGGTGACTTCTCCGAGGTCACCAAGGCCTCACCCGAGCGTACACTCGTCTCACCGCTCACCAAGAGCGGTGGTCGGAATGCGTACGGCCGCAAGACCGCCCGTCATCGCGGCGGCGGACACAAGCGCCAGTACCGGATCATCGACTTCAAGCGCACCAAGGACGACGTCACCGCCAAGGTCGCGGCCATCGAGTACGACCCGAACCGCACCTGCCGGATCGCCCTGCTGCACTACGCCGACGGCGACAAGGCCTACATCCTCGCCCCGAAGGGTCTCGAGGTCGGCCAGCACATCTCGAGCGGACAGCACGCCGACATCAAGCCCGGCAATGCGCTGCCGCTGCGTTACATCCCCGTCGGTACCGTCGTGCACAACGTCGAACTGCGCCCCGGCGGTGGCGGCAAGATGGGTCGCTCTGCCGGGATGGCCGTGCAGCTCGTCGCCAAGGAGGGCGAGTTCGCCACCGTGCGTCTGCCCTCCACCGAGATGCGTCGCGTGCTCATCGACTGCCGCGCCACCGTCGGCGAGGTCGGCAACAGCGAGCACGAGCTCGTCAAGATCGGCAAGGCCGGACGGAACCGCTGGAAGGGTGTGCGTCCGCAGACCCGAGGCGTGGCGATGAACCCGGTCGACCACCCGCTCGGCGGTGGCGAAGGCCGCACCTCGGGTGGCCGCCCTGCCGTGTCGCCGTGGGGCAAGCCCGAAGGTGTGCGCACGCGCAACACCAACAAGCCGTCGCAGCAGCTGATCGTGCGCCGTCGCCGCACGTCGAAGGGTCGGAGGTAATCGCCCATGTCACGCAGCCTGAAGAAGGGACCGTTCGTCGACGGTCACCTGCTGAAGAAGGTCGACGAGCAGAACGCCGCCGGCGAGCGCAAGGTCATCAAGACCTGGAGCCGTCGCAGCACGATCATCCCAGACATGGTCGGCCACACCATCGCCGTGCACGACGGTCGCAAGCATGTGCCGGTGTACGTCACCGAGAGCATGGTCGGCCACAAGTTGGGTGAGTTCAGCCCCACCCGCACGTTCAAGTTCCACGCCGGCCAGGAGAAGAACACGAAGGGTCGCCGCTGATGACCGGTCCGAAGCTCAACGAGAAGTCGTTCGTCGCAGGCGAGCGCAGCGGCACCCGGGCGAGCGCCCGCTACATCCGCTCGTCGGCCAGCAAGGTGCGCGTGGTGCTCGACCTCATCCGCGGACTGCCTGTGCGTCGCGCCGACGAGGTGCTGCAGTTCACCGACCGTGAAGCCGCCGCCGTCGTGCGCAAGGTGCTCGCCAGCGCCGTGGCCAACGCCGTGCACAACGACGAACTCGATGCCGACGAGCTGTACGTGAAGGCGTGCTACGCCGACGAAGGCCCGACGCTTAAGCGCTTCACCCCGCGCGCCCGTGGGCGCGCCGGGCGGATCAACAAGCGCACCGCCCATGTCACCGTCATCGTCGATCGTCTCGCCGACGATCGCCTCGAGGTCGTCCAGGCGCGCGAGGCACGTCGCACCGCAGCCGGCCGCCGCCGGGGCGCCACCGGAGGCACCGCGGCCAGCCGTCGCGAGCGCGTCGAGCGCAGCCGCCAGCGCGCCGCCACGTTGAAGGACGGGGCAGTCGCCGACGAGCTGCAGGATCAGGACGTCCAGGATCAGATCGTCGAGACCGACGAGAGCCTCATCGACGAGAACGGTTCCGATCAGACGAGCGCCGAGCAGTCCGACGCCACGGAGGAGACCAAGTAATGGGTCAGAAGATCAACCCCTATGGCTTCCGCCTCGGTGTCACCACCGACTGGAAGAGCCGCTGGTTCAGCGAGCGCGAGTACAAGGACTACCTCACCGAGGACTGGAAGATCCGCAAGGCACTGATGGAGCGCCTCGAGTCGGCCGCCGTCAGCCGTATCGAGATCGAGCGCACCCGCGACAAGGTGCGTGTCGACATCCACACGGCCCGTCCCGGCATCGTCATCGGTCGTAAGGGAGCCCAGGCCGAAGAGCTGCGCACGCTGCTCTCGAAGATCACCGGTAACCCCAAGGTGCAGTTGAACATCGTCGAGATCAAGAGCCCCGAGCTCGACGCAGCCCTCATCGCCCAGGGTGTCGCCGACCAGCTCGTCAACCGGATCGCTTTCCGCCGGGCCATGAAGCGCGCCGTGCAGAACGCCCAGAAGGCCGGCGCCCTCGGTATCCGCGTGCAGTGCTCGGGTCGCCTCGGCGGCGCCGAGATGAGCCGCACCGAGTGGTACCGCGAAGGTCGTGTGCCGCTGCACACACTGCGCGCCGACATCGACTACGGCATGCGCGAGGCACGCACCTCGAGCGGTCGCGTCGGTGTGAAGGTGTGGATCTACAAGGGCGACATCGTCCCCTACAAGTCGCAGGGCGACGACAAGATCACCCGCGAGGCCGCGATGGCCGTCGGCGAATCGGCCGGACTCGGCGGCACGCCGCGCAAGGTCGTGTCGTCGGCAGCCCGCCGCCGCGACGACGCCGAGGTCGAGGCCGCACCGCTCGTCAAGGAAGCCGATCCCGAACTCGAGAAGTTGCTCGACGAGGAAGAGGAGATCGCCCGGCGCACCCTCGGTGCCGGGCACGAGACCCCGCGCTTCCGTGGGGAGGACTGATCCACCATGGTGATGTCCCGCAAAGTCGCACACCGCAAGCACCACCGTGGCCGCACTGCCGGTCTCTTGAAGGGTGGGAAC
>JBJSXI010000020.1:0-13405 GCA_046086305.1 Ilumatobacteraceae bacterium
TGTTGAACCGGTGCACCCCCGACTTCGGGCCAACCGACTCACGTCGAGCCGACGCGCCGCGAGCCGCCGATGCCGCACCTGGCGAGACAGCTGTCGACGACACCGCGCTCGCCGCGCTGTACGACAACCTCGATGAACTCCGGGCGACCGCTCGGCTCGAGCAGGATGCGGCCGCAGAACTGCTCGGACGGGCCCGCAGCGCCGTGCACGTCCCGATGCTGGCCGGCGATGTCCACGACATGAACACCCTCGAGCTCGTCAGGACTGCGCTCACCGCAGGCACCGAGCCCTGACCCGTGCGGGCGGGCCGCCGACCAGCCGGGCCGATACAGTGCCGGACGTGCTGATCCTCGTCGCCGCCGACGCCGACCATGTCATCGCTGATGTCACCGCCGCCCTCGGCGCACCTGATGTCACGTTCCTCGTGTGTCGCGAGGGTCGCGACGTCAGCCAACTCGCCGCCGAACGAGCGATCGACCTCGCCGTGCTCGACCTGCAGATCGGTTCGATGGGCGGGATGGCCGTCACGATGGGTCTGCGTCTCGACGAGACCGCCGGTCGGCTCCCCCATGTGCCGGTGATCATGCTGCTCGACCGCGTCGCCGATGTGCACCTCGCCAAGCGATCGGCTGCCGAGGCGTGGCTCGTCAAGCCGATCGACCCGCTGCGCCTCGCCCGCACCGCACGGGCGGTGCTGCATCCTGCGGCGCCGACGCCGCCTGCCGCCGACACCGAAGGGGCAGAACCGGTCCACGCCGGATAGGCTCGCTTCGCTACGGGGTGTAGCGCAGCTTGGTTAGCGCGCCACGTTCGGGACGTGGAGGCCGGAAGTTCGAATCTTCTCACCCCGACCATCGATGCCCGCCGCACGGCGGGCATCGTCGCGTCACAGCCGTGTCGGCACCGAGATGTGGATCACGGACAGCTGCAGGGCATCGATGCACAGCGTGGACACCCGGCCGCATAGCGAGCGACTGCCGTCGACAGGTCAACGCCGACCTGATTGGCCAGCGACGCCACCCACGCGACGACATCGCCGAACTCGTGCTCCTGATCGGCCGGGCTGCCCTTGCGCACCGCCTGGGCGAGTTCGCCGATCTCCTCGGCCAACCACGCCACGGTGGCCGACGTGCCGCGCCCACGATCGCGCTCGCCGTACGTGCGCTCGATGATCGACTGGAGTTCGCGCAGGTCCATTGGTCAGACGAGCAGTTCGGCGATCTGCACCGCGTTGAGGGCCGCGCCCTTGCGCAGGTTGTCGTTACTGAGAAACAGCACGAGCCCGCGATCACCCTCGACCGACACGTCCTGACGCAGACGCCCGACGAAACTCGGGTCCTTGCCGGCGGCCTCGATCGGGGTGGGGACATCGAGCAGCGCCACACCGGGTGCGCTCGCAAGCAGCTCACGGGCCCGCTCGACGCGCAGCGGCCGCGCGAACTCAGCATTGATGCTGAGCGAGTGACCCGTGAACACCGGAACCCGGACGCACGTTCCACTCACGCGCAGATCGGGGATGTCGAGGATCTTTCGGCTCTCGTTGCGCAGCTTCTGTTCCTCGTCGGTCTCGAACGAACCGTCGTCGACGTACTTACCCGCGTACGGCAGCACGTTGAACGCGATCGGCTTGGAGAACTTCGAGGGCGTCGGGAACCGCACCGCATCGCCGTCGTGGGCGAGCGCACGCGCCTCGCCCACCACCTCACGCGCCTGCTTGTCGAGTTCGTCGACCCCGGCGAGTCCGCCACCGCTCACCGCCTGATAGGTCGCCGCGACGAAGCGGACGAGCGATGCCTCGTCGTGCAACGGCTTCAGCACCGGCATCGCCGCCATCGTCGTGCAGTTCGGATTGGCGATGATGCCCTTCACCGCGCGTCGCACGGCATCGGGATTCACCTCACTGACGACCAGCGGCACATCCGGATCCATACGCCATGCCGATGAGTTGTCGATCACCGTCACACCGGCTGCGGCGAAGCGTGGCGCCAATTCACGCGATGACGTCGCGCCGGCAGAGAAAAGGGCGATGTCGAGCCCGCGTGGATCGGCAATGGCTGCGTCCTCGACCGTGATGTCGGCGCCCCTCCACGCCAGGGTCGTTCCTGCACTGCGCGACGAAGCGAAGAACCTGATCCCGTCGACCGGGAAGTCCCGTTCGACGAGGATCTCCCGCATCACTGCACCGACCTGACCCGTTGCTCCGACGACGCCGACACGCATATGGGCAGGCTAACGGCGACCGGCCGGGACGATCACGTGTGACTCGTACGGCGCGCGTGGCTGGCCGGTGGGGTGCGTCAGCGCACGTTGGCCACGAGCCACCAGTGACTGCGGTGCACGCCGACATAGGTGCGGTCGGTCGTGCCGGGCAGGGCGAAGGCGCGCCGGCGCGGCGAGCGGAAGATCTGCACATCGGTGAGCCGCGACCCGACCACGGGCACCACCTGCGACGGGGCCAGCCGGTTCGCCTGCCAGCCGAGCCTGGCGGCCGCACGAGTGCGGGCGATCACCGGACCCACCCGTGGCAGCCGCCACGCCGCCCTCACCAACGCACCCGCCGGCCACAGCGCAGCATCCTCGGGCACCCACGTGCGGAAGTTGAGCGCAATGCGGCCACCCGAGCGGGTGACTCGGATCGCCTCACGGACCAAGCCGAGAGCGTCATCCCGATGACAGTGCTGGAGGGTGATGTAGCTGAGGACGAGATCCGCCGAGCCGTCGGGCAGCGCGAGCGTGCGTCCGTCGGCCACGTGGCAGGTCCGCAGATGATCGACCCGACCGAATGCAGCAACCGTCTCCCGGCAGCGTTCGAGGAATGCCGCATCGAGGTCGCACGCCACGACCACACCGAGGTGCTGCGTGAGGCTCGCGGTCATCCGTCCGATGCCACTGCCGATCTCGACGAGTGTCTTGTGATCGAGATCAGGTACTCGCATGTCGAACGCCTCGAGATAGGCGAGCGTCTCGTTGTCGCCCGTGCGGACGAACTCGGCGAGCGACACGTGATCGTCCCGGTTGTTGAAGACCCACCCGGTTTCACGCACGACGGCGTCGGCCGAGTGCTCCTGCTCACTCGACGAACCCGCAGCTCGCCACGGCACATGTTGACGACGACGGCTCATGGAGACATCAGTCTGGCAGGCACGAGCAGTTCCGGCGTCACTTCCGCTCGGGCAAGGGCGCCGAGTATGACTGGCCGGAGTCGAGACCGAACGCATGATGCAGCGCCCGTGCTGCAGTCTCGAGGTCGGCGAGCGCGGTGACGACGCTGATCCGGATCGTCGACGTGCTGATCATCTGGATGTTCACACCGTGCTCGGCCAGCACGCGGAACATCTTGGCTGCGATGCCGGGGCTCGTCTTCATCCCCGCGCCGACGAGGCTGATCTTGGCGATCTGGGAGTCGTGCTCGACGCCCTTCGCACCGACATCGGCCGCCACGCGCGCGACGATTGCCTGCGCCGTGACGAGGTCGGCCTTCGGCATCGTGAAGCTGATGTCGGTGGTGCCCTCGTGACCCGTGTTCTGCACGATCATGTCGACGTTGATGTTTGCCGACGCAAGCGGCTCGAACACGGCCGCCGACACACCGGGGCGGTCGGGTACGGCGACGATGGTGACCTTGGCCTCGCTGATATCGGTGACAACGCCGGAGATGATCGGGTCTTCCATGGACGGCTCCTGTGAGGTGACCCACGTGCCGTGTTCCCAGGTGAAGCTGGAACGGACGTGGAGCGGGACGTTGTGGTTGCGGGCGAACTCGACACTGCGCAACGCAAGGACCTTGCTGCCGGCGCCGGCCATCTCGAGCATCTCGTCGAAGTTCACATGGGCGAGACGCTTGGCCTGGGGCACCACGCGCGGATCAGCGGTGAACACACCCGTGACATCGGTGTAGATCTCGCAGCTGTCGGCATCGAGGGCAGCCGCCAAGGCGACCGCCGTGGTGTCGGATCCGCCACGGCCGAGCGTGGTGATCTCACGATCGGTGCTGACACCCTGGAAGCCGGCAATCACGCACACTTTGCCCTCGGCAAGCGCCTCGCGCACGCGGTCGCCGCGCACCTCGAGGATCTTGGCCTTGGTGTGGATGGTGTCGGTGATGATCCCCACCTGGCTGCCGGTGAAGCTGACCGCCTCCACGCCGACATCGGCAAGGGCCATGCACAAGAGGGCCATGCTGATCCGCTCGCCGGTGGTGAGCAGCATGTCCATCTCGCGTCCCGGCTGGGTGCGGCTGACCTCGTTGGCGAGGGAGATGAGGTTGTCGGTGGTCTTGCCCATCGCGCTGACGACGACCACGACGTCGTTGCCGTGGCGACGGGTGAACGCGACGTGCTCGGCGACCGCGCGCATCCGCTCGGGATCGGCAACCGAGGTGCCACCGAACTTCTGCACGATGAGGGCCACGAGTGCCCGAGGCTAGCCGTGGGCGGCGCAGTAGCGTGGGCCGTCGTGCTCCACCGGGCCCTCGACACGCGCGACGCGACCGATGTGGGTCGTCACCTCACGCTGTTGACGCTGGCCCGCACGACGGCGAACGGGTGCTTCCGGTTCGCTCCCCCGTTCCTGTCGGTCATCGCGTCGGGCGTCGGTGTCTCGCTGGCGACGATCGGCGTTGCCGTTGCGGTGAGCGAGCTCGCCGGGCTCCTGTCTCCCCTGACGGGTGCGGTCGCCGAACGGTTCCACCGGCGCACGGCGATGACGGCCGGTCTCGTCGGCGTCGCTGCCGCCGCACTGCTCGCTGCGGCGAGCACCCATGTGGCGGTGCTGGCCCTCGCGCTCGTCCTGCTCGCCCAGAGCAAGGTGCTCTTCGACCTCGGGTTGGTCGACTGGGTGAGCGACCGCGTGCCCTATGAGCGGCGCGGCCGGGTGATCGGACTCACCGAGACCTCGTGGGCCCTCGGACTGCTCGTCGGCGTCACCTCGATGGGTCTGCTCGCCTCGGTCACGTCGTGGCGGCTCGCCTACGTGGCCGGCGCGATCGCCGTCGTCGTGCTCGCCGGCCTGGTGCGCGCTCGGGTCGACGACGATCCCGCCCATCACCGGGCCGAGCGCGCCGACCGCCCACCGGTGCGCATCACCCGACTCGCCGTGGTGGTCGCGTGCGGCACCTTCACCCTGATGGGCACGAGCCAGATGTTGTTCGTCACGTTCGGCAGCTGGCTCGGCGACGAGTTCGGTTTCAGCGCAGCGGGAGTCGCCGCGGTCGCCTTCGGTCTCGGCTTCGCCGAACTTGCGGCGTCGCTCGGCTCGGCACGACTCGCCGACCGCTGGGGGAAGGAGCGAGCCGGCGCAGCCGGCGCGATGTTGATGGTGCCCGCCGCCCTGCTGCTCGCCGCGGTCGACGAACGCCTGCTGTTCGGGTTACCGCTGCTGGTGATCGCCTTCGCCGGCTTCGAGTTCGCGGTGGTCAGCATCATCCCACTCGGCACGCGCATGGTGCCCGGTGCGCCAGCCATCGGGATGTCGATCATCCTCGCTACCGGCACCCTCGGCCGGGCGACGGCGAGCATCCCGGCGACGAGCACCTACGTTCGCTACGGGCTCACGTGGCCGGCGACGATGTGCGCCGCGCTCGCCGCGTGCACGGTGATCGCGATGCGACTCGTCAGCGTCGTCGACCGACAGGTCAGCGATAGCCGTTCGTGATCGGCAGGCGCCGATCACGGCCGAATGCCTTCGGCGTCACCCGCACACCCGGAGGGCACTGCCGACGCTTGTACTCGGCGATGTCGACGAGCCGACACACCCGGCGGACGACCTCGGCGTCGAACCCCATGGCGATGATCTCGGCGGCGGTGCGGTCGTCCTCGACATATGCGGCGAGGATCGGATCGAGCACTTCGTAGGGCGGCAGGCTCTGATCGTCGCGCTGGTCGGGCCGGAGCTCGGCCGACGGCGCCTTGGTGAGCACCGCCTCGCTGACGATCTCGCGCCCGTGCACCCGGTTGACGTGACGACACAGGTCGTACACGCGGGTCTTCAGCACATCACGGATGACGGCGAAGCCTCCGGCCGAGTCGCCGTAGAGCGTGAAGTAGCCGACGGCGACCTCGCTCTTGTTGCCGGTGGTGAGAACCATCCAGTTGAACTTGTTGCTGAGCGCCATGAGGGTGGTGCCCCGGATGCGGCTCTGCAGGTTCTCCTCGGTGAGATCAGCGGCTCGATCGGTGAACGAGGGCTCGAGCATCGACAGGTATGCACCGAACGCCGGCTCGATCGGGATGGTGCGCAGGTCGATCGCCAGTCGACGGGCGAGTTCGGCCGCATCGTCTCGCGATCCGTCGCTGCTGTAGCGCGACGGCATGCTCACCCCGTGCACGTGCTCGGCACCGAGCGCGTCGACCGCCACGCACGCGACGAGGGTCGAGTCGATGCCGCCCGACAGCCCGATCACGACGTCGGTGAAGCCGTTCTTGTGCACATAGTCGCGTGTGCCGAGGACGAGCGCGTCGTACAGCTCGGCATCCGCATCGGGCAGCGGGGTGATCGTCGGTGCGAGACGGTCGTGTCGAGTGCCCGGTTTCTCGCTGATCGTGACGAGGCGGCATTGCTCGGTGGTGACCCGGCCACGCGGGTCGAGGAGCCGCTTGCGGAACACCGGCTCGACATCGAGGTCGATCATCATGAGCGTCTCGACGAACTGCGGTGCCCGGGCGACGAGCGAGCCGTCGGCCTGGAACACCATGCTGCCTCCGTCGAAGACGAGCTCGTCCTGACCGCAGACCTGATTCACGTACACGAGGGCGCAACTAGCATCGGCCGCGCGGGTGGCGAGCATGCGTTCGCGCTCGGCGAGCTTGCCGGCGTGGAACGGCGAGCCGTTGATGTTGATGTTCAACTCGGCGCCACCGGCGGCCTGCTGAGCGAGGGGGCCCGTCGGGCTCCAGACGTCCTCGCAGATGCTCACCCCGACGCGCACGCCGCCGATGAGGTACAGCTCGTAGCCGCCGTCGGCCGAACCGGGGGTGAAGTAGCGGGCCTCGTCGAACACGCCGTAGTTGGGCAGGATCCGCTTGTGGTACGTGCCCACCACGGCGCCCCCGGCGCAGATCGCCGCCGCGTTGTACAGGTCGCGGCCGGCGGCGACGTAGCCGACTACGGCCACACAGTGCCGGGTGCGAGCGGCGATCTCGGTGACGGCCGCCAGGTTGTCGGCGACGAAGCCGGGTTTGAGGACGAGATCCTCGGGCGGGTAGCCGGTGACGGCGAGCTCGGGGAAGGCGATGATGTCGCAGCCGGCGGCCTCGGCCCGCTCGTAGGCGTCGAGGATCGCCGCCGTGTTGGCCCGGAGGTCGCCGACGACCGGGTCGAGCTGGGCGAGCGCGAGCCGCAGGGTCA
Source organism: Ilumatobacteraceae bacterium (assembly GCA_046086305.1). Taxonomy (GTDB): domain Bacteria; phylum Actinomycetota; class Acidimicrobiia; order Acidimicrobiales; family Ilumatobacteraceae; genus UBA668. The sequence continues at coordinate 7,345 of JBJSXI010000020.1, forward strand.
CGGCGGCAATCTACCGACCCTCCCCCTCCTCCCCGTCGGGCGCGAAACCCTGCCACTTGCGTCCGCACCCATCCCCACGGGCGCGAAACCCCGCCACCTCTGACCAGATCCGCGCCCAAGGGACGTTTCACACACTGTTCACAGTGGAGCAACGGCACCGAAACCCCGATCGACAAGTCTGAGCACACCTCACCCGCCACCCACACGAAGGACGAGACGTGCCGTATCAAGCCGAGTACATCTGGATCGACGGAACCCAACCGACACCGCTGCTGCGATCGAAGACCAAGATCGTCGCCGACGGCAAGGAGCCTCCGATCTGGGGTTTCGACGGATCGTCGACCAACCAGGCCACCGGCGAGTCGAGTGACTGCATGCTCAAGCCGGTGTTCGTGTGTCCCGACCCGATCCGCGGTCGCGACAACGTGCTCGTGATGTGCGAGGTCGATCTGGCCTCAGACGGCAAGCCGCATCCCACCAATACCCGCGCTGGCTGCGTGAAGGCGGCAAAGAAGTACGCCGCACACGAGATGATCTTCGGGATCGAGCAGGAGTACACACTGCTGCGCCTCGACGGCACACCGCTCGGATTCCCCGTGGGCGGCTTCCCCGATGCGCAGGGGCCGTACTACTGCGGCGTCGGCGCCGGCCGTGTCGTCGCCCGTGAGCTGATCGAAGAGCACACCCAGGCATGTATCGACGCCGGGTTGATGATCGAGGGCACGAATGCCGAAGTGATGCCCGGACAGTGGGAGTTCCAGATCGGCGCCGCCGACGCGCTGACCGTGAGCGATCAGCTGTACGTGGCCCGCTGGCTGCTCCATCGCATCGCCGAAGACTTCGACATCGTCGTCAGCCTCGCCGCCAAGCCGCAGAAGGGTGACTGGAACGGCGCCGGCGCGCACACCAACTTCAGCACCAAGGCAATGCGCGAGGACAAGGACCTCAAGGCCATCGAGGCGGCATGTCGCGCGCTGAGCAAGAAGGTCATGCAGCACGTCTCGAACTACGGCCACGACATCGAGAGCCGCCTCACCGGCGCCCACGAGACCGCGCCGTACGACAAGTTCAGCTGGGGCGTGTCGAACCGTGGCGCGAGCATCCGGATTCCGTGGATGGTGCGCCGCGACGGACGTGGCTACGCCGAGGACCGTCGCCCGAACGCCAACTGCGACCCGTACGTCGTCACCCGCCTGCTCCTCGAGACGGTGTGCGGCGCCCCGTGACCCTGACCTGATCCACCGGCGGCGATCGCCGACGGAACTGCCACGAACGAGCGATGGGGGTCGGCACCGCCGGCCCCCATTGTTCGTCCCCCACAGAAGCGCACTACCGTGCCCGTCGACAGGAGCCCGCCATGCTCGACCAACAACGCGACTACGTCCTGCGCACCGTCGAGGAACGCGGCGTGCGCCTCGTGCGGCTGTGGTTCACCGACGTCCTCGGCACGCTGAAGAGCTTCGCCATCAGCCCGGCCGAACTCGAGAACGCCCTCGACGATGGGATGACCTTCGACGGTTCCTCGATCGACGGGTTCAGCCGTGTGCAGGAGGCCGATGTCCTGGCCATTCCCGATGCGACCACCTTCGAGGTGCTCCCCTGGGGTGACCAGAAGTCGATGGAGGCCCGGGTGTTCTGCGACATCCACAATCTCGACGGCACCCCGTTCGAGGGCGACCCCCGCCAGGTCCTGCGCCGCAATCTGCAGCGTGTGCACGACCTCGGCTTCACGTTCATGGTCGCCCCCGACGTCGAGTACTTCTACTTCGCCCCACCCGAACCGGGACAACCGCCACGACCCCTCGACGACGGCGGGTTCTTCGATCTGACGATCAGCGATCTGTCGACGGGTCTGCGCAAGGAGACCATCCGCACACTCGATACCCTCGGCATCCCCGTCGAGTACAGCTTCCACGAAGACTCGCCGAGCCAGCAGGAGATCGACCTGCGGCACACCGACGCGCTCACCATGGCCGACAGTTACATGACGTTCCGCCTCATCGTGAAGGAGGTGGCTGCCAAGCAGGGTGTGCACGCCAGCTTCATGCCCAAACCGCTCGAGAGCGTGCAGGGCAGCGGCATGCACCTGCACCTGAGCCTCTTCGCCGGCGACGAGAACGCGTTCTACGACGGCGCCGACCCGTACCACCTCTCGAAGGTGGCCAAGCACTTCATGGCCGGACTGCTGCACCATGCCGCCGAGATCACGGCGATCACCAACCAGACCGTCAACAGCTACAAGCGACTCGTGCCCGGATTCGAAGCGCCCGTGCACGTGTCGTGGGCGCGCAACAATCGCAGCGGTCTGATCCGTGTGCCGATCCCCAAGCGCGGCAACCCGAACGCAACCCGCATCGAGTACCGCTCACCCGATCCGGCGTGCAACCCGTACCTTGCCTTCAGCGTGCTGCTCGCCGCCGGTATGCGCGGTGTGGAGCACGAGTACGAACTGCCGGCCGAGGCGGGCTCGAACCTGTTCGAACTCGACGACGCCGCACTCGGCACGTTGGGGATCGACACCCTGCCCCAGTCGCTCTCGGACTCGTTGCGCGCCATGGAACGCTCGACGCTGGTGCGCGACGCGCTCGGCGAGCACATCTTCGAGTGGTTCCTGCGCAACAAGCGCAATGAGTGGCGCAGCTACAAGACGCACGTGAGCCAGTACGAGATCGACAGGTACCTGAAGGTGCTCTGATGGATCTCGTCGCAGTGTTCCCCGAGTCGCCACCGCCCGATCTCGCGCGCACACTCGACCTCGCCGGTTATCGATGGAAGTCGATCAACTCCCCGGAAGATGCATCCCGTCACGAACCGCCCGAAGGGTGGGCCGGCGCGGTGGTCGCCTGTGACACCGACCCCGACGGTGCATGGTCGCTGTGCCGAGCCCTGCGCCGGAGAGAATCCCCCGTCGCGCCGCTCCTCGTCCTCGTGTCGGGTGCGCAACTCGCCGACCTCGCCCTGCGCGACGACCTCTTCGACGACTTCTGTCTCACGCCATTCCATCCGGTCGAGGTGGAGGCACGACTGCGTCACCTGTTCCACCGTGGCGGCACCACCTCACGCCCCGAACTCGTCGAACACAGCGGCCTCGCGCTGAACCTCGAGACCTATCAGGCGAGCATCGCCGGCCGGCCGCTCGACCTCACCTACATGGAGTACGAGCTGCTGAAGTTCCTCGCCCAGAACCCCGGACGGGTGTTCACGCGCGAGATGCTCCTCAGCCGCGTGTGGGGCTACGAGTACTACGGCGGCGCCCGCACCGTCGACGTGCACATCCGGCGACTACGCGCCAAACTCGGTGAGGAGCACGCCAACCTCATCCACACCGTGCGCAGCGTGGGCTACAAGTTCGGCCAGAGCCGCTGGTCGGACTGAGTCCGGCCCGGCGTCAGCGGCTCTCGCCGCCCAGCGCCTCTTCGAGATAGCGCATCGACGCCTCGGGCAGCGTGGTGTGCACGAGCCGGGCGAACGGGAACCGTCCGAGTTCGTTCGCCAGCGCGCCGACATCGAGGTTCTCGAGCAGCAGTACCACCGTGGTGGTACCCGGCTGCACCGCCTCGCGGAACCACTGCACCCACTGATCGGGGACACCGAGGTCGACGACTTTTGCGGTCACCGCACCCACACCCGCACCGACCGCACCGCCGACGACCCATCCGACCGGGCCTCCGACGAGAAAGCCGAGCAGCGCACTCCACACCCCGCCCGACAGGGCCGTGCGACCGGGCTGCGGGTCGATGGTCTCGCGCACCGAGGTGTTGCCCTCGGCGTCCTTCACCACGACTACCGCGTCGCGCAACTTCAGCGCGCCGTTCACACTGAGTCGGGTCGCCGCAGTGAGGAACTCCTGGGCGCGCAACGCGTCGGGCAGCGACACACCTACGAGGTACTGGTCGGCAGGATCACTCACGCTGTGCACGGTACCGCACGGCTGGTGCCGTCCATCGATCCGGTGTCACGTGAATGCCGACACGACCACCGAGCCGACCGCCAGCGCGGCGAGGCCGAGGAACACGACTCCGGCGACACGCTGCACGATGCGCAGCGGCACGTGGGCGACGATCCACGAGCCCACCGTCACCGCAAGAGCCGCCACCGTCGCCAACGCGCACCACGCGCCGAGCCCCACCGACACGGGCGCCGAGTACTGAGTGGCGATACTCGCTGTGGCGAGTTGGGTGAGATCACCGAACTCGGCGAGGCCGACCACCGAGCCAGAGGCGAGTGCGATGCGCATGAACCCCCGGGCCGCCGTGTCGTCGATCACCACGTCGTCATCACCGTCGTCGTCGGCACGCAGCAGGAGCACACCGCCCACGGCGAACAGCAGGGCGACACCCAATCGGACCGGCGCCTCGGGCAGTGTGCGGAGCACCGACCCGATGGTCACGGCGAGCAGCACGTGGAGCACGAACGACGACGACACCCCCACCCAGACGGCGAAGGGGCGACGGAACTTCGTTGTCAGGACGAGCGACGCGACCATGGTCTTGTCGGGCAGTTCGGCGAGCAACACGGTGCCGAACGCGACGAGGAACCCCTGCGGGCTCATCGGACCTGTTGGATCCGCCGGGCGTGACGCGCATGGTCGGCGAGCACCGACTCGACACTCGGGTGGACCAGATGGCCGTCGCGCACGACCGAGCGTCCGGCGACGATGGTGTGCCAGGCATCGACCGGACCGCACCGCAGCCACGCCTCGATCGGATCGGCCACCGCACCGGCGAACCGCGGCCCGTCGAGTCGCCACACCGCAACATCACCGACTGCGCCGGGGGCCAGCGTGCCCAACTCACCCTCTCGACCGAGACACCCCGCACCGCCCACCGTGGCCATCTCGAGTGCCACGCGAGCCGTGCATGCATCGGCGCCGTCGCGCAACTTGGCGAGCAGCATCGCCTGGCGGGCCTCGAGCCAGAGTGATGCACTGTCGGCCGACGACGAACCGTCGACTCCGAGACCCACCCGCACACCATGGCGGCGCATGGCGATCACCGGTGCAATGCCCGAGGACAGGATCAGGTTGCTGCTCGGGCAGTGCGCAACACCGATGCGTGCAGCGCCGAGACGACGCTGTTCGTCGTCGTCGGGCATCACACAATGCGCCACCCAGGTGCGATCGGTGCACCATCCCGTGCGCTCGAGGTACTCCATCGGCCGACAGCCGAAGGTGGCCAGCGAGAAGGCGTCGTCCTCGGCGTTCTCGGCGAAGTGGGTGTGCAGACGCACGTCGAGTCGTTCGGCCAGTTCGGCCGTGCGGACCATCAACTGCTCGGTGACACTGAAGGGGCTGCAGGGTGCAAGCGCAATCCTGACCATCGCACCATGCTGCGGATCGTGGTGACGGCGAACGGCCTCGTCGCACGCCGCAAGGATGTCGTCATCGTCGGCGACGACGTCGTCGGGCGGGAGACCTCCGTCCTTCTGGCTCAGACTCATCGAGCCGCGCGTCGGGTGGAATCGCATCCCGAGTTCGCGCGCTGCGGCGATCTCGGCGGAGAGCAGATCACCCGCACCGCGCGGATGCAGATAGAGGTGATCGGTGCTCGTCGTGCAGCCCGACAGGGCCAGTTCGGCCAGCCCGACGAAGGCGCTCGCATACACCGACTCCTCGTCGATCGCCCGCCACAGCGGGTAGAGCGACTGCAGCCACCCGAACAGCGGCTTGTCGGTCATCGCCGGCAGCGCCCGGGTGAGGTTCTGGTACATGTGGTGGTGGGTGTTGACCAGCCCCGGCGTCACCAGACAATCGGTCGCATCGATCACCTCGCGGGCCGCTGGCGGCGCGTCGGTGCTTCCGCCCACCGCCTCGACGAGACCGTTGGTGACGGCGACCCACCCACCTGCCAGTTCGCGGCGCGCCGGGTCGAGTGTGGCGACGAGGCGAGCACCACGGATGAGCAGATCGGCCATGTCGTCCCCCGTCACGCGCCCGGTGCCGGCGCAGCGAGCGACTCGACGATCGCGCGCACATCGTCGATGGTGGTGCGAGGGTTCACGATGCACACGCGCAGCACGGTGTCACCCGCCCACGAGGTCGGGACGACGAACGCCTCCCCCG
>JBJSXI010000021.1:0-6463 GCA_046086305.1 Ilumatobacteraceae bacterium
AAGTTCGGTGCGTTCGTCAACATCCTCCCCGGGCGTGATGGCCTCGTGCACATCAGCAAGCTCGGCAAGGGTCGGCGCATCAACAATGTCGAGGACGTGCTGCAGCTCGGTCAGGAGATCGAGGTCATCGTCGAGGAGATCGACGAGAAGGGTAAGGTCAGCCTGACCCCCGGTGAGTCGTGGAACCCCGAGATCCCCGATCGTCCCGAGCGCAGCGAGCCCCGAGGTGAGTCGCGGGGCGAGTCGCGACGTGAACCGCGCGGCGAGCCACGCGGTGATCGGCGTTCCGACAGCGACTCGATGAGCGTCAGCTTCGACGACGCCTTCGATGCCGAACTGGCCGGCCAGCTGGGCGATCTCGGCCCGGGTGGCGAGGCGGGCGGCAACGCCTGTCGCAACGGTGGTCGCGGTGGCCGTGACGGTGGTCGCGACGGTGGTCGCGACCGTCGTCGCCATCGCTGACCGCGGGTCGGTGCGGCTACGGTCGTCGACATGAGTCGTCGCATCGGGGTCGTCGGGGCAACTGGTCGGATGGGTAGTGCGGTGTGCGACGCCGTCGCTGCCGATCCCGATATCGAACTGGTGGCCGCGGTCTCGCCGCGGTCGGCGGGCACATCGGTGCACGGCGTGACCGTGGCGGGCGAACTGCGGGCACTCGCCGACGCGCACTGTGACGTCGTCGTCGACTTCACGACACCCGAGGCGGCACGCCTGACGCTTCCGTGGTTGGCCATGCACGGGATGCATGCGGTCGTGGGCACCTCGGGCCTCGGTGACGACGATCTCGCCGAGTGCCGACGTTCCTTCAGCGGCAGCAACTGTCTCGTCGCCGCAAACTTCGCGATCAGCGCGGTGCTGGTGATGCGCTTCGCCGAGTTGGCTGCGCCGTTCTTCGACACGGCGGAGATCATCGAGATGCACCACGACAAGAAGATCGACGCACCGAGCGGCACCGCCGTGGCCACGGCGCGCCGGATGGCGGCAGCGTCCGACCAGTGGGTCGCCGATCCGACCCGTCACGAGTCGATCCCCGGTTCGCGTGGTGCGGCCGGACCAGCGGGAATCCGGATTCACGCCGTACGCATGCGCGGCGCCGTCGCCCATCAGGAGGTCATCCTCGGTGCGACCGGCCAGAGCCTCACCCTGCGGCAGGACAGCTACGACCGGACGAGCTTCATGCCGGGAGTGGTGTTGGCATGCAAGCGGGTGCACGAGTTCCCCGGGGTGACCGTGGGACTCGACGCCCTCCTCGGCGTCTGACGACCTCAGCTCAACGCAGCGACGGCGGCGTCGTAATCAGGTTCGTTGGCGATCTCGGGTACCAGTTGGCTGTGCAGCACAGTGCCCTTCTCGTCGAGCACGACCACCGCCCGCGCCAGGAGCCCGACCATCTTGCTGTCGGCGAGGGTGACACCGAACGCCGAGCCGAAGTCGGTGCGGAAGCTCGAGCCGGTGACGACGTTGGTGATGCCCTCGGCGCCGCAGAAGCGCTTCTGGGCGAACGGGAGATCGGCCGAGACGCACACGACCTTGGTGTTCGGGAGTTCGGCAGCGATCTGGTTGAAGCGACGCACGCTGGCGGCACAGGTGCCGGTGTCGATACTCGGGAAGATGTTCAGCACGACCCGGCTGCCCGAGAGCTCGCCGGACGTGAGGTCGCTGAGATCGGCCGCGACGAGGTGGATCTGCGGAGCGGTCCGGCCGACCGTGGGGAGATCGCCGATGGTGTGGACGGGGTTGCCCCCGAGTGCGGTGGTTGCCATGGCCCCGGGTTCTAGCACGGGCCCGGGAGGGGTCGCCTACCGACCGCGGAAGTTGCGGATCTGGGTGGCGACGACGAGCACCAAGGTGCCGAGGATGAACCAGGTCTGGTAACGCGTCGTCACGTCGATCACGTCGCGCAGTTGCGACTCGAAGCGACCGGCGAGCCACCACAGCAGCGCCAGTCGACCGGCGATGCCGATCGCCGCGAGGGGTGCGAGACGCCGCCAGCGAGTGCCGGCCGCGCCGCTCAGCACCCACACGATGTTGCTCCCGACGAAGAAGGGGACGAGGACGATCTCGGCGTCGGTGAACCCCTTTTCGAAGCGGTCGACCTGCTCGGTCGGCATCCCGAGGTAGCGCCAGAACCAGCGCAGCGCGCGGTCGCCGTAGGCGCGACCGATGTAGTGGCACACGACGGCAGAGGTGACGAGCCGGAGTGTTGCGATCGTGGCCCATGTCGGCAGGCCGAGGTCGGACGGCACGGTGAGCACGAGGTGCCGGTTGCGTGACGACAACGCGAGGAGGAGACCCGGCCGGTCGTCGACGAGCGAGGTCAGCAGGATCGAGCCGATGTTCGCCGCGACGAGCAGGGCGACGAATGCGCCGAGCCACAGCGGCCCGGTGCGCACCGCGACGGCGCGGCTCGGCTGGACAGTCATCGAGACGAGGCTATGGGGCGGGGAGGCGATTCAGAGTCGACGCGACGCGATGACTCGCTCGAGAAAGGCCTGGGTCTCGGGCCGCCGGGGGGCGCGGAACAGTTCGTCGGGTGGGGCGGCCTCGAGAATGACCCCGTCCTGCAGGAAGCACACGAGGTCGGCGATCTCGCGGGCGAACCCCATCTCGTGGGTCGCGATGACCATCGTCATCCCGTCGGCGCGCATCTCCCGGATGACATGGAGCACTTCGCCGACGAGGACCGGATCCAGCGCGGCGGTGACCTCGTCGAGGAGCATCAACTCGGGTTGCATCGCCAGTGCCCTGACGATCGCCACGCGCTGCTGCTGGCCGCCGGAGAGCTGGTCGGGATAGGCGGTCGCCTTGTCGGCGAGCGACAGCCGCTCGAGCAGTTGCATCCCGCGGTCGACCGCGTCGGCCTCGGTGAGTCCGAGCACCTTGCGCGGGGCGAGGGTGATGTTCCGCAGCACCGACATGTGCGGGAACAGGTTGTAGCTCTGGAACACCATGCCGATGCGGCGTCGGATCGGGTCGGGGTCGAGGCCAGGTTCGCTGATGTCGCGACCGTCGAGCTCGACGACACCGTCGTCGATCGGTTCGAGCAGATTGATGCATCGCAGGAGGGTGCTCTTGCCGGAGCCGGATGCGCCGATGAGACAGACGACCTGGTGGTCGGCGATCTCGAGCGTGACGTCGTCGAGGACGACCTTGTCGCCGAAGCGTTTACGCACCCGATCGAGTCGCAACTTGGTGTTCATGCGATGACCGATCCGCCGGTGCGTCGCCCGAGCCGGGCCGAGTACCAGTCGACGAGTCGTGTGAGCGGCACCGTGAGACACAGGAAGATCGTCGCTGCGACGACATACGGCGTGTAGTTGGCGTTGAGGTCCTTGATCGACTGCGCCCGCCGGAACACGTCGATGATGCCGAGGAAGCTCAACAGCGCAACGTCCTTCTGCAGTGACAACAGGTCGTTCATCAGCGGCGGGACGACCCGACGTGCCGCCTGGGGCACGACGACGTGCTGCATCGTCAACCGTGGCGAGAGGCCGAGTGATCGGGCCGCAGCGCGTTGGCTCTCGTGCACCCCTTCGATGCCGGCTCGGAACACCTCGGCCACATAGGCCGAGTAGGCGAGGATCAACGCGACCGGACCCCACAGGTACACCGACGACAGGCTGCCGCCGAACCACAGGATGCGCAGTTCACCGGTGAAGATCCCGAGCGCCGGGATGCCGAATCCGACGAGGTAGATGGTGAGCACGACGGGGATGCCGCGGAACACATCGGTGTATGCGGCAGCGAACAGCCGCAACGGGAACAGCACCGGCGACCGTGCGTTGCGGAACAGCGCCAGTGTGAGCCCCCACGCGACGATGAACGGGATGCACTGGAGGAACAACTTCACGTCGACCCACAGGTAGCCGAGGATCTCCGGGAAGTCGGAGCGGAACCGATCGGCGTCGAAGAAGAGTCGCTTCACGCGCGGCCACCCGCTCGCCCGGGTGACGAGGAACCAGGTGCTCGCGACGACCACCACCGTCGAGGTGGTGGCGACGAATGATGCGCGTCGGCGCTGGCGTCGTTCCCACTCGGCCCGCGTCACGCGACCGGGCGCCGACACGCGGTCGGCGCCCGTCGAGTGGGTCATGGGTGCGAGTCCGCTCAGTCCTTCGACAGCAGCGGCGCCTCGGTGTACTCGCCCATCCACGTGGTGGTGATGGCATCGAGCTCACCCGAGTCGCGCAGGTTCGTGAGCGCCATGTTCAGGCACTCGACGAGTGGGTTGTCCTTGGTGAGCAGCAGACCCCACTGGTCGCCTGCGCCGCCCGCATCGACCGGGAACTGACCGAAGACGGTCGTGCCCTCGATCTCGACGGCCGAGATGTAGAGCGCGGTCGGCAGGTCGGTGACGATCGCGTCGATCTGACCGTTGTCGAGCGCCGTCTTCGCATCGGCATTGCTGTTGAAGGCGAAGGGCTCGGCGTCGGGCTGCACGACCTCGAGGACGAACTCGAGGCTCGTCGTGCCCGCTGCGGCCCCGAGCTTGAGCGCTTTGAGGTCGCTGAGGCTCGTGACACCTGCGCCAGCGCTCTCGGCGTAGCCGAGGACGGCCTGATTGGCGGTGTAGTACGGCTCGCTGAACGTGACGACCTCGGCGCGCTCGGGGGTGATCGAGAACTGCTGGAGGTTGAAGTCGAAGTTCGCGTCGGTGCCGGCGACGGCGGTGTCGAACGATGTCCGCACCCAGGTGACGGCGGCACCCTCGAAGCCGAGTTCGCCGGCAACGGCGAGTGCCAGGGCGGCCTCGAAGCCCTCACCCGACTCGGGAGCATCATCGATGACGTACGGCGGGTAGGCCGGATCACCGGTGGCGATGGTGAGCGCGCCCGACGTCAGGGTCTTGTCGGTGGCGCACTCGGCAGGGTCGTCCATCGATGCGGGCGCCGTGGTGGCGGGAGCGGCCGTGGTGTCGGCCGACTCCTCGTCGCCGCCGCAGGCGGCGAGCAACAGGGCGGCAAGGGCGGCGCCGGCGGCGAGAGTGCGGTTCATGAGGTCTCCTCGGGATGGGCACGTGAGGCGCGCAGCGTACCAGATTGTTGACCTTGTTGGTCAACATTTCGTTGTTCGCCTCGGGATGGGCACGCGCGGCGATCAGAGTACCGCACGGACCGTGACTTGACGGTGAGACGGTTTCCGTCTTAGCGTCTCAGGTCATGGTGTCGGCGGTCACATCGGGCGTGTCGGGGACGACCGACGCTCGCGCGGCCGAGCAGCGGGTCCTCGACGCGACGAAGGCGTGTTGCGAGCGGTGGGGGATCGCCAAGGTGACGATCGACGACATCGCCACAGCCGCAGGTGTGTCGCGAGCCACCCTCTATCGGATGTTCCCCGGCGGCAAGGACGTGCTGTTCGATGCGCTGCGCGTCCGTGAGCTCGAGGACTTCTTCGCCCGACTGTCGGCGCACCTCGTCGGGGCCGACACGTTCGACGATCTGCTCGTGCGCACCGTCGTGTCGGCGACGCGTGAACTACGCGACGACGATCACCTTGCGGCGATGCTGGCGTCCGAACCCGGAGAGGTGCTCAGCACGCTCACCCTTGCCGGGTTGCCACGGATCATCCGCATGGCCACGGTCTTCCTCGTCCCCCGGGTCGAGGTGTACCTGCCGCGTCCGGCGGCGGTGCGACTCGTCGACGTGCTGTCGCGGCTCGTCATCAGCTACTTCCTCGCCCCGTCCGACGACGTCGATCTCGGCGACCCTGAGTCGGCGGCGTCATTCCTCCGCCTCGCCATCCTCCCGTCCTTCGAACCCGCACTCATCAGGAGCTGAGCCACCATGACCGTCGTCCACAATTCAGACGAGCAGATCCTCGGCAGGGCACGCATCGACGACATCGATGCCATCCTCGCCGTGCCGGTGGTCGATCCCGCCGAGGTCGAGCACGTCGTGAAGAACAACGCCGACACGATCTTCACGTGGGACTACAGCCTCGCTCGTCCCGGCTTGCGCAAGCTCTACGAGAAGGCCAAGACGGGGCAGTGGAACGGCACGACCGACCTTCCGTGGGACACCGAGGTCGATGTCGAGCGGGTCATCGCCCAGGACCAGGAAGTGCTCGGCACAGGTGTCGACCCGAGTGTGTACATCGACACACCCGTGGCGAAGTGGGGTGACAAGGAGTGGCTCGAGTTCGGTGTGCAGAGTCGCAACTGGATGCTCAGCCAGTTCCTCCACGGCGAGCAGGGCGCGCTCGTGTGCACGGCCAAGATCGTCGAGACCGTGCCGTGGTACGACGCGAAGCTGTACGCGAGCACGCAGGTCGTCGACGAGGCGCGCCATGTCGAGGTGTTCGCCCGCTACCTGCAGGAGAAGCTCGGCGGTGGCTATCAGATCAACGCCCACCTGCGACTGCTGCTCGACGACATCGTCAACGACAGTCGCTGGGACATGACCTACCTCGGCATGCAGGTCATGGTCGAGGGATTGGCACTCGCGGCCTTCGGGTTCCTGCACCA
>JBJSXI010000022.1:0-26859 GCA_046086305.1 Ilumatobacteraceae bacterium
TTGTCGCCCTCGTAGTCGAACCACATGGGCGTCAGGTTCGGGCGGCCGTCGCTGCCCATCACCGCCATGACGCACGCGTACGGCTTGTCCATCAACTGCCGGTACATCGGATCGATGTCGGCGATCGAGCCGACCGTCTCACGGTCACCGACCGCGAACTGTCCGGCCTGCAGGCCGTTCGCCACATCGCGGAACTTCGCCAGTTTGAATCCCATGGTGCCCCCTTGGTCCGGACTCGTTGCCCGACTGTAGGCCGCGCCACACCGGTTGGTCGACGCCGGGGCCGACTACGATCTGGCCGGATGTCGGACCTCACGTTCAGCCACCTCGACCCGCTCGGCAGGGCCCGGATGGTCGATGTCACCCCGAAGGAGCCGACGCACCGGCGTGCGGTGGCCAGGGGGCGGGTGGCCATGCAGTCGGCCACCACCACGGCGATCGCCAATCGTGAGGTCAAGAAGGGTGATGTGCTCGCCGTGGCCCGGGTCGCGGCGATCCAGGCCGCCAAGCGCACGTCCGACATGATCCCGCTGTGTCATCCCCTGCTCATCGGTGGGGTGTCGGTGAACTTCGAGATCGGTGACGATTTCGTCGAGGTCGAGGTGCAGGTGGAGACCGTCGACCGGACCGGGGTCGAGATGGAGGCCCTGCACGCCTGTGCGGTGGCCTGTCTGACGATCTACGACATGTGCAAGTCGGCCGACCGGGGGATGGAGATCGGTGGGATCGCCCTGTGGGAGAAGACCGGGGGCCGTTCGGGGACCTACCGCCGGCCGGTGGGCCCGGATGCGGGGAATGTAGCGGAACCGTAACGAAACTGATACGGTGTGGACATCCCCGCTCCGGGGAGCACCAGAAGACGAAGTCATCGCATCACCATGCAGTCAATGATCCTCCTCGCTGTCGGCGCCGTCTGGCTCGCCGTGATCGTGCCGCCGCTGCTGCGTTCACGCGTCGAGAACCGGCCCAACTCGTCGATCACCGACTTCCGTCGTCAGTTGTCGACACTGCAGCGCACCGTGCCGACCCGTTCGATGGCGCCCATGCGCACGATGGCCCGTCCGCTCACCCAGGCGCCGCACCAGCGCACCCAGGTGCACGCACCGGTCGTCCACCACGGCGACCTCCGCCGTGCGGTGGCCACCGAGGTCCGTCCGCACGCTCCGCACCGCCAGGCCCATCTGCAGCGGGTGAGCCAGCGCGAGATGATGCGTCGGCGCCGGGCGAACGTGCTCTACATCCTGATGTGCGCCGTCGCACTCACCGGCTTCCTCGCCGCAACGGCCGGCGGCACCTTCATGGTCTATTCGTTCGTCGTGTCGTTCGTGTCGCTCTGCGGCTACTGCTACAAGCTCGTGCAGTTGCGCAACGTCGAACTCGACCGCACGTACGGCGACCAGGTCTGGTTCCCTGCCGGCTGACGCACACCGTCCGCTAGGCTCTCAGGGCCGACGGGGGTGTAGCTCAGTTGGCAGAGCGCAACAATCGCACTGTTGAGGCCAGGGGTTCAATTCCCCTCACCTCCACCCGTTGATCCACGAGGGCCCCGAGTGATCGGTGGCCCTCGTCGTCGTTGCGGCCCTCGTCGATCTCGTCACGCGGTCATCTGGCAGGATGCGCCCATGCCGATCATGTCGTCGTTCCCTGCGTCGCCCGATGAGCAGGTCACCCTCGCCAACTGGCGCACGGCACCGCTCAACCGGTGGGGTGTCGTGCACATGCGCGAGATCGTCCCGACCGCCGAGGTTCGACGCGACCCACTGCGTCACCGTGAACTTCGCGCTGCTCTTCGCCCGGAGTTGTTCGACGTCGAGTTCGCCGCCTCCGACGGCGTTCGCCGCACGGTCGATGGGTGGTTCGGCGAGAGTGTCGCCGACGGGTTGATCGTCCTGCACGACGGGGTCGTCGTGCTCGAGCGCTACGCCGGACACCTCACACCAACGTCGAACCACCTTCTCTTCTCGGTCACCAAGTCGGTGGCCGGCATCCTCACCGGCCTCGTGGTCGACCGCTGCGGACTCGATCCCGGGGCGCGTGTCGGCGATCTGGTGCCCGAGACCGCGGGCGGCGGCTTCGCCGATGCGACCGTGCGCGACCTGCTCGACATGCGGACCTCGATCGACTTCGACGAGATCTACGACGATCCCTCGGGGCACATGGCGCGCTACCGCGAGGCCGCCGGCTGGACGCCGCCGAGCGACCCCTCCGCGCCGGGCGACCTCCGCAGCTTCCTCGCGTCGATCGGCCCGCGTGGTCGCCACGGTGAGGGATTCGAGTACCTGTCTCCGGTGACCGACATGCTCGGATGGGTCTGCGAGCGTGTGGCGGGCCGCCCCTACGCCGAACTGCTCAGTGAATGGATCTGGGCACCGATGGGCGCGTGGTGCTCGGCAGATCTGGCCGTCGATCGCCTCGGCGCACCGCGCACGGCCGGTGGCCTCGCCGCGAGCCTGCGCGACATGGCCCGGTTCACCGAGATGATCCGCTGCGACGGTCGCGCCGATGGCCGACAGATCGTGCCTGCGGCATGGATCGACGACCTGCTCACCGGCGGCGATCCCCGTGCATGGCAGGCGGGCGAGTACGCGACGATGCTGCCGCCCGAAGGGTGCTACCGGAACCAGTGGTATCTCAGCGATGGACGCGGCTCGCAGACCATGGGCATCGGGATCCACGGCCAGTGGATCTGGTTCGACCGCGACCGGGCGGTCACCGTCGTGAAGTTCACCTCGCGACCGGAGGCGTCGAATCTCGACCTCAACGAGGTCGAGATGGCGATGTTCGCGGCCCTGGCGTCAGCGGTCTGACGTCGGGTCACCGGCCGCGGCGATCATCTCGCGCACCCTGCTCACGCTCGTTCCCTTCACGGCACCGAGTGACTGGGCGAACACGGCCACCCGGAGCTCTTCGAGCATCCAGCCGAGATCGACGAGACCGACCGGCACCGCCCGGTCGTGGCGCGCCAGCAGTCGGCGATAGTCGGCCTCGAGTGCGACGACGTCGGCGAGGAGTCGACCGTCGCGCGCGGGATCCTCGACCACCTTGGTGAGCCGGTGGTCGATGGCCCGCACGTAGCGCAGCACGTCCGACAGCCGATCGATGCCCGCCGTGGTGACGAACCCGCGTCGCACCAGACGCCCGAGATGCGCATCGGCGTCCGCAGCCGCAACGGCGACCGACGGTGACACGAGCCGTTCGAGCCGGCCGCGCACGCCGACGGCGGCGGCGCAGATCTCGGCAGCCGTCGCCATCGCCCGGGACGCCGCATCGGCCAACTCGCGGCGCGCGGTCGCTGCCACGACTGCGAAGTCGTCGCCCGACTGGACCGTGCCGTGACGGCGGGTGTGCATCGACACGATCCGGTCGGCGGCCGCAGTGAGGCATTCGTCACCGAGGGCGTCGAGCGTGAGGCCGGCAGCGCGGATCGCATTCCGTGCGGGCTCGTCGAGATGCTGGTGGAGGATCCGCGTCCTCACCGGACAGCCGAGCAGGAGGAGCCGGCGGATCCCGCCGTGCATGGCGCGCTCTTGGAGATCGGGATCGGCGAGGATCCGCAGACTCACGCTGTCACCGTCGTCGAGGAGCGCCGGATAGCCGCGCACGGGTGTCGGACCATCGGCGGTGACGACACGCGGCAGTACTCCGAGGTCCCACGTGGTGATGCCGCGACGTTCGTCGAGTGGGACGGCGCGGGCAACGGCCCGGCGCACCTGACCGGCGAGTCGGGCACGCAGTGCCGGTAGGTCACGACCAGCGGCGACGACGGTGCCGGAATCGTCGGTCACTGCGAACCGGACACGGAGGTGTGGAGGAAGGAACTCGAGGCGGAACTCGCGCGCCGGCACATCGACGCGCGCGGCGCGGGCAACTGCGTTCGACATCGCGAAGCCGAGCGGCCCGACCGGTGTCGAGGTGAGCTGTTTCACCTGCTCGATCACATCGTTCATCGGCACGAGGTCGCGCCGGTACTCCTTGGGGAGCGAGCGCAGGAGGGTGGTGACGAGTTCGTCGCGATATCCCGGCACGTGCCAGTCGAAGTCGGCCTCGTCGAGCGACGGCAGGACCGCCAGCGGCACATGCACCGTCGCGCCATCGTCGTCGGCGCCGGGCTCGAAGCGATAGCTGACCGCAAGTGCACGCTCGCCGATCTGCCACCGTGTCGGAAAGGCGTGGGGGTCGGGTGCCGCGTCGGGGGCGAGCTTCTCGGGTGTCATCGTCAGCAGGTCGGGATCGCGATCTCGCGTCGCTCGCCACCAGCGGTCGAACTCGCGACCGTTCACCACCGAGGCGCCGAGTCGAGCCTCGTAGAACGCCGCGACGGTGTCGTCGTCGATCGGCGCGGCCTGACGACTGCGCTCCCAGGTCGCCGCCAACTCGTCGAGCAACGCACGGTTGCGCTCGAGGACGGCGTGGCGTGTGGTCCAGTCGCCGTCGACGAGGGCGCAGCGGATGAACTCGGCGCGTGCGGCGGCAGCATCGATCCGCTCGTAGCCGATCGTGCGTGTCGCAATCGGGAGGCCGTAGAGCATCACCTGCTCGCGACAGACGGCGCCGCCCCGCTGCGGATCCCACCACGGGTCGCCGTGCGAGCGACGGACGAGGTGTGGCGCGATCCGCTCGGCCCACTCGGGCCGGATCGCAGCCACCACCCGGGCGCGCACGCGGTCGGTCCCGACGAGTTCGGCGGCCACCACCCAGCGAGGCGGTGCGCCCGCAACGGCGGTGCCGCCAGCAAGGGTGAAGCGGGTGCCCTGCGCGCCGCGGTAGTCGCGGGTGGCGGTGTCGCGCATCCCGAGGTGGCTGAGCATGCCGGCGAGGATCGCCTGGTGGACGCGGTCGGGGTGGGCGGTCTCGGTGCCGCCGTGGATCCCGAGGTCGGCCGCGACCGATCGCAACTGACCGACGACGTCCTGCCACTCGCGCACGCGCAGATAGTGGAGGAACTCGTCGCGACACATCCGTCGGAATCGTGTACCGGACAACTCCTGCTGCTGGGCACGCAGGTGATCCCACAGACGTACGAACGTGAGGAAGTCGCTGCCCTCCACGACGAAGCGACGGTGCAGCTCGTCGGCAGCTGCGCGCTGCTCGGCCGGCCGCTCGCGAGGGTCCTGGATGCTCAACGCCGCGGCGATGATGATCACCTCGCGCACACAGTCGAGTCGATCAGCCTCGAGCACCATGCGTCCGAGGCGTGGGTCGACCGGCAGGCGGGCGAGACGTCGGCCGATCGTGGTGAGAGTCTGCGTCCCCGGGGTGAGGGCCCCGAGTTCTTCGAGGAGTGCGTATCCGGCCCTCACCGCTCGGGGGTCGGGAGGGTCGAGGAACGGGAAGTCGGCGATGTCGCCGAGGCCGAGTGCCGTCATCTGCAGGATGACCGAGGCGAGGTTCGTGCGAAGGATCTCCGGCTCGGTGAAACGCGGCCGCGTGGCGTAGTCGTCCTCGGCATAGAGGCGGATGCACACACCGGGTCCGAGGCGTCCGCATCGTCCGGCGCGCTGGTCGGCCGACGCCTGCGACACGGGTTCGATTGGCAGTCGCTGCACCTTCGAGCGGGTGCTGTAACGGCTGATCCGCGCCGTGCCCACATCCACCACGGCGCGAATTCCCGGCACGGTGAGCGAGGTCTCGGCGATGTTCGTGCTCAGCACGACCCGTCTCGTCCGATGAGGTTCGAAGATGCGGTGCTGTTCTGCGGCCGACAGCCGCGAGTAGAGGGGGAGCACCTCGAGCGGTCTGCCGCGGTCGGCGGCGTGACGCCGGAGCGCATCGGCGGCATCGTGGATCTCGCGTTCACCGCTGAAGAACGCGAGGACATCCCCCTCGAGTTCATCCACGGCGTCGACGACGGCCTGCACCTGATCGCCACCCTCCTCGATCGGTCGGTACCGGATGTCGACCGGATACGCCCGTCCGCTCACCTCGACGACCGGCGCGGGCACGCCGTCGGTGGCGAAGTGGGCTGCGATGCGCGCCGTGTCGATCGTGGCCGAGGTGATGATCACCTTCAGGTCCCGTCGCTGGGGCAGCAGCCGGCGCAGATAGCCGAGGAGGAAGTCGATGTTCAGGCTCCGCTCGTGGGCCTCGTCGATGATCAGCGTGTCGTAGCGGCTGAGACGACGGTCGCGCTGGATCTCGGCGAGCAGGATCCCGTCGGTCATCACGCGCACGAACGTCTGTGGCCCCACCGTGTCGGTGAAGCGAACCGTGTACCCGACGGCGTCGCCGAGTTCGCTGCCGACCTCTGCGGCGAGGCGCTCGGCGATGGCGCGCGCCGCGACCCGGCGCGGCTGGGTGTGTCCGATCAGCCGGTCGGTGCCGCGCCCCAGTTCGAGGGCCAGCTTCGGCAGCTGGGTGCTCTTGCCCGATCCGGTCTCACCCGCGACGACGACGACCTGGTGGTCGCGCACCGCCGCGAGCAACTCGTCGTGCCACGCGGTGATCGGAAGGTCGGCGGGCCAGACGAGGTCGAGCCGGGCAGGATCGCGCTGCCCCGGGGATGTGCTCATGACCGTGCCAGCATGGCACCGTCATCCGGAGTTTGCGATCAGCCGGCCGGAACGAGCACGGCGCCGATCACGTGGATCACACCGTTGGTGGCCCGGACGTTCTGCACGAGGATCGGGGTGCCATCCACGAGGGTGCGACCGTCGGCATCACGGGTGATCGTCAGGTCGACCCCGGCGACCGTGGTGTAGGTGCCTGGCGGGAGTTGATCGATCGTCAGGGCACCGGGGAGCACGTGGTAGGTGAGCACCGTGGCGAGCAGGGCGGGGTCGGCGAGCACGGCCTCGAGCGTGGCGGCCGGCAGCGCGGTGAAGGCTGCATCCACCGGGGCGAACACCGTGAAGGGGCCCTCGCCCTGGAGCGTCTCGACCAGTTCGGCGGTCGTGACGAGCTCGGCCAAGGTGGCGAACCCGGGCAGTGTGGTCGCAACGGTGAAGATGTCGCCGATGGCCGGGACGAGGACGTCGCCCATCACGTACACCCAGCCGTTGGTCGCCTCGACACCGGCGCCGACGGGGTTACCCTCGACGTAGAGCTGGCCGTCGACCTCGGTCACGGCGAGTGTCGTGCCGGCCGCCGTCGTCAACTCGCCCGCCGTCAACTGGTCGGGAGAGATCGCGCCGGGCACGACATGGTGCAGGAGGACGGTGGCGACGAGTTCCTTCACTCCGTCACCGTCGGCGTCGAAGTCCTGGACAGCGCGCAGCACCTCGAGGGGCAGCCGGGCGAAGGCATCGTCCGTCGGGGCGAACACCGTGAAGGGGCCACCGCGCAGGGTCTCCACGAGTCCGGCATCGACGACCATGCCGGCCAACTGGGTGAACACCTGATTCGTCAGCGCCGTGGCGACGACGTCACCCATGGGCAGCGGTGTTGTCGTTGTCGCCCCCGCCGTCGTGGTGGTCGGCGCCGCCGTCGTCGTGACGGCGTCGTTCGGGTCGTCGGCGCAGGCCGGGAGCATGACGAGGCCTGCGGCGGCGAGGCCTGCAGCGGCGCGGAGGGTGAGCGGACGGGAGGTGCGGTTCACAGACACGTCGGCGAGGGTACCGAGACCCCCGCAACGGGGTCAGGGTCGGGAGGTCCCTCCCGGACGGGACCAAAGTCCCGGTGGCGTACCGTGCGCACCATGAACGAGGGGAACCGGCCCGACGAGACCCTCGAGCGGGAGTACTCGCCGAGTTCGCGCGCCGGGGGCACCGCAGATCCGCACCTCGCCCGCTATCGCCACCAGAGTGCGGCGATCGCTGCGGGGTGGGGTTCCCGCCTCGAGCACCTACCCGGTGGCACGCTGCTCGTCGCCGGGAGTCCGACACTCGTGTTCGTCCACGGCGGCTACTGGCAGGCGCTCTCGGCGGCGGCGTCACTCGTGCCGGCGCCCCCTGCCGTGGACGCCGGCTGGGGATATGCGGCCGTCGAGTACACCCTCGCCCCGGCGGCGGGGATCACGACCATGGTCGCCGAGTGCACCGAGGCACTCCGATTGGTCGCCGAGCGGTCGGGTGGACCGTTGGTCGTCGCCGGGCACTCGGCCGGCGCGCACCTCGTGGCCATGGCGACACTCGTCGCCGCGCCACCGGTGGAGATCAGTCGGGTGGTCCTCGTCAGCGGCGTCTACGACCTGCGCCCGATCGTGCACACGACCGTGAACCAGCCGCTCGGGCTGGCGGTCGACGAGGCCATTGCGTTGAGTCCGGTCCTACGCGGTGTGCGTCAGGGCGCCGCCGCTCCCGAAGTCGTGGTCGCGTGGGGTCAGCTCGACACGGCGGCGTTCGCCGCGCAGTCGGTGCGCTACGCCGAAGTACTCGCTGGCGCCGGCGTGTCGGTGGAGACGATCGAGTGTGCCGGACTGCACCACTTCGACATCATCGACGGACTCGCCGAACCGCGCACGCCACTCGGACGTCTCACCAGGGCGCGAACTCGTACGTCTGCACCCCACCCACCGGGGCAAGCTGCACCGTGAGCCGCCACCGGCTGGCATCGTCGGCGACGACCTCGGCAGTGGCCGACGTGCGCGACGCGGGCTGGACAGCGTGGCACGAGAGTCGACCGTGGGTGGCGATCACGGCCCGGGCATCGCGTGCACGGCGATCGAGATCGATGTCGAGCGCAACGTTGTCGGCGAACAGCGTGGCCGCGGTTGTCGTGGACCAGTCGTCGAGGAGCGCGACGAGGCGGCGGGTGACCACGACGATCTCGTCAGCCGCGTGGAGCGGCTCGGTGGTGGCGAGCAGCAGACGCATCGTCAGATCCCACATCGGCGCGTAGGTGACGTCGGCGAGCGCGATCGCGCCGACGCCGCGTCCGACCACCCAGCGCATGTTCGATCCGAATCCGGGCAACCCGCCCGAGTGCGACACGACCCGGCCGAGATCGGGATCGTCGCGAACGTGGAGGCCGAGTCCGTAGGCGGTCGGGGCGGGGCGACCGGCGACGACAGGAGTGCCCATGTGCGTGTGCGGCCGCGACATCTTGCGTCGCGACGACATGGCGAGCGCGCCCTCTGCACCACCGTCGAGCCAGTGGATCCACGCGGCGAGATCGCGCACGGTGCTCCACAACCCACCCATCGGCGAGATTTCACCGTCACCGAGCGGTTCGAGTGGATCGAGCGCAGTGACCCCGTCGACTCGACGGTGCGGTCGCGCAACGTCACCTCCGGTAGGCGGGTGCCAACCCGTCGACGTGAGGCCGAGCGGACGCAGGAGGCGTTCGGTCACGTGATCCTGCAGCGGCCGCCCGGTGGCACGGCGGACCACACGGCCGATCATCGCGAAGCCGAGGTTCGAGTACTCGAAGCCGAGGCCGACGCGGCGGGCGAAGTGCAGTCCCGATGCGTACACGGCATCGATCGCGGCCTCGTCGATGTCGAGGTGGCGATCGGCCCACGGATCGTCGGTCGCCAGTCCCGACGACATCGAGAGGAGATGGCGCAGGGTGATCGGCGGCGAGTCGTCCGGGCCGACGATGCTGGCGAGTTCGGGTGCGTAGGTCGCGACCGGTACGTCGAGGTCGAGCAGCCGGTCGTCGCGCAGGGCGAGCACGGCCGCCGCCGTGAAGCTCTTGGTCATCGACGCGATACGGAACACGGTGTCGTGGTGCTCGCCGATGACCGGTCGGCCATCGACCGCAATGGCCCACGCCAGCTGCGTACACCCGCACTCCCGGCGTGCCTCGTCGACGAGTCGGGCCAGTTCGCCGGCCGTAGAGGTGTCGATCACGGTGTCGTAGTCTTCACCATCGTTGCCGCGGGGGCGGCACGGGGGCTCGGCGACTCAGGGGCTCAGGACACGGGGGGCACAGGGATGACCATCTCCAGCACGATGATGGATGACTACCAGTTGACGTTGCGGTCGGTGTTCGACTTCGGTCGCCGTGTCCATGCGGCCAGCCGGATCATCACCTTCACCGGCGACGGCTATGTGGACAGTTCGTTCGCAGAGGTGGCCGATCGCGCCGATCGGCTCGCCGCCGCATTGCGCCGACTCGGGATCGGGATCGGCGATCGGGTTGGCACGTTCATGTGGAACAACCAGACCCACATGGAGGCATACCTCGCCGTGCCGTGCATGGGGGCGATCCTGCATACCTTGAACGTTCGGCTGTTCCCCGAGCAACTGGCCTACGTCATCAACCACGCAGAGGATCGCGTCATCATCGTCGACGCGTCGATCGCACCGTTGCTCGCCCGCGTGCGCGATCAGTTGACGACGGTCGAGCACATCATTGTCAAGGGTCCCGGCGATGCGACCTCGCTCGGTTCGGACACACTCGACTACGACGAACTGCTCGCTGCCGAGTCCGGTGGCTATGCGTATCCCGACATCGCCGAATCAGCCGGCGCCGCGATGTGCTACACGAGCGGCACGACCGGAAACCCCAAAGGGGTCATGTACAGCCACCGCAGTTCGTACCTGCACTCGCTGGTGGTCACCAGCACCGCGAATGTCGCGCTCGCCGAGACCGACCGTCTCCTCGCGATCGTCCCCATGTTCCACGCCAACGCGTGGGGCATGCCGTATGCCGCGTGGATGGTCGGCGCCGATCTGGTCTTCCCGCAGCAGTTCCTGCAGGCGGCCCCTTTGTCGCGCATCATCACCGAGACACGACCGACGATCACCGGTGCCGTACCGACCGTGATGAACGATCTGCTGCACAATGCCCCCGACACCGATATGAGCTCGTTCCGCCTCGTCATGTCGGGAGGGTCGGCGGTGCCGCGCGGGTTGATCGAGGGATTCCGCGACACGTTCGGTGTGCCGATGGTGCAGGGGTGGGGGATGACCGAGACGAGCCCGGTCGCCGCGATCGGCAATCCACCCAAGGAGCGCGGCGATCTCACCGAGAGCGACTGGCGGGTGAAGACGGGTCGGGTGCTGCCCGGCGTCGAGATGCGCATCACCGACGACACCGGGGCGGAACAACCGTGGGACGGCACCGCCCTCGGCGAGATCGAGGTGCGCGGTCCGTGGGTGACGGCGAGTTACTACATGGTCGACGATCCCGACCGCTTCCACGACGGGTGGCTGCGCACGGGTGATGTCGCGTCGATCATGCCGAACGGGTTCGTCATGATCAGCGACCGGGCCAAGGACGTCATCAAGTCGGGTGGCGAGTGGGTCAGCTCGGTCGATCTCGAGAACACCATCATGGGCCATCCCGGCGTGCTCGAGGCCGCGGTGATCGGCGTGCCCGACGAGCGATGGGACGAGCGTCCCCTTGCATGTGTCGTGCGCAAGCCGGGCGCCACGGTCACCGCGGCCGAACTGCGTACCTGGCTCGCCGACCGCACCGCGCGCTTCTGGCTGCCCGAGCGCTGGGCCTTCGTCGATGCCGTGCCGAAGACCAGCGTCGGCAAGTTCGACAAGAAGGTCCTGCGCGCCCAGCACGGTGACGGTGCGCTCGTCGTGGAGACGCTCGACCACTAGCGTCCGCCCGATGGACGTCGTCACTGCCGTACACCGTCGCGCATCGATTCGCGAGTTCCTGCCCGATCCGATCGACGATGCCGACCTGCGCGCGCTGCTCGAAGATGCGGCGAGAGCGCCGAGCGGAGGGAATCTGCAGCCGTGGCGGATCTACGTCGTCAACGGCGCGTCGATGGTGCGTCTGCGCGAGTTCCTCCCGACCAGACCACCGCTCGAGCCGACCGAGTACGACATCTATCCGTCGGGGCTCACCGAGCCGTACCGCACGAATCGATTTGCGCTCGGCGAGCAGATGTATGCGCTGCTCGGCATTCCTCGTGAGGACAAGGAGGCCCGTCTCCGGCAGTTCGCCAAGAACAACGATTTCTTCGGAGCCCCCGCAGCGCTCTTCTGCTTCGTGGATCGGCAGATGGGTCCTCCGCAGTGGTCGGATCTCGGGATGTTCCTGCAGACCCTCATGCTCCTCGCCGTCGAGCGCGGGCTCGACACGTGCGCGCAGGAGTACTGGTCGGTGCGCCACGGCGCGATCCGCGAGTTCGTCGGCGCACCCGAGAACGAGATGCTGTTCTGTGGGATGGCCATCGGCCGGGCCGATCGGTCGGCACCGGTGAACACGCTGCGCTCGATGCGAATGCCCCTCGAGCAGTGGGCGCAGTTCGTCTGAGCGTCAGCTCGCGGCAAGTGCCGCGGCGAGCGCGTCTGCCTCGCGGTCGCGCAGGTCGGCGTTGACCCGCTGACGTTCGAGCACCTGGGCCAGGGTCGTGGCTGCCTGAGGAATGGGGTGCTCGCTGAAGAAGCCCTGCACCTCGGTGACCACCGCGCGGTCCGTGAGCACCTTCACCGGGTCGACCATGCGCACGATCGAGTTGTCGGGGAACGCAGTGGTGGCCTCGGTCCACCGGCGCTGCACCTCGCGCCAGGCGAGCACACCGTGGCGTCGATTGGTGATGCATCGATTGAGGAGGAACGGCGCGTTCTGGGTCTTCACCTCACCGGAGAAGGCGAGTTCGATGGTGCGGCGGATCTGTGCCTCGTCGGGGAACTCGGCGAGGGCGTACATGAACCGCAGTTGTTCCTGGGGTGTCTCTGCGGTGCGGAACCGGTGGAGGAACTGGTCGTAGTCGTCGTCGGTCCCGTGGGCCGCCAGCGCACGGGTCGACGCGGCGACGAGTTCGGGGTCGGTGCCGTGCTCGAGGATCTCTCGACAGCGGGCCACGGCGTCGAGGTCACCGCCGAGGACTGCCAGCCCGGTCACGAGGAGCCCGCGCAGTTTGGCGCGCAGGTCGGTCTCGCCGGCGACGGGCTCCCAGCCGAGGTCGGCGAGCGCAGGACCGAGGAGTGCGGTCGTACGCGACTGGAGCGCGGCATATGCCGCCGAGTCGACCTCGACGAGTCGACCGACGCCGCTGATGGCCTGCAGGATCACCTGCCACACGGCGAGGTCGCGCTCGCCCACGAACCCCTCGAGGAAGTCGAGGAGGTCGGCAGCGCCGAGGCGGCCCGCGACGACCTCGTTCCATGCGTCGTCGACGAGGTTGTAGCGGTCGACCGTGCCGAGGTCGGTGAGCTGACGCTCGAGCCGGGCCCTGAGCGTCGAGTCGTATGCCACGCGCACGAATCCGTGGCCCCCGGCGTTGACGACGACGGCGCAGTCGGCCGATGGGAGATCGATGCGCACTTCGCGCTCGTCGAGGATCACCTTGTGCTCGACACCGTCGAGACGAACGTGCAGCGGCACCACGAACAGGGTGTCGTCGTCGCTGTCGCCATAGGCGTAGCGGTGCTGGTCGAGCACGAGGGTCGAACCGACGAGTCGCGCCGTCACCAGTGGGTAGCCGGGCTGCCAGATCCAGCTGTCCATCAGCCGGCGAACGGGAGTATCGGGGTTGACGGCCTCGATGGCATCCCACAGGTCGGCGGTCTCGGTGTTCGCGTATTCGTGACGGGTGAGGTAGTGGCTCACCCCGCGACGGAACGCCTCGGGTCCGAGGCACTGCTCGAGCATCCGGAGCAGTGATCCGCCCTTCTGATAGGTGAGCACGTCGAACATGCCCTCACAGTCCTCGGGAGCTTCGACGGGGAACTCGACACTGCGGGTGCTCGCCAGCGAGTCGACCTCGAAGGCCGCGCTGCGTTCGAGGCTGAAGCTCGTCCAACGCTCCCACTCGGGCCGGTAGTCGGCGCAGCAGGCGACCTCCATGAAGGTCGCGAATGCCTCGTTCAACCAGATGCCGTTCCACCAGCGCATCGTCACCAGATCGCCGAACCACATGTGGGCGAGTTCGTGGGTGATGACATCGGCCAGATTCTGCAGTTCGACCTGGGTGCTCGCAGCCGGATCGGCGAGCAGCAGGCTCTCGCGGTAGGTGATGCAGCCGAGGTTCTCCATCGCTCCGGCGGCAAAGTCGGGCAGGGCGATCATGTCGCACTTCTCGGTCGGATAGGGGATGCCGTAGTACCGCTCGTACCAGTCGATGGCGAAGCGACCGACGTCGAGTCCGAACGCAGTGAGATGGGACTTGCCGGGCACGTGCACGATGCGCAACGGGATCGGATCGCCACCGTGCACGCGGGGGACCAGCACGGGCTCGGTCGCCTCGAGCGGTCCGACGACGAACGCGACGAGATAGGTGCTCATCGGCATCGTCGGCGCGAAGCGCACGGCAACCTTGCCACCGGGCTGCTCGAGGCGCTCGACCTCGGGCCCGTTCGACACGGCGAGCAGATCGGGCTCGATCACCAGCGTCACGTCGAACACGGCTTTGAACTCGGGCTCGTCGAAACAGGGGAAGGCACGCCGACAGTCGGTCGCCTGCATCTGCGATGCGGCGATGACGTGCTCGTGCCCATCGGCATCGCGGAACGTGCTGCGATACCAACCGCACAACTTGTCGTTGAGGACCCCGGCGAAACTGATCTCGATGCTCACCGGGCCCTCGGGCACGTGGCCGAGGATCGTCAGTCGCTCGGTATCGGGATCGAGGCTGCACTCGACCTCGCGACCCTCGACGTGCACCGTGCGGATCTCGAGGTCGGCTGCGTGCATGACGATGCGGTCGACCGGACGCTCGACCGTTGCATCGATGACGACATGGCCGACGAAGCTCGCTGCAGCCAGATCGGGTTCGAGCGCGAGGGAGTAACGATGCGGGCGGACCTCACGAGGGAGGCGATGAGGGCTGAGGGCTCCGTCGGTCACCCACCCCACGCTATCCGTGGGCCGGGGGTAAGGTTCCCCGTCGTGCCCGCACCCCCCGAGTTCGATGTGGTCGGCATCGGCAACGCACTCGTCGACGTCATCGCCCATGCCGACGAACGGTTCATCGATCGGCATGAGCTCGTCAAGGGGTCGATGACGCTTGTCGACACCGATCGCGCGTTGCACCTCTACCGTGCGCTCGGGACCGCCGTCGAGATGAGCGGTGGGTCGGCGGCGAACACGATGACCGGTGTGGCAAGCCTCGGGGGACGGGCCGCCTACATCGGCAAGGTGAGCGACGACGAACTCGGTGCCGTGTTCGGCCACGACCTGCGCGCCGTCGGGGTGCAGTTCCGGCCGGGTACGCCCGAGTCGGGAGTGCCGACCGGGCGGTGCATCATCGTCGTCACACCGGATGCGCAGCGGACGATGAACACCTATCTCGGGGTGTCGTCGCTGCTGCGACCCGACGACATCGACACGGCGACGGTTGCCTCCGGTGCCGTGCTGTACATGGAGGGGTACCTCTACGACCGGCCGGCAGCGAAGGAAGCGTTCCGCCACGCCGCTGCCGTGGCCCACGAACACGGTCGGAGGGTGTCGCTCACCCTGAGCGACTCGTTCTGCGTCGACCGTCACCGTGACGACTTCCGCGCCCTCGTGGCCGACGAGGTCGACATCCTCTTCGGCAACGCCGACGAACTGGTCTCGCTCTATCAGGTCGACTCGCTGGCGACCGCGCTGCGCCGCGTACGTGACGACTGCCAGCTCGCCGTGGTCACGGTCGGCGCAGAGGGTTGTGTGGTCGTCACCCCCGACGAGGTGATCCCGACGCCTGCGGTTCCCGTCGAGCAGGTGCTCGACACCACCGGGGCCGGCGATCTGTTCGCCGCCGGGTTCCTCTACGGGCTCACACGTGGCGACGACCTCTATCGGTGTGCAACGCTCGGCGCGATCGCGGCGGCGGAGGTGATCTCACACGTCGGTCCGCGGCCGCTCGTCGAACTGAGGACGCTGCTCGAATGACCCCTGCCGATCTGGCCCGCCGCTGGCTGGCCGCCGAACCCGACGACGACATGCGCGCCGAGATCGTCGACCTGCTCGAGGGACCGGCCGAGGTGCTCGCCGCGCGCTTCACGGGGCGACTGCAGTTCGGCACCGCGGGTCTGCGCGCTGCGGTGGGTGCGGGCCCACAGCGGATGAACCGCCTCGTCGTGCGTCAGGCGGCGGCGGGCCTCGTCGATCACCTACTCGCGACCGTCCCCGACGCGGCGAGCCGCGGCGTCGTGATCGGGTTCGACGTGCGACGCAAGAGCGACACGTTCGCGCTCGACACCGCCAGGGTGTGCGCGGCGCGCGGTGTCCGGGCGCTGCTGTTCGACGCACCCGTGCCGACGCCGCTCCTCGCCACGAGCATCACCTCGACGGGCGCGGCCGCAGGTGTGATGGTCACCGCGTCGCACAACCCGCCGGCCGACAACGGCTACAAGGTCTATCTCGGCACCGGCGCGCAGATCGTGCCGCCGGCCGACGTCGACATTGCAGCGTGCATCGATGTTGTCGACCCGTGCGACGTCGCGCTCGCCGATCCCGGCCATCCCCTCATCACGACGGTCGGGCCGCCAGAGCGCGCGACGTACCTCGATGCCGTGGCGCATCTGCGCCTCCGGCCGGACGTCCCCGGCGTGCCGACCGCGTATACGGCACTGCACGGAGTGGGCGGCGACCTGCTGCTCGCGGCCTTCGCTGCGGCTGGCCTGCCGCCACCCGTTGTCGTGACCGCGCAGCACACCCCCGACGGCACGTTCCCCACCGTCGACTTCCCGAATCCCGAGGAGCCCGGGGCGATGGATTTGCTGCTCGAGGTCGCTGCCGCATCGGGCGCAGTGCTCGCGCTGGCGAACGACCCCGACGCCGACCGGCTCGGTGCAGCCATTCCCACGCGCGACGGTGGGTGGCGGCGACTCGGTGGTGACGAGATCGGATGGCTGCTCGCCGAGCACGTGCTGCGTCACACGAGCGGCGACGATCGACTGGTCGTCACCACACTCGTGTCGTCGTCGATGCTCGGGCGGATCGCGGCCGACCACGGCGTGACCTGTCTCGAGACGTTCACCGGCTTCAAGTGGATCGCCCACACGGCGCTCAGCCATCCCGAATTGCGTTTCGTCTTCGGCTACGAGCAGGCACTCGGCTACCTCGTCACCGATCGACCCCTCGACAAGGACGGCATCACCGCCGCGGTGATGCTCGGCGAGGTGGCTGCGGTCGCCGCCGCCGAGGGGTGCACCCTGCAGGATCGCCTCGATGCACTCGCCGCACGCCACGGCCGCCATGTGATGGTCGAGCGCTCGCTGCGTATGGATCCGGTTGCCGCACGGGCCGCCGTCGACCGACTCCGCGCCGATCCACCCGATCACCTCGACGGTCTCGCCGTCACCACCGTCGAGTGGTTCGACGAGGCCGGACTGCTCCGCCTGCAGTGTGGCGACCGCGTGCGGCTGCAGGTCCGCCCGAGCGGGACCGAACCCAAGGTGAAGCTCTATGCCGAGGGCATCGATGAGGATCCGGGGCCCCTCGTCGACCTGCTGGCGGCACGACTCACCTAGGATTCGTTCCATGCGGCGGATCCATGCACGTCTCCTTGCGGTCGTCACGACCCTCGTCGTCACGGCCCCCGGTGTCGTGTCGGTGTCGACACCCGCCGCGGCCGACGGGCCGGGCGTCGGTGCGCCGTGGGTCGTCAGCCTCGGCGACTCGTACATCTCCGGTGAGGCCGGACGGTGGGCGGGGAACAGCAACTCGAGCTCGTCATCGGTCGATGCGGGCGGCGCAGGGGCGTACCTCGATGCGGGTGGTGCGGCCGAGACGATCCCCGGATGCCACCGTTCGACGGCGGCCGAGATCCACATCGGCGGCGGCGTGAACAGCCTCAACCTCGCCTGCTCGGGCGCGCGTACGACGAGTCGCCTGTCGGGTGACGGGACCTTCAAGCCGGGTCTCGATTTCTTCGCATCGGGCGCCTATGAGGGTCAGGCGCTGATGCTGCAGAAGTTCGCTGCGGTGAACAACGTCCGGATGATCGTCGTGTCGATCGGCGGCAACGACTTCAACTTCGCGTCGATCGTCCAACAGTGTGTGACCAACTTCCTCACCTCGCCTTCGTGGTGGCCGAACTACTGCTACGACGACTCATCGGTCTCGTCGAATTTCAGCTCGGCGAATGTCACGGCACGCACCGCCGACATCAGGACGGCGCTCGAGAACGTGAAGCTGGCGATGTCGCGTGCGGGCTACACGACGGCGCAGTACACGATCGTCGTCCAGACCTATCCGTCACCGTTGCCGCCGGGAGCATCGTTCCGCTACGGCGAGAGCGGGTTCACCCGCCAGTCGACCGGAGGATGCGGGTTCTGGAACCGCGATGCCGACTGGGCCAACTCGACCATGCTGACGCGCATCAACAGCGCCGTCACGAACGCAGCCACCGGGGCCAATGGCTCGGGCAATGTGAAGGTCCTGAACATCGCTGCGGCACTCAACGGGCGCCGGCTGTGCGAGAAGGGTGTCGACCTGATGGAGCGCACCGGTCTCGCCAACTGGACGTCGACCGGTGCCGTCGACCGCACCGAGTGGGTCGCCCAGATCCGCACGCTCAGCACCGTCGGCGGTCCGTACTCGGTCCAGGAGAGCCTGCACCCGAATTGGTGGGGTGCCAAGGCGCTGCGCAACTGCGTGCGTCAGGCGTGGAACGGCGGTGCCCCCAAGGGCGGATCGTGTACGCAGTCGACAACCGGGCTCACCGCACTCGGTGAGCCGCAGATGCGACTGCGCTGAGTCAGCCGGCCGGCTGGCCGAACTGCCGGTCGCCGGCGTCGCCGAGACCGGGCACGATGAACGCTCGCTCGTCGAGTCGATCGTCGAGTGCGGCGGTGTACACCGCGAGATCGAGCCCCGACTCCTCGAGTCGGGCGATCCCCTCGGGTGCCGCGAGCGCGCAGACCACACTGATGGTGCCCGTGGCACCGCGTTCGACGAGCAACTCGCACGTGTGCACGAGTGAACCTCCCGTGGCGAGCATCGGGTCGAGCACGATGCAGGGACGTCCGACGAGCGTGTCGGGCAGCTTGTTGACATACGGCTTGGGCTGATGGGTCGCCTCGTCGCGAGCGACGCCGATGAAACCGATGTCGGCGTCGGGGAGCAGCTCCTGTGCTGCGGCGAGGAACCCGAGCCCGGCGCGCAGCACGGGCACGACCACGGGTTGCACACCGAGGACCCGGGCGGGTGCCTCGGCAAGCGGGGTGGCGACACTCACGAGATGCGTCGGCAGGGTCCGGGTGGCCTCGGCGAGCAGCAATGTGCCGAGCCGCGACAGCTCCTGGCGGAACAGGGCGTTCGGCGTCGACGTCGACCGCAGTCGACCGAGTGCGTCAGCGATGAGTGGATGATCGACGACGTGGAGAGCGACCGGCATGAGCCGAGTGTGCCAGATTCACAGCTCGCCGCGGCGAGCCGCGGCGTAGCGGGGCTTGATGACGTCGTTGATCAGGGTGAGGCGTTCGGGGTGGGGGATGAAAGCGCTCTTCATCGCGTTCACCGTCAGCCACTCGAAGTCGTCGAGTCCCCACCCGAATGCCTCGTGCAGCTGACGCATCTCGTTGGTCATCGAGGTCGCACTCATGAGGCGGTTGTCGGTGTTCAGCGTCACCCGGAATCGCAGCCGGCGGAGCATCCCGATCGGATGCTCGGCGATGCTGGCGCACACCCCGGTACCGACATTGCTGGTCGGGCACAGCTCGAGGGGGATCCGCCGGTCGCGGACGAATGAGGCGAGCCGACCGAGCTGCTCGTCACCGGGTGGACCGGTGATGTCATCGACGATCCGCACCCCGTGACCGAGGCGCTCGGCGCCGCAGAACTGGACGGCCTCCCAGATGCTCGGGAGCCCGAATGCCTCGCCCGCATGGATCGTGGTGTGGAAGTTCTCCCGCTGGACGAACTGGAATGCATCGAGGTGGCGGGTGGGGGGATAGCCGGCCTCGGCCCCTGCGATGTCGAAGCCCACACAACCCGCATCGCGCCAGCGGACGGCGAGTTGGGCGATCTCGAGACTGCGTGCAGCCGTGCGCATCGCCGAACAGATCAGTCGGATGGTCAGGTCGGAGTCGGCGGACCCGGAGCGGAAGCCGGTGAGCATCGCCTCGACGACCTCGTCGAGGGTGAGACCCGCCTCGAGGCACAGCTCGGGCGCCATGCGCACCTCGGCGTACACGACGCCGTCGGCGGCGAGGTCGACCGCACACTCGTGACTCACCCGTTCGATCGCGTCACGGTGCTGCATCACCCCGACGGTGTGGGCGAAGGTCTCGAGGTAGAGCTCGAGGTCGTTGCGCTTCGCACCCCGATTGAACCATGCGGCCAATTCGTCCGAGTCGTGACTCGGCAGGGCGCGATAGCCGTACTCGTCAGCCAACTCGATGATCGTCTGCGGGCGGAGCCCTCCGTCGAGGTGGTCGTGGAGCAGGACCTTGGGAAGTCGGGCGATGTCGAGGCTCATGCGGCGCGGCGGTCGAGTCGTCGGAGCGGCAGGTCGGCGCCGCGCTGCAGCCAATTCGACTCGGGATAGGCGGCGGCTGCCGACACACAGTGGAGGCTGTACGCATGCCGCGAGACCGACGAGCGGTTGACGTCGCTCCAGTGGGGGAGCAGCCCGTGCAGCACGACGAGGGTGCCGGCCGCGACCTCGAGGGGAACGAGATCCTCGGGCGGGCTCGGCAGCGGCGCAGCATCGAGGACCTCGAACTCGGTGCCCCTCGCGTCGCCGTCGGGACCTGGGCCGCCGACGCGGCGGAAGCGGCGACGGAGTGTTGTGCGGTGACCACCCGGGGCCGCCCACAGGCAGCCGTTCTCGAGGGTCGCATCCTCGATCGCGAACCAGAATCCCGTCACCGAGATGGGCTCGGTGATGAGGAACGTGGCGTCCTGGTGACAGCCGACCTCGCCGCCGATGTGTGGCTGCTTGAAGATGTACATGCTCTGCAGGGCGAGTGCGTCGGCAAGGCCGATGTCGGCGGCGACCGCCGCGAGCTCGGGGGTGTAGGAGAACGACTCGAACTCGGGCACAAGGTCGTGCATCGCGTGGCCGATCTTGTTGATGCTCAACTCCTTGGCCTGCCCGAGCGTTCCGTCGTCGGCGAACGCCTCCTCCTCGAAGAAGCACCACACGCCACGTCCCGAGGCGAGGAAGTCGCGATCACTCACCCGTGTCTGCTCGGCCGTGGTGAACACCGTCGGCCGCTCGGGGACCTCGAACTCGTCGACGATGCGCAGTGCGGCATCGCGCAGCCGACGACGCGCATCGCTCGCAGCGAAGTCGGGGACGACGAGGAACCCGTCGCGGTCGTACGCGTCGATCTGATCATCGGAGAGGAAGCTGCCCATACGTGAAGCGTAGGCGGCGCCCGCTGGTGGGCCTACCCTTGCACCATGCAGTCGCCCGACACCTCCGGTCTCACCGTCCTCGGTGCGACGGTCCGCCACGCCATCGACCATCTCGAGGTCTTTCCGGCCCCACCGAACGTGGACATCGTCCGATTCCGGACCGACGAACTGGCGTCGATCTGTCCCGTGACCGGACAGCCGGATCTCAGCACGATCGAGATCGAGTACGAGCCGGCCGGCTCGTGCGTCGAGTCCAAGAGCCTCAAGTTGTACCTGTGGCGCTTCCGCGACCTGGCCATCTTCGCCGAGGCGCTCGCCGCGGAGATCGCCGGCGAGGTGATGCGCGCCGCTCGTCCGCATCGGGTGACGGTCACGCTCACCCAGCGCCCGCGAGGCGGGATCGAGGTCGAGGCCGTCGCCGAGTTGACGGCTCGGTGACCTCGACGCGGGGCTCGAATCTGCTGCCAGTACCATGAAGAACCGTGGGTGACACGATGCGACGACGACCGGTGATGGCCGACTTCGGGCACGACATCGTCCTCGATCTCGAGAAGAGCCGCAGCCCCTACATCACCGACGCGAACAGCGGGACCGAGTACCTCGACTTCGCGACGTTCTATGCCTCGAACCCGTTGGGAATGAATCATCCCCTGCTCGTCGACGACCAGGCGTTCATGGCGAAGCTCGCCACCGTGGGGGCGAACAAACCCTCCACTGGCGACTTTCGCACCGACGCATTCGAGGACTTCGTGTTGACGTTCACCGAGGTCCTCGGTGATGAACAGCTCGACTACCTCTTCTTCGTCGAGGGTGGGGCGCTCGCCGTCGAGAACGCACTCAAGGTCGCATTCGACTGGAAGCACCAGAAGAACGAGGCAGCCGGCATCGATGTCGGTGAAGACCTCCAGGCGATGCACCTGCGTCATGCGTTCCACGGTCGCAGCGGCTACACGATGAGCCTGACCAACACCGACGAGAACAAGATCGCCCGGTTCCCCAAGTTCGACTGGCCCCGGATCGAGTCGCCCGCCGTCCGCTTCCCCGCCGACGGAACTCTCGAGGCGCTCGAGGACGCCGCCCTCGCCGACGCGCGTGCGTGGTTCGCCGCCCGCCCACATCGGATCGCCTGCATCATCGTCGAACCGATCCAGGCCGAGGGTGGCGATCGCCACCTCAGCGAGCGGTTCCTGCGTGGCCTCCAGCAGATCGCCCACGACAACGACGCCCTGTTCGTCGTCGACGAGGTCCAGACCGGTGCGGGCACCTGCGGGACCCCGTGGTGCTACCAGCAGCTCGGCCTGCAGCCCGATGTCGTTGCGTTCGCCAAGAAGGTCCAGGTCGGCGGCGTCATGGCCGGGCGACGCGTCCGCGAGGTCGCCTCGAACGTGTTCGAGAAGTCGGGCCGGATCTCGTCCACCTGGGGCGGTGGCCTCGTCGACATGGTTCGCTCGACCCGCATCCTGCAACTCGTCGCCGCGCACGACCTGATCGGCAACGCACGTCGCCGGGGCGAAGAGATCGTCGCCGGTCTCGGGGAGATCGCCGCGACACGCCCAGAGGTCACCCAGGTGCGCGGTCGGGGGCTCATCTGTGCCTTCGACCTGCCGACGACCGCACGACGTGACGAGATCGTCGACTCACTCGAGCGCGACTGGCACATGCTCGCCCTGAGGTGTGGGCCGCTCACCGTGCGGCTGCGCCCCCCGATGACGGTGGCCGAGGATCATGTCGTCGACGCGCTCAGGCGCATCAAGGGCGCCCTCGACGGTCGCGGGTAGCGAGCGCCGTTCGGGATCGATTGAGAGGGGCCGTCCAGCGGATCTCCGGTGGTGTCAGCGACTCTCGCCCGACCGGAACGAACGACCGGCGTGGGCGGGTGGGCGGAGCCGTTGACTGGCCGTGGCGAGCACGATGATCGTCAGCAGGTACGGCACTGCCTTGGTGAGGGGCTCGGGCACCTCTTCGACGAACGCGAACGCGACACCGAACAGCACCGCGAAGGAGGCGGATGCGATGAACGCACCGATGCGTCGGCGGAGCACCGTGATCACAGCGATGGCCGTGGCGATGATCGCGAAGAAGAGGAACAGCTTGGGGAGCGCGTCTCGCGCGACCAACTGGAGTGCATCACCGAATCCGAAGAGTGCGGCACCGCCGAGGACACCACTCGGCCGCCAGTTCCCGAAGATCATCGTCGCCAGGCCGATGTAGCCGCGGCTCGCGGTCTGTCCCTCGCGGTAGTACGAGGAGAACACGACTGCGAGGTAGGCGCCGCCGAGTCCGGCGAAGCCGCCGCTGATGGCGAGTGCCGTGTAGCGAAGGGGTACGACGCGCACCCCGAGAGTCTCGGCGGCCGCCGGGGCCTCACCCGACGAACGCACCCGCAGACCGAAGCGGGTGCGCCAGAGGATCCAGAACGTCGCCGGTACGAGCAGGAGGGCGATGATCGTCGCCCACGAGACGTCGTACACGAGACCGCGCAGCAGTCCCGCGGCGTCGCCGATCACGAACCAGTGGCGCTCTTCGAGCCAACCGAGGATGTCGGGGCTGCGCCAGTCGCCGAGGCGACCACCCGCGAGGAACGGCAGGGTGAGCCGGCCGATCCGGGAGATCTGTTGGGGCGATTGGCTGATCCCGCCGCCCTGTTCACCGACGAAGGCAAGTTCGCTGAGATAACGCATCGCGCCGAAGGCGAGGATGTTCAGCGCGACGCCCGAGATGATGTGGTCGACGTTGAAGCGGACGACGGCGACGGCATGGATGAGCCCGCCGATCACTCCGCCGAGGATCCCGAACGCAAGGCCTGCCCAGGCGCCCCACTGCCACGCCGCGAACCCGCCGAACCACGTACCGAGGATCATCATTCCCTCGATGCCGATGTTCACGACACCCACGCGTTCGGCCCACAGACCGGCCAGACCGGCGAGGAGGATCGGCACGGTGAGGCGCAGCGTCGAGCCCATCGTGCCCGACGAGGTGAGGCTGTCGGTGTCGGTGATCGCTCTGACGAACGACAGCACGAGGAACAGAACGCCACCGACGAGGAGTGCCCGACGGGCCTTGGTCCGCCACAGCGCGTTCATGCCGACACCGCCTCGGCGCCATCGAGCTGCAGAGAACGTGCTGCTCGTTCGGTGGTTCGCCGCGAGTACCACCGGCCGACCGCCTCGTTGACGATCACCACACTGAGCAGGGTGATCCCCTGGATGACCCGCACGATCGACGACGGGATGCCCTCGAGCTGCAGTGGTCCACCCACGGCGTCGAGGAATCCGTAGAGCAGGGCGGCGACGACGATGCCGATCGGGTGATTCCGACCGAGCAGCGCGACCGCGATGCCGGTGAAGCCGTAGCCACTCGGCCGGGTCGTCCCGTAGGCGTATCCCTCACCGAGCAGGTAGGGCAGTCCGGCGAGCCCGGCGACGGCACCCGAGATGAGCATCGACAGGGCGATCATCCGCGAGGCGCTGATCCCGGCGGTCTGTGCCGCGGCCGCATTGAGGCCCGAGGCCCGCAGGCGGAACCCGAACCGTGTGCGGTAGACGAGTACCCAGAATCCGGCAGCGACGAGCAGCGACACGATGACGAAGCCGTTCATGCGGCCGGCAACGAGATCGGGCATCCAGGCCGACTCGGGAAGCTTCTCGGTGCGCACGTCGAGCGTGCCCGAGCCCGAGTCGAAGCGGAAGAACTCGTTGAACAGCCAATCGAGCACCTGCAGGGCGAGCGCATTGAGCATGATCGTGCTGATCACCTCGTTCACACCGCGCTTCACCTTCAGGTATGCCGCGATGCCCGCCCAGCAGGCGCCGGCGAATGCGCCGACGAGGAGGCAGAACACGACGTGCAGCGGGGCTGGCAGGTTCACCTGCGCGCCGATGACCGCCGCCCAGAACATGCCGACCAGGAACTGGCCCTCCACACCGATGTTGAACAGGTTCATCTTGAACCCGATCGCGACGGCGACGGCAGCGATGATGAACGGCGTCGCGCGCTCGACCGTCTCGTACAGCTTGGTCGAGTTCGTCCCGACCTCGAGCATCTTGGCGTAGGCGTCGAAGGGGTTCTTCCCTGTGATCGCGAGGAGCACACCGGAGATCGCGAAGGCGATGAGGACCGCACCGACCGAACTGGCGAAGGTGACGATGACCCGTTCGGTGCTCCGCTCAGACGATGTCGGGTTGACGATGCGCTGCAGGATCCGATTCATCGGCCGGCGCCTCCGGTCATGTAGGTGCCGAGGAGCTCAGGGGTGGCTTCGGCGGGTGACAGCTCTGCATTGATCCGTCCGTCGAACATCACGACGATGCGGTCCGACAGGGCGAGGAGTTCCTCGAGGTCGGCCGTGACGAGCAGGACGGCGAGCCCGGCATCGCGCTCGCGGCGAAGTTCGGCCCAGATCGAGGCCTGGGCGCCGACGTCGATCCCGCGTGTCGGGTGGGCGGCGATGAGCACCTTGGGTGAGCTGCTCAACTCGCGGCCCACGAGGAGCTTCTGCTGGTTGCCGCCCGAGAGGGCGTAGACGGGAACGGTTTCGCCGGGGGTGCGCACACCGAAGCGTTCGATGACGTCGACCGTGGCGGCGCGTACGGCCGCCGCCTTGACGAACGGTCCGGAGTTGAACCCCACTTCGTCGTCGCGGGTGAGCAGGACGTTCTCCCACAGCGGTGCGTCGAGCATCAGCCCCTCGTGCTGTCGATCGAACGGGATGTAGCTCAGGGCACGGTTGAACCGCTCGCGCGTCGTGAGGTGCGTGACGTCGTCGCCGTCGAGTTCGACCGTGCCGGTCACCTCGACGAGGCCGAGGATCGCGCGGCACAACTCGAACTGCCCATTGCCCTCGACACCGGCGACGCCGAGGATCTCACCGGCGTGCACGGCGAGGTCGACATGGTCGACGAGCGGTCGGCGACCGGGTGCGGCGACTGTGAGGTCGCTGACACGCAGGGCCACCCGTTCGCTCATCGCGCCGTGGCGCGGTTCGGGGGCGGGGAGGCTGGTGCCGACCATCAGCTCGCCGAGCCGGGCTCGGTCGACCTCGTGTGGCGACACATGGGCCACGGTGGTGCCCGCACGCATCACGGTGATCTCGTCGCTCACCTCGAGCACTTCATCGAGCTTGTGGGAGATGAAGATCACGGTCGCGCCCTCGGCGACGAGGCGGCGGAGATTGGAGAACAACTCGTCCACCTCTTGGGGGACGAGGACGGCGGTCGGCTCGTCGAGGATCAGGATCCGGGCGCCCCGGTAGAGCACCTTGAGGATCTCGACTCGTTGGCGCTGGCCGACCCCGAGATCACCGACGAGTGTGTCGACGTCGACGGCGATGCCGGCCGATTGGGCGATGCCGACAAGGCGGCGCCGTGCCTCGGCGAGGTCGAGCCGACCGTGCGACGTGGGCTCGGCACCGAGGACGACGTTCTCGAGTACCGAGAGGTTGTCGGCGAGCATGAAGTGCTGGTGCACCATGCCGATCCCGGTGGCGATCGCATCACTCGGCGAACGGAAGTGCTGCTCGGTGCCGTCGACGAGCACCTGGCCACTGTCGGGTCGCTGCATGCCGTACAGCGTCTTCATCAGCGTCGACTTGCCGGCCCCGTTCTCGCCGACCACGGCATGGATCGTCGCGGGTCGAACGGCCAGGTCGACATCGTGGTTGGCGATCACGCCAGGGAAGCGCTTCTCGATGCCGATCAATTGCACGGCGTACTCGCTCACGATGCCCCCTTCGCGCGACGGTCCCGTTCTCGCAGAGCGCCCGGGGTGGTTCCCCGGGCGCTC